>NZ_JBSFIE010000057.1:0-27837 GCF_053597395.1 Streptomyces sp. NPDC001415
GGTTGGTTGTCCGGCTCCGGCCCGGTGGTCGTTCCTGGGGCTCCGCCCCAGACCCCGTTCGCGACTGAAGGGCGCTCGTCCTCAAACTCCCCCAATGCCTTAAGGGCCAGGGGGACCCCCATGACGGGCTGAAGATGCCGCTGCTGGCCACGATCAACCGTGGAAGGAGCGCGGGGCTGTGACATGTGCGGCTCCGCCGCGATGGGGGTCCCCTGTTCATGGGGGTCCCCCCTGTTCGAGCGAAGCCGAGAACTTGGGGGAGCGACCAGCCACCCTCGCCAGCCCCCCCCCGGGAGACGGGCCTCAGCTCATGCCACCCCCGGCGGGTTCAGGGAAGGGGCGGGGTGGGGCCCAGGGAGGCCGGGTCAGTGGCGGCCCGCTATTCGGTCGGCCAGGGTCGCGATCCGGTCCGTCGCAGCACGGTGGCGCGACAGCTCCCTCCGGTCCGCGGCCCGGTACGCCGCGTACATACCCTGCACCCCAAGCCACCGCAGCGGCTCCGGCTCCCAGCGCCGCACCTTGTGGTTCACCCACGGCAGGGCCGTCAGCTCAGTACCCCCCGCCTGCCCCGAGTCCTGCCGCACCAGGTCCCGCAACGTCCGCGCCGCGAGGTTCGCCGTGGCCACGCCCGAGCCGACGTAGCCGCCTGCCCAGCCAAGACCCGTCGTGCGGTCCAGGGTGACCGTGGCGCACCAGTCGCGTGGCACGCCGAGCACCCCCGACCAGGCGTGGCTGACTCGTACCCCGGCCAGCTGCGGGAAGAAGCGCACCAGGATCTCCCGCAGTGCCTCCACCGTGGCGGCCCGGGTGCGGCCGTCGTTGTCGGTGCGCGAACCGAAGCGGTACGGGACGCCCCGGCCGCCCAGGGCGATCCGGTCGTCGGCCGTGCGCTGCGCGTACATGTACGCGTGCGCCATGTCGCCCAGCGTCTCGCGCCCCGCCCAGCCGATCGCCTCCCACACCTCAGGACCGAGCGGCTCCGTCGCGATCATGGACGAGTTCATGGGCAGCCAGGCCCGCCGCTGCCCCTTGAGCGAGGCGGTGAACCCCTCGGTGCAGCGCAGGATGTAGGGCGCGCGCACCGTTCCGTACGGGGTGACGGCGTGCCGGGGCCGGATCTCGGTGACCGGCGTCGACTCGTACACCGTGACCCCGAGCGCCTCGACCGCCGCCGCGAGCCCCTTGAGCAGCTTCACCGGGTGGACGCGCGCCCCGTGCGGGGTCCAGGTGGCGCCGACCGCCCCGCTGACCCGGACGCGTTCCGCGGTCTCGCGCGCCCCGAGCAGTACGCGGTCCTTCTCGCCGAAGGCGATCTCGGCGGCGTGGAAGGCTTTCAAACGCTCCAACTGGGCTGGTGTGTAAGCGACTTCGAGTACGCCGCCCTGGTGGATGTCGGCATCGATCGACTCCTCGCCGGCGACTCGCACCACTTCACCCACGGTGTCGTTCATCGCCCGCTGCAGCCGGACCGCGCTCTCCTGCCCGTGCAGCTTCGCGTACCGGTCGCGGCCCGCGATGCCGTTGTACAGCCAGCCGCCGTTGCGCCCGGAGGCTCCGTAGCCGCAGAAACGGGACTCCAGGACGGTGATGGAGAGGAAGGGCGCCGCCTTCTTCAGGTAGTACGCCGTCCACAAGCCGGTGTATCCGCCGCCGACGATCACCACGTCGGCGGTCGCGTCGCCGGGCAGCGGCTCGCGGGGTGCGGGGATGCCGTCGGTCGCGTACCAGAAGGAGATTCCGCCGTTGATCGTGCTCATGGGGGTTGTTCGTACACCCGGATCGTGGAGCTGTCCACCCATGGAATCCGCAGGTGGGCGGGGTCGTTGCGGAATCCGTGGGACCAATGGCGGCGTGGGGCGGGACCTTTGGCGGCCGGGGCGGTGCGGCCGGGTGTTTAGTGTCGAAGGTTAGGATTTTTGCTCTGTTTTGTGCCGAAAGGTTGAATCTTCATGGGTGTACGCAGTTTCCGTCGCGCCGCCGTCGCGGTGGTGGCGGCCACGGCCTTCGGCCTGTCGGCGGCGGCCTGCTCGGGCTCGGGGTCGAGCTCCGGATCGGGCACGTCCTCGCAGGCGGAGCTGACCGCGAAGACCTCCCCGGACGCCGCCACGCTCGCGAAGCTGCCCGCGAAGGTCGAGGGTGCGGAAATCGTCGTCGGCGATCCGAACGCGCCCCACACCGTGAAGGTGTACGAGGACCCGCGCTGCCCGTTCTGCATGCACTACGAGGGCGGCGGCGCGGCGGCGGTCGCCAAACTCGCGGCCGAGAAGAAGGTCAAGATCCGCTACACGATCGCCTCGTTCCTCGACGCCAACTTCGGCGGCGACAGCTCGAAGCGGGCCGTGAACGCGATGCGGGCCTCGGTCGATCAGGGCAAGTTCGCCGAGTTCCACGCGGCCGTCTTCGCGAGCCAGCCGGCGAAGGAGACGGACGACGCCTTCACCGCCGACAACCTCCTGAAGATCGCCGACAAGGTGCCCGGCCTGCGCGGGCCAGCCTTCGACAAGGCGGTACGTGAGAACACGTACAAGGACTTCGTGAAGGCGGCGGAGGGGGCGTTCGAGGACTCGGGCGTCAACAGCAGCCCCGTGATCCTGATCGACGGGAAGAAGCCGACGGGCGACGGCCGGGCGATCTTCAGCGAGGAGGCGTTCAAGAAGGTGCTGGCGGACGCCGGTATCTCGTAACCGCCCTAGGAAAGCCGGTCCTTGGCCCGCGCCCCCGAGAAGCCCGTCTCCCGGCCGACCGTACGCAGCGTGTCGGCCGGGTTCCAGGGGGCGCCGCCCTGCCCGCGGGTGAGTGGGTAGCAGGCGAGTCCGATGAGCACGGAAGCGAAGTGCCCGAGGTCGGTGAAGGTGCGGCCGCTGAGGAGCGGGGCGCCGTAGATGACGAGAATCGCGACGAGGTACAGGTAGCGATAGGGCCGCGCGATCCGGTACGTGAGGACGGCGACGACACCGGCGAGGGCGTAACTCACGCCCACATCAAGGGTGTTGACGGCCGAGTGGGGTGCGTAGTCGTGCCGGATGGCCCACAGCAGGGCGCCCTCGCTGATGAAGGTGGCGGCCACGTGTGTACCGAAGGCGACGATCAGCCAGCGCAAGGTGCCGAGCCAGCGTTCGGCCTGGGCGTGGAAGACGGAGTAGAGCACGGCGTACGGGAGCCAGCCGCCGCCGTCGATCCAGAAGGCGCTCGCGATCAGGACCCGGCGGGGGTTGGTCGACAGCTCGTGGATGTTGGTGGATCGCTGCCGCAGGAAGTCCGCCTCGAACTCGGGTGACATGTGGTGCATGGCGATGGTGGTGACGAAGAGCGCCGCCAGCCAGAGGTAGGTGCCGGGGGCGCTGCGGATGTAGCCCCGGACGCGGCGGAGCAGTCGCACGCCGTACGTGAATCGCCTCATGCGCCGATTCACGCACGGGGGCGGGGCGGGCGGGGGGACCGACATCCGGATTGTGCGCGTCTTGGCTGGATGCGGGGTGGCCCGGGGAGGGCGGAGGGCCGGGTGCGAGAAGGGGGGATCCGGCAGCCAACTGGCCGAAATTTCCCTAGAGTTGATGGCGTTGGCTGTCTCGGGGGTGGGCCATGGGTATTGAGCTGGCGGTCGCACTGGGGGTCCTGGCCGCGCGCACGACCGTGGCGCAGCTGATCCAGGGGCAGGCCATGGACAACGCGGCCTGGGCCGGGGTGGCGTCCCAGGTGGTGGACGTGCTGGTGAGCACGTCGACCCGGCAGGAGTCAGGGCTCCAGCAACTCGGCGGCATGGTCGCGGAGTTGAATGTCAAGGTCGACCGGCTGGGCAAGGTGGTCGGCGATATTCCGGCGCGCGAGTTCGAGGAGCACATGGCCGCCGGGCGCAGATACGTACGCGATCTGCCCGACACGTGGCGCAGTGCGAGGGACCGCCGCGAACTGATCCGGGACGCCCGCCACGAGTTCGTGCGCGCCTTCGGGATCGCGGAGCACATGAAGTCCCCGCAGCGCCAGGCGGTGGCGGACGTGGCCCTCGCCGGCTGCTGGTTGTGGGTCCCCTCACTGAACGACGTGCGCAAGACGATCGGGTCGGCCCGGCGGATCCTGGAGAAGGAGATGCTGTACGGGACGACGCTGCCGACCAAGTCGTACGCCGATGTGCTGTACCTCTGCAAGCGGTACGGCGAGCAGCCCGCCAACGCCGGGAAGCCGATCGCGCCGGAGAGGCAGGGCAGGCCGCCCACGGGCGGGGCGCGCCTCGCTGTGCGGATGGATTACGGCCGTCCGGTCGTGTGCGCGGGGGTGGAGGTGCGGGTGGAGGAACTTCCGCCCGTCGCCGACGATCCGCCGAGGCCGGCGCGCCCCAGCACGCCGAATCCCAGCCCCCCGATGCTGGGGAGGTTTGCGCTGAACCCGCAGCCGGCTCCGCTGACCGGGCCACGCTGGACCATCCCGGACCGTACTCAGCGACCCGCACGATTTCCGCGCAACCGCCAGACATGGTCATGGGACCTGGGCACCCCTCAGGCACCACCCGCGCCGCCGCCACCGCGGAAAAGGGTCAGAGTCCACGTGCGGAACAACCGGGCCGAGTGGATCGCGGTGTCCATGACCGCCGATGCCGTCATCGCGCAGCTCCCCGGCGCGGGGAACACCCTGCCGACCGAGAACCGGGTGAAGCCGCGGACGGCGAAGACCTTCGACCTGACGCGCCCGCAGGCCGCCCTCAACCCCGCGACCCCGGCGGCGTCCCGCTTCCTGGTCCTCCCGAGCCTCCCGAGCCTCCCGACGATCGGCTTCGTCCTGCCGTAGGCCTGCGCCATGGGGTCGGGATCCGCAGAGCGAAATGATCGAGCGGGCGGCGGGGAGGCGCCCTACCCTGCGCCCATGACGACACCCATGATCCGCAGGGCCACGCCTTCCGACGTTCCGGTGATCCACGCGATGGTCCGCGAGCTGGCCGACTACGAGAAGTGCCTGGACGAGGCGCGCGCCACCGAGGACCAACTGCGCGAGGCCCTGTTCGGCGAGCACCCGGCCGCGTTCGCACACATCGCGGAGGACGAGTCGGGGGAGCCGGTCGGCTTCTCGCTCTGGTTCCTGAACTTCTCGACGTGGCGCGGGGTGCACGGCATCTACCTGGAGGACTTGTACGTACGCCCCGAGGCCAGGGGCGGCGGCCACGGCAAGGCCCTCCTGACGGAACTGGCCCGCATCTGTGTGGCGCGGGGGTACGAGCGCCTGGAGTGGTCGGTCCTGAACTGGAACACCCCGTCGATCGCCTTCTACGAGTCGCTGGGGGCGCGGCCGCAGGACGAGTGGACGGTGTACCGGCTCACGGACGAGGCGCTGGGCAGGCTCGGGGGGTAGTCGAGGGCTCTTGGCGACGCGCCGCGCCCCGGTCGACAACTCCTTCGCCGGGACGCCGCCCTCTTCATGAGGCCTCTGCCTCGTGGTCGGGGTGGCTGCGCACGTCGGCCGAGGCGTTGAAGCGGGCGGTGGCGTTGCCCGCCTTCATGGCGGCCTCCAGGCGGGCCATGGCGTCGGCGCAGCCCGCGCACCCGGGGACGGGCCTGGCTTCGTACAGCCAGGCGTCGAGGGAGCTTGCCGGCGGGATGGCCCACATCAGGGGGTCCTCCTGGTTGTGCTGCTCGCGATCGCCCTTCGGCACATGCCCTGTGTCTGGCACTTCTGGACCATGTTCCGCCGTCCCCTCGGTGCTGTCGTGGTGATGACGACCGTAGGGATGGGCCTGATCTCGGCTCTACGAACTTGCAGCAGTTTGCATGTCAATTGGCCGGTCCGGAGGCCATATTGACGTTATGTCGGCTGGCCGAGAAGCTTGTGCAAGGACACGCAAGCACCCGACCCGGGAGCAGACCATGGCCGTTGAGTTCATCGGAATCGACCCTGACACCGACCGGGATCACTGTCCCACGGTGTGGGCGGACGAGGAGGTCCGATGGCTGCCGCGGCGCCGGACTGCGGAAATCGCTCTGCCGGGGAACGACTTCTGGCTGTTCGACGGCGCGGTGCTCCGGGTGCACCACTTCTCAGGTGACGGCGTCGTGGTGGAGGATGAGATCACGAAGGATCCGGAGCTGGTGAAGCTGTGTTCCGCTGCCTTCGAAGCCGTATGGGAGCGCGCCGTACCGCACCACCTGTACGACGTCTGACGAAGGCCGGTCTCTTTTCATGTCCCCGCACCCCTCATCGAGCGTCCAGGTTGCTCGGGAAGCCCTGGCAGGCCAGTTGCGGGACATCCGGAAGGATGCGGGGATCAGCGGGCGGGAGCTGGCCGGCAGGTGCGGCTGGTCGGAGTCGAAGTCCTCCCGCATCGAGAACGCCAGGACGCCGCCGTCCGACGCGGACATCAGGGCGTGGTGCGGGGCCTGCGGGGCCGACGGGCAGGTCCCCGATCTGATCGCGGCGAACCGGCAGTTGGACGACGCCCATGTTCAATGGAGGCGGCTCCAGCGGAGTGGCTTGCGTCGCTTGCAGGAGTCCACGGGGGATCTGTACCAGCGAACCAAGGCGTTCAGGGTCTACGTGTCCGACGTGATCCCCGGATTCCTCCAGACCCCCGGATACGCCACCGCCCTGCTGTCGTCCATCGCGGAGTTCCGGGGAACCCCCGACGACGTGAGCGATGCCGTGGAGGCCCGCATGCGGCGCAACGCGGTGCTGAGCCGTGGCGGGCGCCGGTTCTCCTTCGTTCTGGAGGAGTCGGTCCTGCGCTACCGGCTGTGCGGGGTCGAGGCCATGGCCGCACAGCTCGGCCACCTGCTGGCGGCGATGGATCTGCCCCAAGTCGCCGTGGGTATCGTCCCCTTCGCATCACGGCGGACCGTCTGGCCCATGCCCACCTTCACCGTCTTCGACGCCCACCGGGTGCATGCGGACACGCTGGATGCCGCCGCCACGCTCACCCAGCCCAGCCAGGTCGAGCTGTACGAGCGGGCCTTCGCGAGGCTTTCGGCGGACGCCGTACGGGGTGCCCCCGCGCGCACCCTTGTGACGGATGCGCTGGCCGCCCTCGACTGACCCGCGTTGATGATCAATTATCCATATTCTCAAGTGTGTTGGTCGTCCAACCGAGCCAGCCTCAAATCCGTGAGCGCCAGCGACGCCGCCTCCATTCCGCTGTTGAAGGCCACCTCCGACAGGATTCCCGGGGCCGCCACCTGGTCGCCCGCCAGGTACACGCCCTGGCCCCGGGTGATCGCGGGGCGGTCGCGCCACGTCGTGCCGGGTGGGTCCACCGCGCCGGTGCGGCCTGTCGCCAGGGCCTCGCGGCGCCATGTCTCGCGGGTGCGCCAGCCAGGGAACCCGGCGTCCAACAGGCGCTCCGCACGCTCGATTCCGTCCGCCTTCGACTCGCCCGGGGCGATGGGGAAGTGGCCCTGGTAGAGGTGCTCGCCGGCGGGCGCGAGGCCCGGGTCGTTGCCGGTGAAGCGTTCCAGCCAGCCCGGGGCGTCCAGGTCGGAGACCACGAACGGGTCGCCCCGGCGGGCGGCCAGCGCCAGGTCCAGCAGGGCGGCGCGGCCGCTCGGCCAGGTGAGGGCGGTGTCGCCCAGGAGCCGGCGGGCCGCGTCCAGGGAGGTGGCTACCACGACGGGGCCCTCGGCGGTGCCGGGGAGTTCGGCGACCCGGGCGTCCGTTTCGATGCGTACGCCCAGGTCCCGGGCGCGCGACGCCATCCGCTCGATGAGCGCGCCCCAGCCGCCGACCGGGTAGTGCGCCTCGGGCGGCAGGGCCGCCGCGCGGTGCAGGCGCTCCTGTACGAAGCGGGCGGAGAGCGAACCCGGGTCGTGGTGGAAGAGGGCGACGGCTATGTAGTGCGCGGCCGCGCGGGCGCCCTGGGGGCCGACCTGACCAGTGGCCCAGGTCGTGAAGTCGACGTCCACCGGGGCGAGTTCGGGGCGCTTGCGGGCCAGGCGCAGCAGGGCGAGCGGCGGGGTGCGGCGCAGTGTTCCGCGCCGCAGGAAGCGGAACCGTACCGCCTCCGCCGGCCGCACCGCCGCGACCGGGCCGAGCAGTCCGCGCTGCTTGAGCCAGGCCCAGTGCGGGCCCCCGTTGTAGAGGGCGTGCGGGCCCTCGTTCGTCCGGTACGGGGCCGCGGCGGTACGGGCCCGGCCGCCCAGGCTGCCGTGCGCCTCGTACAGGGTGACGGCCGCGCCGGACTCCGCGGCGGTGATCGCGGCGGTCAGTCCGGCGAAGCCGCCGCCCACGACGGTGATCCGGCCGGTGCGGCCCCGGCTCGTCCCTGCTGCCATTGCTGTCTCCATTCGCGAGGGGCGCGGCGTACGCAGAGAGGACGGAGCGGGGTGCCCGAATGTGACATGTTCTGGCCGCGAATTTACGGAGCTGAGGGTTCCCCCGGTCACGAGCAGGGGTGATTGTCAGTGCCATGGTCCAGCATGAGGACATGGCAGCGGCACGGAGTGCGAAGAAGACGGCGGCTACGGCGGGTGCCCGCAGGGCGGAGGTGCGACTGCCACCACTGGCGCCGTTCGGCGCGGGTGAGCTGGAGCCGGAGGGCGATTATGACGGGCTGGAGTTCAGGGACCTCGACCTGGCGGGACAGCAGGCGCACAGCGCGCGCTTCCTCGACTGCGGGATCTACGGATGCGGCCTGGACGATACGCGGCTGACCGGGGCCCGCTTCATCGACTCGGTGCTGTCCGGGATCCGCGGCGTCGGTACGGATCTGTCGCGGTCGAGCCTGCGTGACGTGGAGGTGCGCGACGTCCGGATGGGCGGGGTGCAGCTGCACGGCTCGGTCCTGGAACGGGTGCTGATCAAGGGCGGGAAGATCGACTACCTGAACCTGCGCGAGGCCGAACTGCGCGATGTCGTCTTCGACGGCTGCGTACTGTCCGAGCCGGACTTCGGCGGAGCCATGCTGGCGCGGGTCGAGTTCCGCGGCTGCGAGCTGCGCGGGGCCGATTTCACCGGCGCCCGGATGAAGGACGTCGACCTGCGCGGGGCGACCCTGCTCGACATCGCACGCGGGGTGGAACGGCTCGCGGGCGCGGTCATCAGCCCGACCCAACTCCTCGACCTGGCACCGGCGTTCGCGGCGCAGGTGGGGGTGCGGGTGGAGGCGTGAGGGTTCGCTGAGCGGTGAGGTCCTGGGAGCCGCCCGCGGGGGTGCCGGCCCTCGTCGGCTCCCGGGCTCCCGGCCCCGATCGCCGTCGACCCCGCGGGGCCCGTCAGGCGATCCTGGGGAAGCGGGCCTGGAGGTCCCAGACGATGGGGTTGTCGCCGAGGCCCTCGTGCATGTCGGTGAGGTCGGCGATCAGGTCGTGCAGGAAGTCCCTTGTCTCGCGGCGGAGTTCGGTGTGCGAGAAGGTGAGGGGGTCCTCTTCGGCGGGCATCCAGTCCGCCTCCACGTCCACCCAGCCGAAGCGGCGCTCGAAGAGCATCCGGTCCGTCGACTCGGTGAAGTCGATCTCGGCGTACTGGGGCCGTGCGGCGCGCGAGCCGAGCGGGTCCCGGTCGAGGTGCTCCACGGTGTCGCACAGCGCCCACGCGAAGTCGAGCACCGGCACCCATCCCCAGGCTGTGGACACCTCGCGGTCCGCCTTGGTGTCGGCGAGGTAGACGTCTCCGCAGAACAGGTCGTGGCGCAGCGTGTAGACGTCCGCGCGGCTGTAGTCGATCCGCGTGGGGTCGGGGAAGCGGCGGGATAGGGAGTAGCCGATGTCGAGCACGGGTCGATGGTGTCATGGCTGGGGTGGGCCCCCCTTCCGCAGCCCCCTCACGGGCTCCGCCCCGGGCCCGGGGGCGCCCCCGGGCGGGCCGCAGCTCCCGGTCCGTGAGCCACCCCGGGTTCTGGCGCGGCCACCCGCACCCCGCCCACCCTCATGGCAGCAGCCGCTGCTCCTTCGCCACGGCCACCGCGCCCGCCCTCGTGTCGACGCCGAGCTTGTCGTAGATGCGGCCCAGGTGGGTCTTCACCGTGGCCTCGCTGATGAACAGGGCGCGGGCGATTTCGCGGTTGCCCAGGCCGTTCGCCAGCTGGGCCAGGATGTCGAGTTCGCGGGGCGTGAGGGTGGGGCGGGAGGCGCCGCGGAGTTGGTTCATGACGCGGCTGGCCACGGGTGGGGACAGCGTGGTGCGGCCCTCGGCGGCCGCCCGGATCGCGGCGAAGAGCTCCTCGGGGCGTTCGGCCTTGAGGAGGTAGCCCGTCGCCCCCGCCGCGATCGCCCGAGTGATGTCGGCGTCCGTGTCGTACGTGGTGAGGACCAGGACGCGCACCCCGGTCGCGGAGATGCGGCGGGTCGCTTCCACGCCGTCGATGCCGGGACCCAGCTGGAGATCCATCAGCACCACGTCCGGCTTCAGCTTGGCCGCCGCGGCCACCGCCTCCTCGCCGCTGCCGGCCTCCCCGGCCACCTCGATGTCCGGCTCGCTGCCGATGAGCGCGAGCAGCCCCGCACGCACCACCGCGTGGTCGTCGCAGAGCAGAATCCGTACGGGGTCGGTCATGGCCGGGGCTCCAGGGGGATCGCGGCGGACAGGACGGTGCCCTCGCCGGGTGCCGACTCGACGGTCAGCCTCCCGCCGAGCTGCCGCACCCGCGCGTGCATCGCGGGCAGCCCGTGGCCCCGTACGCCGGGGGGCTGCGGGGGCGCGAAGCTGGGGCGGACGTGGTCAGCCGCCCCGACGCCGGGGTCCGGCCGCACGCCGGGTGCCTGACCAGAGGGGTCCCGTACGCCAAGGGAGGACCCGGGACAAAAACCCCGGCCGTCGTCCGCGATGTCCAGCACCACCTGGTCGCCCAGATAGGTGAGAGTCAGCGCCGCCGACGTCGCCCCGGCGTGCTCGCGTACGTTCGCGAGGGCGCCCTGGGCGATACGCAGCAGGGCGGAGCCCACACGGTCGGGCAGGGGGGCGTTCGGCGCGCCGTCGATGTGGCAGCGCACCTCGAACGACCCCGACTCCGCCGACTCCCGCGCGGCCAGCGTGCGCAGCGCCGCGTCCAGACCGCCGCCCTCCGCGAGGTCCGCCGGAGCCAGGTCCTGGACGAAGCGGCGCGCCTCCGCCAGGTTGCGCTCCGCGATGGACTCGGCCGTACGGACATGGCGTCGCGCCGCCCCGGGGTCCGCGGCCCACACCCGGTCCGCCGCCTGGAGCAGCATCTGCTGGCTGGAAAGGCCCTGCGCGAGGGTGTCGTGGATCTCCATCGAGAGCCGCTGCCGCTCGGCGAGCGTGCCCTCGCGGCGTTCGGTGGCGGCGAGTTCGCGCCGGGTGCGCAACAGGTCGTCGATCAACTCCCGTTGCTGGGCGGCCAGTTGGCGCTGACGGTCGGCCTGTCGCTGCATCTGGACGAACACGGCCGTCGCGATCGCCGCGACGGCGGGCGGCGCGAGGACGAGGTTCGGGTCGAAGCCGTTGGAGGACAGCTCGACCTGGGCGGTCACGACGAACGCGGTCAGCACCCCGACCAGCACCAGCGCGGCTCGCGGCCGCAGCGTGCGCAGGCCCGTGTAGAACAGCGGCACCGCGCACCACGCGAAGCTCGGCGCGAGCACCACCAGGACCATCCAGGTGGCCACGACCCCGCCCAGCCAGGCGAGCCGCCGCGGGGTCGGCCGCGAACCCAGCGCCGGCCCGAGCACGTACAGCACGGCCAGCGCGGCCGACAGCGCGATGATCCAGGGCGTACGGGCCTCCCCGGGATGCCGGATCAGGAACCGCGCGAGCGAGGCCCCGAGCAGCAGGAAGAACGCGGCGTGCATGACGACGGGCAACCACCGCTCGACGCCGGCCGGGTCGACGACGTCGTGCGTCCCGCCTTCGGCATCGGCCGGGTCGATGACGGTTTGCGTCCCGACGTCGGCGCCCCGCGTCCCATGCCCTCCGTTGTCGCTCATCCACCCTCCTCACCTGCCCGTACGTACCTGCCGCGCCCTCATCGTGACCCGAGCCGGCCACCCCCGCATCAACCGATCGGCCGACAGGGCCCTCCACCGATTCGCGCGTCGCGGGCAGCCGGTACGCCGAGGGGCAGGGGCCGGATCCGCCCCGAGGATCGAAGCATGAACCCCAACACCACGCAGAACACCACCAGCACCAACGCCAGCACCAGCACCAAGCGGCTCGCCCTCGGCGCCGCCGCCCTCGCCATCGCCGCCGCCGGAACCTTCGGCGCCGTCTCCGCCAGCGCCGCAGCTCCCGCCGCCCCCGCCGCACAAAGCACCAGTACCGGCACCAGCAGCACCACCACCGCCACCCACAACCTCACCACCTCCACCCACCTCACCGTCGCCGCCGCCACCAAGGCCGCCCAGGCCGCGCTCGACGCCGCCGTCAAGGAGAACCAGAAGGTGTCCGTCGCCGTCGTCGACCGCGACGGCAACACCCTGGTCACCCTGCGCGGCGACGGCGCCGGGCCGCAGTCGCCCGAGTCGGCCGAGCGCAAGGCGTACACCGCGGTCTCCTGGAACGCACCCACCTCCGAGCTGGCCAAGCGCCTCGCCCAGGCCCCGAACCTCAAGGACATCCCCGGCACCCTGTTCCTCGCGGGCGGCGCCCCCGTTCAGGCCAAGGGGGCGCCCGTCGCGGCTGTCGGTGTGGCCGGTGCCCCGAGTGGCGACCTCGACGAGAAGTTCGCCCAGGCGGGCGTCGCGGCACTGAACAAGTAGTTCCCGGGCAAGTAGTCCCGGGCCGGGAGCACTCAGCCACCGGCCCCGGTCCGAGCGGTCTCAGAGTGCCGAGGAGCAGTCCCCGGGCGCGGGTCGTGGCGGCGCCCTTAGGATCACTGACGTGGACAGACGACCGGAGAGGCGGACGGCGCCGCACGGGCGCGGGGCGCACCGTGCCCGTCGCACCCGCCTCGCCGCCGTCGCCCTGCTCACCGCCCTCGCCGTCACCTCCTGCACCGGCGGCGTGACCGGCACCCCGGGCTCCTCCGGCACCCGCGACGAGCTCTTCCCCAAGCTCGGCAACGACGGTTACGACGTCCAGCACTACAGCCTGGACCTCGACTACGACCCGGCGACCGGGCACCTCAAGGGCGGGGCCACGATCATCGCGCGGGCCACCAAGGACCTCAGCGCCTTCGACCTCGACTTCGCCGGGATGGACGTCGAGGCGGCCACCGTCGACGACAAGCCCGCCGCCGTCAACCGGGCCGGCGACGAGCTGACCCTGCGCCCCCGCGAGGACCTCACCCGGGGCAAGACGTTCACCGCGTACGTGCGCTACTCGGGCCGCCCGAAGACCATCACGGACCCCGACGGCTCCGAGGAGGGCTGGCTCAAGTCGCGCGGCGGGGGTGTGCTCGCGCTCGGCGAACCGACCGGCTCGATGGCCTGGTTCCCGTCCAACAACCATCCGCGCGACAAGGCCACGTACGACATCAAGGTGACGGTGCCGGACGGTCTTCAGGCCGTGTCCAACGGCGAGTTGGCGTCCAAGGCGAGCGACAAGGGCCGCACCACGTTCAGTTGGCGGGTCAAGGAGCCCATGGCGACCTACCTCGCGGCCGTCGCCATCGGGCCGTACGAGATCGACGACAAGGGGATGACCAAGTCCGGCATCCCGATCTACAACGCCGTCGACCCCGGTGTGAAGGAGCAGACCGCCGAGGTCGTCGCTCAACTCCCGGACGTCATCGCCTGGGAGGAGCAGAACTTCGGGCCGTACCCGTTCTCGTCCACCGGTGTGGTGGTGGCGCCGGAGAAGGCCTCGGGCTACGCCCTTGAAACGCAGAACCGGCCGGTGATACCGCTGGACCACTTCGACCTGAGCACCCTCGTGCACGAGCTGGCCCACCAGTGGTTCGGCGATTCCGTCACCCCGGCGACGTGGCGCGACATGTGGCTCAACGAGGGCTTCGCGCAGTACTCGGAGTGGCTGTGGAGCGAGGACCACGGCGGGTCGACCGCGCAGCAGCACTTCGACGAGGAGTACGCCAAGGACGACGGCGACGAGATCTGGGCCTTCCCGCCGGCAGCTCCGCCGACGGCCGCCGATGTGTCCGGGCGGCCGGTGTACGTGCGCGGCGCCATGGTCGTCCACAAGATCCGGCAGGCCGTCGGCGACGAGAAGTTCTTGACGCTCGTGCGGGACTGGACGCGCACCCACCGGCACGCCAACGCCTCGACCGAGGAGTTCACCCGCTTCGTCGACGACGAAGCGGGTCACAAGCTCTCTGACGTGTGGGACATCTGGCTCCACGGGGACGGGAAGCCCGAGACTCCGTAGAAGTCCGCAGGCGTCCGTAGAAGTCCGCAGGCGTCCGCAGGCGTCCGCAGGCGTCGCGTGGAACTCCCGCGACTCCCGCCGAACTCCCCGTGGAACCAGGTGAGTTGACCCGTTCGTGCGTCGGCTAGTGCGTCACTTCACGTTGACGGCTGTCCAGGCGGCCGCCACCGTCTTGTACTCCGTGCTGGTCGCGCCGTACAGGTCGCCCGCCGCCTTGAGGGTCGCGGCGCGCGCGGCCTTGTAGTTGGTGGTCGACGTCATGTACGTGGAGAGCGCCTTGTACCAGATCTTGTACGCCTTGACCCGGCTGATCCCGGTGACCTTGGAGCCGTCGGAGGTCGGCGAGTTGTAGCTCACCCCGTTGATCGTCTTCGCGCCGCTGCCCTCGGACAGCAGGTAGAAGAAGTGGTTGGCGACGCCGGACGAGTAGTGCACGTCCTTGTTGCCGACCCCGCTCGACCAGTAGTCGGCCGACCCGCCGTCCTTGCTGGGCTTGTCCATGTAGCGCAGCGGCGTGCCGTTGCCGTTGATGTCGATCTTCTCGCCGATGAGGTAGTCGCCCTTGTCGGAGGCGTTGTTGGCGTAGAACTCGACCGACGTGCCGAAGATGTCGCTGGTCGCCTCGTTGAGGCCGCCGGACTCCCCGCTGTAGTTCAGCTTGGCGGTTGCGGCGGTGAGGCCGTGGCTCATCTCGTGACCGGCCACGTCGAGCGCGGTGAGCGGCTTCTTGTTGCCTTCGCCGTCGCCGTACGTCATGCAGAAGCAGCTGTCGTCCCAGAACGCGTTGACGTACCCGTTGCCGTAGTGGACGCGCGAGTAGGCGGCCTTGCCGTTGCCCGCGATGCCGTTGCGGCCGAGCTCGGTCTTGTAGAAGTCCCACGTCTCGGCGGCGCCGTAGTGGGCGTCGACGGCGGCGGTCTCGCGGTTGGACGGCGTGCCGTCGCCCCACGTGTCGGTGGACTTCGTGAAGAGCGTGCCGGTGCCGGAGCTGCCGCCCTTCAGGTCGTACGTCTTGTGACCGCCGCGCGTGGCGTCGGTGAGGCTGAAGGTCGAGCCGCTCTTGGAGGTGCCGAGCGTGACCTTGCCCGAGTACTCGCTGGTGCCGGTGCCGGTCTCGATCTCCTCGTGGGAGTAGAGCTCGGTGCCGGTGGTGGCGTCCGTGACGATGTCGCGGCGGCTCGGCGTGCCGTCCGGCTGGGTGCCGGTGACGGTGCGCTCGTAGGCGAGGACGGGCTTGCCGTCGGCGGCCCAGACGACCTTGCGCGAGCCGGTGGGGGCGGCCTTGAGCGCGGTGGTGGTGGCGACGGCTATCTTCGCGTCGGTCGCCTTGTCGACGCCCTTGAGGGTGCCGTTCTTCGCGGTGTGCACGACGAGGTCGCCGCCGAGGACGGGCAGGCCGTCCAGGGTGCGCTCGTAGCGGGTGTGGACCGTACCGTCGGCGTCCTTGATCACGTCGCGGACGACGAGCTTCTCCTTGGCGCCGAGCCCGATCTGCTGGGCGGTGGCGGGCGCGGCGTCCTGGGCCGCGCTCAGGGCGTCGGCGCGCTGGGCGGTGCTGAGGTCAAGGGCGGTGGCACCGGCGGCGCGGTCGGTGGCGCCGGCGGTCGAGCCGGCTTGTACGCCGACGACGACCATGGCGGCGGATGCAGCAAGAGCGGCGGCACGCAGAGTGGTTCGCACTCGGTGGTCTCCTTCACTCGTTCCGTGGGGGCGAGTTGGAGACTGCCAGCAGATGAATGGTTTTTGACAGAGACCCGACAAATATTTGGCTTGATCGTGTCCGAAAGTGGGTTGTTGTTGTCCGCTGACCGACTAATTCAGGCCGCATAAGGGGGAGTTGAGACACCTGTCATCGAGTGAGGTGTCTTCGGCGGAAACGAGAAGGTGCCCCCGGCGTGAACACCGGGGGCACCTCGGATGTGTCAGCGGGGACGTCAGACGTTCACGCCGAAGTCCTGCGCGATGCCGACCAGGCCCGAGGCGTAACCCTGGCCCACGGCGCGGAACTTCCACTCGGCGCCGTTGCGGTACAGCTCGCCGAAGACCATCGCGGTCTCGGTGGCGGCGTCCTCGCTCAGGTCGTAGCGGGCGATCTCGGCGCCGCCGGCCTGGTTGACGATGCGGATGTAGGCGTTGCGCACCTGGCCGAAGTTCTGCGAACGGGCCTCGGCGTCGTAGATGGAGACCGGGAAGACGATCTTGTCGACGTCGGCGGGCAGGCCGGCCAGGTTGACGTTGATCGCCTCGTCGTCGCCCTCGCCCTGGCCGGTGGTGTTGTCACCGGTGTGCACGATGGTCTGGTCCGGCGTCGACTTGTTGTTGAAGAAGACGAAGTGACCGTCCGAGTAGACCTTGCCCGTCGCGTTCACCGCGATCGCCGAGGCGTCGAGGTCGAAGTCGGTGCCGGTGGTGGTGCGGACGTCCCAGCCGAGGCCGACCGTGACGGCGGTCAGGCCCGGGGCCTCCTTGGTGAGCGAGACGTTGCCGCCCTTGGACAGGCTTACAGCCATGGGATGTCCCCTTCATCGTGATGTGCGGGCTTCGAGCCGTCCCCGAAGCTACCGTCATTCCCCATAACGTCGGCAGGGGACCGAGAGGTTCCATCCCGCTTTGCTTTCTTTGCCAAGAGGCCGACAAGACCGACAAGAGATCGGCGAGGGCGGATGTGAGGGGAAAAGCGGGTGACGCGCTGCCGCGCACCCGTCACCATGGATGTCATGTCCGGGCCCTATCTCATCCGCGGCTCCGTCTCTCTCCCGGAGGCCGAGCTGATCTGGCGTTTCTCCAGGTCGTCAGGGCCCGGCGGCCAGCACGTCAACACCAGCGACTCCCAGGTGGAGCTCCGCTTCGACCTCGCGAGGACCGAGGCGCTGCCGGAGGTCTGGAAGTCCCGCGCGCTGGAACGGCTCGCGAGCCGTCTGGTGGGCGGCGTCATCTCCGTACGGGCCTCCGAGCACCGATCGCAGTGGCGCAACCGCGAAACCGCCGCGGTCCGCCTCGCCTCGCTGCTCGCCGAGGCCACCGCCCCGCCGCCCAAGCCGCGCCGCGCGACGAAGATCCCGCGCGGCATCAACGAGCGGCGGCTGCGCGAGAAGAAGCAGCGCGCCCAGACGAAGAAGGGGCGGTCGGGGCGGGACTGGTAGGCCCGGTCCCTCCGATCCGCCCCTCGTCACGACGGCCGTACCGCTACGGCAGCGCCGCGTCAGAACAGTTCGTTGTAGGCGTTCCAGCCGCCGCCCAGGAAGCCCGCGGGCTTGAACTTGCCGCCGTAGGTGCCCTGTCCGTCGTACCGGTAGCCCTGCCCGGACGCGTCGATCGCGATCAGGTCGGTGGTGCCGTTGCCCGTGGCGTCGGCGACGGCCGCGAGCTTGGCGTAGCCGTTCCAGCCGCCACCGAGGTCCTTGCGGCCGGCGAACGGGTACTGGGGGTCACCGGTGCCCGGGTACAGCCACAGGTGCCCGTTGGTGTCGCGGGCCAGCAGGTCGGCGCGCCCGTCGCCGTTGACGTCGCCGGAGCCGGCGAGCTTGTTGTACTCGTTCCAGCCGGCGCCGAGCCGCTCCGGGGTGAAGAACCTGGTGCCGGAGCCGTCGCCGAGGTACTCCCAGAGCACGCCGGACTTGTCGCGGGCGAGCAGGTCGCCGTGGCCGTCGCCGTTCAGGTCGCCCGGTCCGACGATCGAGGTGTACGCGTCCCAGCCCTTGCCGAGGCTGACGGGCTGCTTGCCGTAGCTGTCGATCCAGAGCATGCCGCCGGCGACCTGGAGCCGGGCGGGCTCGCCCGAGTCGTCGAGTGAGTTGGCGAGGCCCACCGTGAACTGGCCGCCGTTGACGGCGTCCTGCCACGGCACGGAGATGCCGAACTGCCCGTCGTTCTTCGTACGGCGGAACTCGTTCACGAAGTCGCCGCTCACCGAGAGGAACTTGTTCTTCCCGACGGCCTGCCTGCCTCCGGCGTTGCCGAGGACGTCCCCGGACTGCCAGCCGCGACCGGCCAGGACCGGGGCGGCGAAGCCGCCGTCGCCGAGCGCCTTGTACAGGTACAGGTCGCCGCTCTGGGTGCGGGCCAGCAGGTCGGAGAGGCCGTCCCCGTCCTGGTCGTCGGCGCTCAGGAGCTGGTTGTACGAGTGCCAGCCGGCGCCGAGGGCGACGGGTGCCTTGAACGGCTTGGCGGCGTTGCCGGTGCCGCCGATGAAGAGGAGGTCGTCGGTGACGGTGCGGACGTAGACGTCGCCTATGCCGTCGCCGTCCGCGTCGGCGACGCCCACGATCTGGTCGTAGTCGCCCCAACCCGAGGCGATCTTGACGGCGCCCTCGAACGGCGAGTCGATGCCGCCCTTCCCCGCGAACAAGTACACGTCGCCGGTGCTGTTCCGCGCGATGAGGTCGCTCTTGCCGTCGCCGGTCACGTCGCCGACCGCCACGACCCTGTCGTACATGTTCCAGCCGGTGCTGAGCCTGACCGGCTTGGTCGCCCCGCCCGGCAGGACGAAGAGCTCGCCGACGGGGTTGGTCCACAGCACGTCGGGCTTGCCGTCGCCGGTCAGGTCGCCCGGGGTCATCAGGTTGTTGATGTCCGCGTGCGACCGGTCGGTGAGCAGGGGCGCGGAAACGTACGTGCCGTTGTCGTTGCGGTAGGTCGAAAGGCCCGCCTCGGAGCGGACGACGATGTCGCCCCTGCCGTCACCGTCGAGGTCGAACCGCGGCTTGGCCTTGCTGACGGCGGCAGCTTTCGGCGCCGCGGGGCCCTTCGTGTCGGCCAGCGCCGGCGTGCTGAGCAGGGTTCCCGCCGCGACGGCGATCGCCGTGCAGGCCGCGATGCGGCGAGCGCGGCGGGACATAAGGGTGTTGCGCATGGTCCCCCCCAGGACATGGGCGTACGCGGATGGCGTACGGAATGTGTCCGGGCTGCGAAGTGTGTGCGCCCGGCATGTGAAGGGAGCTTATGCGGGTGGAGTTGGGGAGGACAGAGCCCTGTGTGACGGCTGTGTCACAGGAGGGAACGGACGTATGACGTCCGGTTCGCCCCGAAGTGGAGGGAGTCAGCCCAACTGCCGGTACCGCCCCCGGAAATATGTCAGCGGCCCGCCCTCCGCGCTCGGCAGGTTCGCCGTCAGGACACGGCCGATGGCCAGGGTGTGATCGCCCGCCACCACGCGCTGCTCGGTGCGGCATTCGAGGGTGGCCAGCGCGCCGCCGACCAAGGGGGCGCCGCTCGCCTCGCCCCTGCTGTACGGGATGTCGTCGAACAGCAGGCGGTCGCTGATGCGGCCCTTCATCGCGAACCGGCCCGCGATGTGGCGCTGGCTCTCGGACAGCAGGGACACCGCCCACAGCGGCTGCTCCGCGAGGAGGTCGTCCATCCGCGAGCCGTTGCGCAGCGAGACCAGGACGAGGGGCGGGTCGAGGGAGACCGACATGAAGGCCGTCGCGGTCATGCCGACGTCCTCGCCGCGCGGGCCGTCGTCCGCGTCGTGCGCGGTCACCAGGACCACGCCCGCGGCCAGCCGGGACATCGCGGCGCGGAACTCGTCATTGCTCACCCCCACAGGATGAGGGGTCCCGGCGGCAAGTGCGGAAAGGGTGGCGGTAAGGGGTGTCTGGAACACAACCGGAACGCTAGTCTCCTGCCACCGCGGACCGCATCGGGCCCGGGGACCAGCCGGGACCTAGGTCTCGCGGCCGACCCCCGGCCCCCTGTTCCGGCGCCCAGGCACTTCCCAGGAAGTTCCCAGCCCGTTCTCAGTTTGCGTTCAGGAAAGGTAGGGGGCAAAGACGGAAAGAACGGCCAACCCCCCATCATCTGCTGTGACTTGAGTCACAGAAGGCACTATTTGTTGACCCTGTGTACCGGCTAGACAGCTCGCTGTGATTCAGTGGCGGGACAGTGCAAAAGGAATGCCGATCTGAAGCCAGGAGTTGCTGTCGAGGTCTCGGGGAGAGCGAGCAATGGAGACCGAGTCGGAGCCCTACGTCCGTCTTGCGACCCTGCGGCAGCTGCACCAGGTGGTCGGGGAGCTGAACACGGCCCGCAGCCTCGCGGACACGCTGCAGACCGTTGCGGACGGCGTCATCGCGGGACTCGGCTACGAGCTGGCCTGCGTCAATCTCGTACGCCCCGACGGTGACCTGGTCGTCGCCGCCTTCGCCGGCAACGCCGCCGCGGAAGCCCTGATCACCGGCCGGGTCGGATCCCGCGGCTCCTGGGAGCGCCGCCTTTCGATGGGCGAGGACTGGGACGGCCTGCGCTTCATCCCGCACACCGAGGGCTGGGTGCTCCTTGAGGACGACGTACCCCAGTGGTACACGGAGGGCCCCGACCCGCGGTTCGAGGACGAGTGGCATCCGCAGGACCGGCTCTACGCCCCGATGTACGCCTCCGGCGGCACCCAGGAACTCCTGGGCGTCATCTCCGTCGACAAACCCCGCAACGGCCGCAAGCCCGGCGCCTGGGGGCGGGAAGCGCTCCAGATGTATGCATCGCAGTCCGCGATTGCGATCAGCAACGCCCGGCTCCGCGCAAACATGCAGCGCGCCCTGGTCCGCCTGGAGCGCGAGCAGCAGGCGCTCCGCGCCAGTGAGGAAAGCTTCCGCCAGGCCTTCGAGTACGCACCCTCCGGCATGGCCATCGCCGAGATGGGCGGCGACCAGCACGGCCGGCTCCTCCGTACGAACGACGCGCTGTGCCGGCTGCTCGGGCGGCCCGCCTCCGTCATGCGGCGCTACTCCTTCGCGGACCTCGTGCACCCCGAGGACATAGGGACACTCCTGCGCACCTCCGCCGAGGGCGGCCGGGCCGAGCTGCGGCTCGGGCGGCGCGACGGCACGTATGTGTGGGTGTCGCTGCGCAACTCCGTCGTCGCCGACACCGCGGACGGGCCGCGCTTCCTGCTCACCCACGTCGAGGACATCGAGGACCGCAAGCGGCACGAGCTCCAGCTCGCCCACCGCGCCTCGCACGACGCCCTCACCGGCCTGCCCAACAGCGCCGAGCTGCGCGCGAGGCTGTCGGCGCGGCTCTGTCCCCGGCCGCACTCGGTCGGCCCGGCGAGTGCGGTCGAGACCCTCGACGCGGCCTACGGCCAGCTCCCCGGCACGGGCGAGTCCGAGGCGCACGGGCACGCGTTCCGCGCCGACGGCTTCGACTTCGAAGCGTTGCCGGGCGGCGGACCCTTCGACCACCATGTCCACACCGTGGCACCCGACAGTGAGATCGACGACGGTACGAAGGGGCTCGCGGTGCTCTTCTGCGACCTCGACGGCTTCAAGTCGATCAACGACAGGTTCGGCCACCACACCGGTGACGCCGTCCTCATCGAGGTCGCGCGCCGGCTCACCACGGGCGTGCGCGACGGCGACACCGTGGCCCGG
This sequence comes from Streptomyces sp. NPDC001415, assembly GCF_053597395.1. Taxonomy (NCBI): domain Bacteria; kingdom Bacillati; phylum Actinomycetota; class Actinomycetes; order Kitasatosporales; family Streptomycetaceae; genus Streptomyces; species Streptomyces sp. NPDC001415. Next base: position 21,555 of record NZ_JBSFIE010000057.1, read on the forward strand.
CTCGGCGGTGACGAATTCGTCGTCCTCGCGGACGGGCTCGGCGCCGCGGACGCCGCCGACCTGGCCGTTCGTCTCCGTAACGCGATCATCCCGCCCATCCGGGTGGACGGCCGGGCGGTCCGCGTCGGGGCCAGTTTCGGCATCGGCTGGGCCAGCTGCGGGATGTCCGTCGAAGAGGTCCTGCGCTCCGCCGACCAGCGGATGTACATCGAGAAGCGCTCCCGCTCCAAGGTCCACCGCCGTGCCGGGTGACCAAATCCGGACAACGATCACGTGTGGTCGGCGCCAGACCGGGCAGTGGTCCGTTCGGGGTAGGCTCGGCCGGTCGGCGAGGGCTGGCGGACAGTGAGGAGTGACCCCGGATGACGACGCCCGGCAACAACGGCGCGAACACCCCCGAGGACGACGATCCGTTCGGCTACCTCTACGCGGACGGGCAGGCCCAAGGCGGCAACCCGCCCCGCACCGGTGGCGGCTACGGCTACCCGGGTCCGACGGTGGGGCAGCAGCAGCCCGGAGTCCCCAGGACGTCGTACAACCAGGTGCGCACGGTCGGTGAGCGCCAGTACGGACAGGTCCCGCAGCAGCAGTACCAGGGGCCCCCGCAGCAGCAGGGCCCCCCTGCGCAGCAGTACGGGCAGCCGACCGCCCAGTACGCCGCGCCCGAGACCTACCCCGGCGGCGCCCCGCCCCGGCAGGGACCGCCCCCGCAGCAGACCGGTGGCGGCGGCCGCGGACCCAACACCAAGGGCCTTTTGATCGGCGCGGTCGCCGTGGTCGCGGCCGTCGTCATAGGCATCGCCGTGGCGCTGGCCAGCAACAGCGGCGACAAGGACAAGAAGGACGACACCGCCAGCCCTGGCAAGTCGTCTTCCGGCCAGGCTTCCCAGCAGCCGAGCACCGACCCGTCGGCCTCGGCCTCCGCCCCGGCGGACCTGCCCAAGGACGACGCGGCGACGCTGACCCTCGGCGGCTCCGCGCAGGTCGGCACCAACGTGCCGGGCGCCAAGGGAACGGGCGGCGCGTTCGTCGGCAACTTCAACAACGTGGGCGCCTCGGTCACCTGGAAGCCCAACGTCCCGAAGGCCGGCTCCTACAAGCTGAACCTGCAGTACGGCATCCCCGGCGTGGACGCGAACGCGACGATAACGACCAACGGCAAGGCCGAGTCCCGCCCGATGAACATGAAGAACTTCGCGCACTCCCCGGCCGGCGACTGGGCCAAGGGCTGGCAGACCACGTACGCCATAGTGCAGCTCAACAAGGGCGCGAACGAGATCAAGCTGTCCTGTGAGCAGGGCAACCAGTGCAACTTCAACCTCGACCAGGTCTGGCTGACCCCCGCCTCGTAAACCGTCCTTAAGCGTCTTTGAGGCAGCTGCTCGGCTTAGACACAGGCTCTCAGTGCGCGTGCTCGGTCACGCGCACCGAGCCGAGCATTTTCTCGTACGCCTCCCGGTCGAACTCGCCCGCCGCGGGCGCCAGTACGGTCGCCGCGGACAGGGCCACCGCGCGCGACAGGCGCCCCGGCCAGTCCAGGCCCTCGACCAGGCCGGACAGCAGACCGGCCACCGCCGAGTCGCCCGCGCCCGTCGGGTTGCCGCGCACCGCGGCCGGCGGGGCCGCCTGCCACAGGCCGTCGGGGGAGGCGGCGAGCAGGCCTTCGGCGCCGAGCGAGGCGACCACCGTGTGGGCACCGCGCCTGCGCGCGTCCCGGGTCGCCCGCAGCGGCTCGCGCGAACCGGTGAGCTGGGCCAGCTCGTCGGCATTGGGCTTGACCAGGTCGGGCCGGGCCGCGATGCCGCGCCGCAGCGCCTCGCCACTGGTGTCCAGGAGCACGGGCACCTTCGCCGTGCGGGCCTGGCGCACCAGTTGCGCGTACGCACCGACCGGCAGGCCCGGCGGCAGACTTCCGCACAGCGCCACCGCGTCGGCGCCGTCCAACAGCCGCCCGTACGTGGCCAGAAACGCATCCCACTCGGCGGGCAGGACGAGCGGGCCCGGCTCGTTGAGCTGGGTCGTGTCACCCGTCACCGCGTCCACCACCGCGATCGTGCGGCGGGTGGCGCCCTCGATGGGGACGAGCTCGTCGACGGGCGCGAGCTCGGCGAGCCGCGCGCGCAGCACCTCGCCGCTCGGGCCGCCCGCGAATCCCGTCACCACCGCCTCGTGCCCGAGCGCGGCAAGCACCCGGGCGACGTTGAGGCCCTTGCCGCCGGGGCGCTCCGTGACCTCGTCGACGCGATGGCTCGTGTGCGGTACGAGGGCGGGGACGCGGTAGGTGATGTCGAGTGCGGTGTTCAGCGTGACGGTCAGAATCACGGGGTGATCATGCCAAACGGACGGCGGTAGGCCCAGACCTCGGACCGGCCGCCGTCCGGATACCGCGACGGATGGACGGACAGGGGACGCCCACGCTCTCAGTCGAGCCGCGGCGCGACCACCCAACTCCCCTTGCGCAGAACGCCGTTGACCGCGAAATCGGCGTCCAGGACCACCAGGTCGGCGTCCTTGCCGGGTTCGAGCGAACCCACCTTGTCGTCGATGCCGAGCAGCCGTGCCGGATTGGCCGAAAGTGCCCGTACGGTGTCCTCGACCGAGATGCCGTCGATCGTCACCGAGCGCTTGAACGCGCGGTCCAGGGTGAGGGTGGAGCCCGCGATCGAACCGCCCTCGACGAGCCGTGCCACGCCCTCCTTCACCTCTACCTCCAGCGGGCCCAGGTGATAGAGGCCGTCGCCGAACCCGGCCGCGTCCATGGCGTCGGTGATGAACGCGACCCGGTCCGCCCCCTTGTGGCGGAAGGCGAGTTCGAGGGCCGCGGGGTGCAGATGCGTACCGTCGTTGATGAGCTCGACGGTGATCCGCTCGTCCTCCAGCAGGGCCGCGATAGGGCCCGGCTCGCGGTGGCCGAGCGGGGGCATCGCGTTGAAGAGGTGGGTCGCGACGGTGGCGCCCGCGTCGATCGCCTCGACGGTCTGCTCGTACGAGGCGTCGGTGTGGCCGATCGCCGCGATCACCCCGTGCTCGGCGAGCAGCCGTACGGAATCGAGGCCGCCGGGCAGTTCGGTGGCGAGCGTGAACATCTTCGCGGTGCCGCGCGCGGCGTCCATCAGCTTGCGGACCTCGGCCGGGTCCGGGTGGCGCAGCAGGTTCTCGCTGTGCGCGCCCTTGCGGCAGGGCGAGATGAACGGGCCCTCGAAGTGGATGCCGGCCAGGTCGCCCTGCTCGACCAGCTCGGAGAGGAGCCCCGCGCGCTGGGCGAGGACGTCCATCTCGCCGGTCACCGTGGAGGCGACCACGGTGGTGCTGCCGTGCAGCCGGTGGGTGTGGACGCCCTTGAGGACGTCCTCGACCGTGCCGTTGGTGAAGGAAGCGCCGCCGCCGCCGTGGTTGTGCATGTCGACGAAGCCGGGCACGACCCAGTGGCCCGCGAGGTCGAGCGAGGGTGCGTCGGCGGGGGCGGCTCCCGCGATGGAGGTGCCGTCGACGATCACGCGTCCGTTCTCGACGACCCCGGTCGGGAGGACGACGCGGGCGCCGGAGAGAACAAGCGATGCGGCCATCAGGCGGTTACCTCACTGGAGTCGGAGTCGGAGTCGGGGTCGGGGTCGGGGTCGGGGTCGGGGTCGGGGTCGGGGTCGGCACGGAAGTGATCAGCGGTCTCGGAGGCCCCGGCGTGCTCGGCGACGAGGTCCCAGGCGAGCAGGCCCGCGCCCAGGCAGCCGGCGGTGTCCCCGAGGGCCGCCGGGACGATCTCGGGCAGCTTCTGGAACGTCACGCGCTCCTCCACGGCGGCCCGGAGCGGTACGAACAAGGTTTCCCCGGCTTCGGCGAGTCCGCCACCGATGATCAGCACGCGGGGGTCGAGCAGGGTGAGCGCGGTGACCAGGCCGTCGGCGAGCGCGTCGATCGCGTTGTGCCAGACGGCGAGCGCGCGGGGGTCGCCGGACTCGACGGCCTTGGCGCAGTCGGCGGCGTCCGCGTCCCGGTCGCCGCTCGCCTCGGCCCAGGCCAGCGTCACCGCGGAGGCGGAGGCGAGGCGCTCCAGGCAGCCGCGCTGGCCGCAGGGGCAGGCGATGCCTCCGGGGCGTACGACGATGTGGCCGATCTCCCCGGCGAAGCCGTGCGCGCCCGGCTCGACCCGGCCGTCGATGCCGATCGCGCCCGCGATGCCGGTGCCGAGGGGGACGAACAGGAAGCGGTCGGCGCCCCTGCCCGCGCCGATCCGGCCCTCGGCGAGACCGCCGGTGCGTACGTCGTGGCCGAGCGCGACCGGCACCCCGCGCAGGCGCTCGCTGAGCAGCCGCCGCATGGGTACGTCGCGCCAGCCCAGGTTGGCGGCGTACGCGGCGATCCCGTTCTCGGCGTCGACGATGCCGGGCACGGCGACGCCGGCCGCGGTCGCGCTGTCGCCGAAGTGTTCCTCCCCGTACGCCCGCAGGTCCGCGGCGAACGCGAGGATCGACTCGACGACGGCGTCGGGCCCGCGCTCCCTGCCGGTGGGCCTGCGCGCCTCGTGGAGCAGAGTGCCGCCCGCCCCGACCAGGGCGGCTTTCATCCCGGTGCCGCCCACATCCAGGGCGATGACGTGTCTCACGGGGGACAGTCTCGCGCCAACACCCACTAAAGGTCTAGTCCACTCGCCGGACGAAGGAGAAAGCGCTTTCTGCCCTCAAAGTTTCCCAATGTACTCTTGTGCCGGGCGTTGCGGAAGCGATATGCGACTGGTGTAGACCTCATGCCCCCGTATGAGGGAAAATCGCAGCTCAAATACAGGACGTCACGGGGGACCGGCTGGATCCGCCAGGATCACAACGAGGGTGGGATAGCGCGTGCGCAGGCGCTTCTTGGGCTTGACCGCGGCGGTGGCCGCATTCGGCATGACGGCAGTGCTCTCGGGATGTGGCGGGCAGAGCGGTTCCGGCGACGTCACCCTCAAGCTGGTGGCGGCCGACTACGACATATCCGGCGGCACCAGCACGAAGACGTACTGGCACAACGTTGTCGACGCGTTCGAGAAGAAGAACCCCGGCATCAAGGTCGACGTCCAGATCTTCTCCTGGGACGTCGTCGACGCCAAGGTCGCCGAGATGGTGAAGGCGGGCAACGCCCCCGACATCGCACAGATCGGCGCGTACTCCGACTACGCGGCGACCGGCAAGCTCTACAGCGTCGACCAGCTGCTCTCCATCCCGACCGAGGCCAACTTCCTGGCGCCGCTCGCGGACGCGGGCAACGTCAAGCGCGTCCAGTACGGCATGCCGTTCGTGGCCTCCACGCGACTGCTCTTCTACAACCAGACGCTGTTCGACGAGGCGCACATCAAGGCGCCCACCACCTGGGCCGAACTCGCCTCCGACGCCAAGGCGCTCAAGGCCAAGGGTGTGAAGACCCCCTTCGCGCTGCCGCTCGGCAGCGAGGAGGCGCAGGCCGAGACCATGATGTGGATGCTCAGCGGCAACGGCGGCTACACCAACACCGTCGACGGCTACGACATCGACTCGCCCGAGAACATCCAGACCTTCGACTGGCTGAAGACGAACCTGGTCGAGCCCCAGCTGACCGGCCCGGTCGCGCCCGGCAAGCTCAACCGGCAGGACGCGTTCGACGCGTTCGCCAAGGGTGAGGTGGGCATGCTCAACGGCCACCCCTCGCTGATGGAGCAGGCCAAGAAGAAGGGCATCAAGTTCGGCATGGTGCCGCTGCCCGGACCGACCGGCAAGGCCAAGGCGGCGATGGGTGTCGCCGACTGGATCATGGGCTTCAAGCAGAGCGGACACCGGGCGCAGATCGGCAAGTTCCTGGACTTCACGTTCTCCGACCAGAACGTGCTGCAGTTCGCCGACCAGTACGACCTGCTGCCGTCCACGGTGTCGGCGTCCTCGGCGATGGCGGTCGACGCCAAGCACAAGGACCTCAAGCCGTTCCTGGACGCGCTGCCGACGTCCGAGCTGCCCCCGGTGGGCAAGACCTCGTGGCCGAAGGTGAGCGAGACGGTGAAGAAGAAGATCGGTACGGGTGTGGCGCCCGGGGGGTCGCCGAAGGCGGTCCTGCAGGACATCGCGAAGGTGGCGATGGACGCGGAGAACGCGGAATAACCCTGGGTTCCTTGGGGACCTGCCCCAAACCCCGGGGGGTCTTGCCCGCCCGCCCGTTGCTCAGCGTTGAATGGGCTGGGCCCCTGGGGCTGCGCCCCAGACCCCGGGGGTTTTCCCACCCTCCCGCCCGTGCAAGGGGTGGGAGGGTTCGGCTCCTGGGGGCTGCGCCCCCAGACCCCCGG
>NZ_JBSFIE010000058.1:0-4883 GCF_053597395.1 Streptomyces sp. NPDC001415
CACTCGGCGTACGACACTCTGTCCCTCCACGTCGCTCTTCCGATCTGGCCGGGGTCAGTGACCCCGGCCCCCGCTCGTGCCACACCACCCGCCCGCCCCTTAGGCTGTCCGCGGGACCGCGAACCCCCTCCCACCAGCCGCTTCACCGCAGCAGCGGCACACCGCACGCCACTCCGCCCGAGGAGCACCGCCGCCATGGTCGAACACCCCGCGTACCCCGTAGGCCTCCGCCTCACCGGCCGCCGCGTCGTCGTCGTCGGCGGCGGCCAGGTCGCCCAGCGCCGCCTGCCCGCCCTCATCGCCGCCGGGGCCGACGTCACCCTGGTCTCCCCGAGCGCCACCCCCTCCGTCGAGGCCATGGCGGACGCGGGCGAGATCCGCTGGGAGCGGCGCCGCTTCCAGGACGGGGACCTCGCGGACGCCTGGTACGCCCTGGTCGCCACCGCCGACACCGAGGCCAACGAGCGCGTCTCCGCCGAGGCCGAGCGTTCCCGCGTCTGGTGCGTACGCTCCGACGACGCGAGCGCCGCCACCGCCTGGACGCCGGCCACAGGCCGCTCCGAAGGCGTCACGGTCGCCGTCCTCACCACCGACACCCCGGACCCGCGCCGCAGCGCCGCGATCCGGGACGCGGTCGTCGAGGGCCTGCGCGACGGCACCCTCGTCGCCCCGCAGCAGCGCACCCGCACCCCCGGCGTCTCCCTGGTCGGCGGCGGCCCCGGCGACCCGGACCTGATCACCGTGCGAGGCCGCAGGCTGCTCGCCGAGGCGGACGTGGTCATCGCCGACCGGCTCGGCCCCCGCGACCTCCTCGACGAGCTCCCGCCGCACGTCGAGGTGATCGACGCCGCGAAGATCCCGTACGGCCGCTTCATGGCGCAGGAGGCCATCAACAACGCTCTGATCGAGCACGCCAAGGCGGGCAAGGCGGTCGTCCGGCTCAAGGGCGGCGACCCGTACGTCTTCGGGCGCGGCATGGAGGAGCTCCAGGCCCTCGCCGAGGCCGGCATCACCTGCACGGTGGTGCCCGGCATCTCCAGCTCCATCTCGGTGCCGGGCGCGGCCGGGATCCCGGTCACGCACCGGGGCGTGGCCCATGAGTTCACCGTGGTCAGCGGCCATGTGGCGCCGGACGACCCGCGCTCCCTGGTCGACTGGAAGTCCCTTGCGCAACTGCGCGGCACCCTGGTGATCCTGATGGGCGTCGACAAGATCGGCGCGATCGCGCAGGCGCTCGTCGCGCACGGCAAGAACCCCGACACCCCGGTCGCGCTCGTCCAGGAAGGCACCACCGCCGCCCAGCGCCGCGTGGACGCCACCCTGGGAAGCGTCGGCGAGGTGGCCAGGGCCGAGGACGTGAAGCCCCCGGCCGTCATCGTCATCGGCGACGTCGTGAGGGTGAACTCCCGCCCGTGAACCGACGCTCGTGAACCCAGGCCCCGCAACCAGCGCCCGAGTCTTCACCAGCGCCCGCATCTTTGCCCGTAACCACCGGTAACGGATCTCCGTCCCAGCCGTTGGCACCTCACCCAGGACAAGGCAGTATCACCCTGTGGCCGATCTCATCACCGTCGAGGACCCCGACGACCCCCGCCTGCGCGACTACACGGGCCTGACCGACGTGGAGCTGCGGCGCCGCCGCGAGCCCGCCGAAGGCCTCTTCATCGCCGAGGGCGAGAAGGTCATCAGACGGGCCAAGGACGCCGGCTACGAGATGCGCTCGATGCTGCTCTCGGCCAAGTGGGTCGACGTCATGCGGGACGTCATCGACGAACTCCCGGCACCCGTGTACGCGGTGAGCCCGGACCTCGCCGAACGCGTCACCGGTTACCACGTGCACCGGGGGGCGCTCGCCTCGATGCAGCGCAAGCCGCTCCCGACCGCCGACGAACTCCTCACCACCGCCCGCCGCGTGGTGGTCATGGAGGCGGTCAACGACCACACCAACATCGGTGCGATCTTCCGCAGCGCCGCCGCCCTCGGCATGGACGCGGTCCTGCTCTCGCCGGACTGCGCCGACCCGCTGTACCGGCGCTCGGTGAAGGTGTCGATGGGCGCGGTCTTCTCGGTCCCGTACGCCCGCCTGGAGTCGTGGCCCAAGGGCCTGGAGTCCGTGCGCGAGGCCGGCTACAAGCTGCTGGCCCTGACCCCCGACGAGAAGGCCTCCAACATCGAGGACGCCGCCCCGCACAAGCTCGACAAGGTGGCCCTGATGCTGGGCGCGGAGGGCGACGGCCTCTCGACCCAGGCCCTGGTGGCCGCGGACGAGTGGGTACGCATCCCGATGGCCCACGGAGTCGACTCCCTGAACGTGGGCGCGGCAGCGGCGGTGGCGTTCTACGCGGTCGCCACGGGCAGGCCTACGGGCTGAGCAGAACTGCCCTAGGGGCGCGGGGAACTGCGCGACCAGCCCCAGACGGCCCGCGGTCAAAACCCAACGCTCACAGCCAGAACCCTCAGAACTGCTTGACCGCCGCAATCCCCAGCAGCACGATCAACGTAACCAGCACAAACACAGTGAGCCGCTGTCGCAGCAGCCGGGGGTTGGCGGGCCGCAGCCCGCCGGAGGTGCGGGAACCAGGACGGGTGCCCGGCCGGCCCCCAGGGCGGGAGGCGTTGCTGCGCGGCCCACCCGGACGCGAGCCCCCCGTACGCGGCGAAGGGCTCCCTGTCCGCGGCCCGGGCCGAGACGCCGGCCCCGTGCCCCGACCGGCCTCGGTGTAGCGCTGGGTCCGGTCGTCGAGCCGCCCCGTGGGCCGGTCCAGCTCGACCCGCTCGCGCTGGGCCGGCGGCCGTGCCTCCGCACCCTGCCCGTGCAGCCCGCCCTGGGCCTCCCGCGCGGCGATCTCCTTGAGCCGCATCGACAGCTGGAGCGTGCTGGGCCGCTCCTCGGGGTCCTTGGCCAGGCAGGCCCGGACCAGCGGGGCCAGCGCGTCCGGCACGCCGCGCAGCTGCGCCTCCTCGTGCACCACGCGGTAGAGCATGACCTCGGAACTGCCGTGGCCGAAGGGCGAGTCGCCCATCGCGGCGTAAGCCAGCGTCGCGCCGAGCGAGAACACGTCGGTGGCCGGGGTGACCGCCGCGCCGCGCACCTGCTCGGGGGCGAGGAAGCCGGGGGAGCCGACGGCCGTGCCGACATGGGTCAGGGTCGAGGCACCGGTGGCCCACGCGATCCCGAAGTCGATGATCCTCGGCCCCTTCGGGGACAGCAGGATGTTGGACGGCTTGAGGTCCCGGTGGACGACGCCGGCCTCGTGCACCGCGACCAGCCCCTCGGACAGCGCGGCCCCGATCGCGGCGGCCTCGGCGGCCGTCAGCGGGCCCTCCTCGGCGACCTTGTCGTGCAGCGAGGGGCCGGGTACGTACTGGGTGGCGAACCAGGGCCGCTCCGCTTCGAGGTCGGCGGCGACGAGCCGGGCCGTGCAACCGCCGCGGATCCGCCGCGCGGCGGAGACCTCACGCGCGAACCGGGACCTGAACTCCTGGTCCTCCGCGAGATCGGGCCGGATCACCTTCAGCGCCACCCGCTGCCCGCGCCGGTCGGAACCGAGGTACACGACCCCCATGCCGCCCGCGCCGAGACGCCGGTGGAGCCTGAACGAGCCGACGACACGCGGGTCCTCGCGCCGGAGCCGCATCATCGCCATTTTCATCCCCGCTGCCAGTCCTGTTGACGTGGCACAGCTTACGTACCCGTCGCCCGGTGTGCTCATAGGCCGCGCCCTCGCGGCCCGGCCGATTGTCAGTGCCGGGTGGGAAACTTGAAGAGTGGTCAGCAGCCCGTGGATCCCTGGCCGCTGACCCGTGCGAGATCTCAACGGTCCGTCGCAGAAGGGGGTTTGGATCTATGAAGGGTGACCGCGTGGAGATAGTGGTGGACGCGGGAGACACGACCCGGACGTACGAAGTGGTGGCAAGCCGGGCGGGGCGCAAGGTGGAGACGGCGGTCCGTCGCGGGGTGGTGGAAGTGAGCGAAGTCACCCGCAGCGGCACGGTCGTGCGCACGGCCCGCTTCATGGCGACGCGGGTGCTCGCCCTGGTCGAGCAGCCCGTCCCCCGGGAGGACGCGGGGGAGGCGGAGGCCCGCGCGCAGACCCGACCCCTCCGGGAAGACCCCAAGGCATAGGGGGTCCGTCTCCACCCAGGGGAGTACGTGCGGGGGTGATGGCTCATCCCCTGGGAGGCCAGCAGATAGGTACGAGGGCATGACGTGTGGCGCCGCGCGGATCCCTACTGTTGGAGACAAGCGGCGGGTGATGCACTCGTCCCCCGAGGTCAGACACCCGCCGCTGCCGACCGATTCAGAGACGAACAGGAGAGGACCATGGCGGACACGGCTGCGCGGACGATCATCCGCACGCAGGGACGCAGGGCGTACAGCGCCGCGTTCGGTGCCCGCCGATCCGGCCCGCGCCATCCCTTGGTGGCAACGGCCATGGTCCTTCCCCTGGCGGCCCTGCTCGTAGTCGTCTTCGGCGGCTGGGACGCGGTGGTCACACAGGCGTCGTCCGTGGGCGTGATGCTGGGGCGCTGAGCGGCGCCCCGGACCCGGTAGAGCGGACCGGGTCGGGGACATCCGGCCATTACAGCCCCGTGGGGACGGGGGTGCGGCGGACGGCAGTAAAAGGCGTTGCCCGATCGGCTGGGGAGTCGATCGGGCAACGCCTTTTGCGCTTGCGGACGGGGCGGCCCCACCCCCCGACTGGGCGCCCCGGTGGGGGAGTTGGCCGCTCGGACCGAACGACGGAACCCCCGGCCTTCGAGAAGGCCGGGGGTTCCGGGTGGTGCGCGATACTGGGATTGAACCAGTGACCTCTTCCGTGTCAGGGAAGCGCTCTCCCGCTGAGCTAATCGCGCGGGACGGTCCCAAACCTTACAGGACC
>NZ_JBSFIE010000058.1:4978-24978 GCF_053597395.1 Streptomyces sp. NPDC001415
GGACCGGTTACTTCGTGTTACTGCGTGCGCGATACTGGGATTGAACCAGTGACCTCTTCCGTGTCAGGGAAGCGCTCTCCCGCTGAGCTAATCGCGCGGGACGGTCCCAAACCCTACGGGACCGGTTACTTCGTGTTACTGCGTGCGCGATACTGGGATTGAACCAGTGACCTCTTCCGTGTCAGGGAAGCGCTCTCCCGCTGAGCTAATCGCGCTTGGAGGTGGAGACGGGATTTGAACCCGTGTAGACGGCTTTGCAGGCCGTTGCCTCGCCTCTCGGCCACTCCACCAGGAGTGCATATGGGGTTCGGGAAGATCCCCCACATCGAGCGGACGACGAGATTCGAACTCGCGACCCTCACCTTGGCAAGGTGATGCTCTACCAACTGAGCCACGTCCGCTTGTCGTTTCCGTTTCGCTTGCGCGTCCCGGCGACGTGTTGAACTCTAGCGGATTCCTGGGCCAGTACAAAAACGCGTTTGTGCAGCGTGCTGCGTTGCGCCTGGTCCGGACCCCGGCCGGGTCCGGGCGGATGTTCGCCCCCGGGTCACTCAGGGGCACCCCACCTGCACCGGCCCTAGACTCACAACCGTGCACGACCTCGCTCCTCTGGCCCGCTTCGGCCATCTCGTCGCCTCGGACCTGCGTGATGTCACCAGTGACCCCGAGGCCCTCGACTCCTCCGGCTTCTGGGCCGTCTCCGCAGACTTCGAGGGCCGCCTCGTCTGCGCCCGCTTCGCGGACGTCCGCACGCGGCCGGTCCCCGAACCCGTACCCGGCGCCTGGCAAGGCCCCGCCACCGGCGACTGGACGTCCTCTCTCGACCGCGCCGAGTACACGGCGGGAGTACGCCGCATCCGCGAGCACATCGCGGCCGGCGAGGTCTACCAGGCGAACCTCTGCCGTGTGCTGACCGCGCCGCTGCCCGACCCGGCGGCGGCCGACGTGGACGCGCTCACCGCGCTGCTCGCGCGCGGCAACCCCGCGCCCTACGCAGGAACGATCCGGCTGCCCGCGCACGGGGTGGAGATCGCGACCGCCTCGCCCGAACTGTTCCTGCGCCGTACCGGACGGGTCGTGGAGTCCGGGCCCATCAAGGGGACCGGGCGGACCGCGGCGGACCTCCTGGAGAAGGACCACGCCGAGAACGTGATGATCGTGGACCTCGTCCGCAACGACATGGGACGGGTCTGCGCCACCGGATCGGTGACCGTGCCCGCCCTGTGCGCCGTCGAGGAGCACCCCGGCCTCGTCCACCTCGTCTCCACCGTGCGCGGCGAACTGCGCGAGGGCGCGGGCTGGCGGGAGCTGCTCGGCGCCACGTTCCCGCCGGGCTCGGTCACCGGGGCGCCCAAGTCGAGCGCGCTGCGGATCATCGACGCCCTGGAGACCGCGCCCCGAGGCCCCTACTGCGGCGGCATCGGCTGGGTCGACGCCGACCGGGGCACCGCCGAGCTCGCCGTCGGCATACGTACCTTCTGGATCGACCGGCCGCACGGCGTGCTGCGCTTCGGCACCGGGGCGGGCATCACCTGGGGCTCGGACCCCGAGCGGGAGTGGGAGGAGACCGAGCTGAAGGCCTCGCGCCTCCTGACGGTAGCGTCGGGCGCGTATGCCCACAGCGGGCACAGGGGAAGGACCGCGTAAATGCAGATCTGGGTCAACGGCGCACTGCGGGACGCCGACGCCGCGCAGGTGTCCGTACTCGACCACGGGCTCACCGTGGGCGACGGCGTCTTCGAGACGGTGAAGGCGACCGGCGGGAGCACCTTCGCGCTCACCCGCCACCTCGACCGGCTGACCCGCTCGGCGCGCGGCCTCGGCCTGCCCGACCCGGACCTGGACGAGGTGCGGCGGGCCTGCGCGGCCGTCCTGGACGCGAACCCCGTGGCGCTCGGCCGGCTGCGGATCACCTACACCGGCGGGCTCTCGCCGCTCGGTTCCGACCGGGGGGACGCGGGCCCGACCCTGGTCGTCGCGCTCGGCGAGACCACGCGCAGGCCCGACACCACCGCGGTGATCACCGTCCCGTGGACCCGCAACGAGCACAGCGCGGTGGCCGGCCTGAAGACCACGTCGTACGCCGAGAACGTCGTCGCCCTCGCGAAGGCGCACGGGGCGGGCGCGTCCGAGGCCCTCTTCGCGAACACCGCGGGGCAGCTCTGCGAGGGCACCGGCTCCAATGTCTTCGTGGTCGTCGACGGGCGCCTGCACACCCCGCCGCTCGCCTCCGGCTGCCTCGGCGGGATCACTCGCGCGCTGACCGTCGAATGGGCCGGCGCGTACGAGACCGAGCTGTCGATGGACGTCCTGGAGAGCGCCGAGGAGATCTTCCTGACCTCCACGCTGCGCGACGTACAGGCCGTACGCCGCGTCGACGGGCGGCAGTTGGGCGCCGCGCCCGGTCCGGTCACGACGAAGGCGATGCGGATCTTCGACGAGCGGGCCGGATCGGATCTGGACCCGTAAAGCTGGTGACGGGCGGCGCCGGGGCAGGTACAACGGCCTTGATGACCACCACCATTCGGCCGACCGAGCCGCTCCAGCAGGGCGCCGACGGCGCCAAGTCGCGTACGTACGACGTGTGTGTGAACAGCCGACGCGTCGGACTGATCCGCATCGCCACCGACACCTCGTTCGGGCCCCGTATGGGCCGGATCGAAGAGCTCCGGATCGACGAGGCGGATCGGGGCCGGGGGCGAGGCACCGTCGCGGCCCTCGCCGCCGAGGAGGTGCTGCGCGGCTGGGGCTGCGGCCAGGTCCGCCTCTCGGTCCCGGCCGACGCCGAGGCGGCGCTGCGGATGGCCGGTGCCCTCGGCTATCTGGAGCGCAGCCGGAACATGGTCAAGCAACTCCCGCCCACAGCACCGGAGTTGCCCGCCTCAGTGGCCGGGCGGCCCATGCGCGCGGACGAGTTCGAGGACTGGCTGCGCGAGGCAGTGGAGAACTACGCGCGGGACTGGATCGAGCGGGGCGTGCCCGAGGCGGAGGCCCGGGACAGGTCCGCGGCGGAGCACCGCGCCCTGCTGCCGGACGGCGTCGCCACCGCCGGGGCGCACTTCCTGGTCCTTGAGGACCGGGGGAGCCCGGTCGGCAGTATCTGGGTGGCCCGGCGCTCGGCACCCCGGGAGGGCGCCTACGTCTACGACGTCGGGGTCGCCGAGGAGCACCGCGGCCGGGGCCACGGCCGCTCGCTGATGCTGCTCGCGGAACGCGTGGCGCTGGCCGACGGGACGGACACGCTGGGCCTGCACGTCTTCGCGGATAACACCCCGGCGCTGCGCCTGTACGAGTCCCTCGCCTACCGGGTCACCAGCTACAACCTCTACAAGCACCTGCTCTGAACTGCTCGGCTACTCGGCGAGCAGCCGGTCCGCGATCTCCTCGATGCGCTCGCGCAGCCCCTCCTGGCTCTTGCCGCCGTCCAGCCGCTCGTCGCCGATGACGTACGTCGGGGTGCCGCTCACGCCGATCGCCTTGCCCTCGGCCTGGTCGGCGTCGACGATCAGGATGTGCCGCCCGTCGATGAGGGCGGTCTCGAACTCGTCGGTGTCCAGGGCCAGTTCGCCGGCCGCCTCGATGAGGGCGGCCTCGCCCTGCTCGGCGAGGCGCCCGGTGCGGGCAAGCACGGCTTCGACGTACGGCCAGCCGTGGCCCTGCTCGAAGGCCTCCTCGGCGGCCTGGGCCGCGGCGAAGGCGTGCTTGTGCTTCTCCAGCGGGAAGTGCCGCAGCCGGATGTCGAGGCGGTCGCCGTAGCGGGCGCGCAGGGCGCGGATGTCGTCGAGGGCGCTGTGGCAGTCGGGGCACTGCAGCTCGCACCAGACGTCGAGGACGACGGGTCCCGCGGCGTTGGAGGGGGTGGTGTCGCTCATGGGGTCCAGTCTCCCAGCAACCGGGACCTGGGGAGGATCCTGCCCCCGAGATCTCCCTGAGGTCGCGGCCGACCGTGGCCCGCCGGGCGGGTTCCGGTGCAGGATGGAAGAAGCCATACCCCCCATGCCTGGAGGAACCGGATGCTTGCCGAGACCGTCTGCTCCGCCGTTTCCGCGGCCGGACTGGGCATCGCTGCCGTCACGGCGTACCGCAAGCGCTTCCTCGCGGCTACGCGCATCGCCGCCTACTCGCTCGTCCCCGTCGGCCTCGTCATGACCGGCGTCGTGCAGTGGGTGTCCGGCATCGTCTTCAAGCCGAGCGTGTGGCTGGGCTTCGGGCTGCTCGGCGTCGCCTGGCTGCTGTTCATGACCACCCGGGCCATCGAGCGGCGCGGCGGCGGCACCCGCAAGGAACGCAAGGCCGCTGCCGCCGCGCAGCGCGACGCGGTGGCCCCCGCGGCGTCCGCCCCCTCGCTCGGCGCGGGCCGCACGCCGACCGCCCAGCCCGTGCCGAAGGCGCAGGCCAAGCCCGCCGCGAGCGAGGACTTCAGCGACATCGAGGCCATCCTGAAGAAGCACGGCATCTGACGTTCCCCGGGCGCGCGGGGGCGCGGCGCCCGCGCGCGGCTCTGCCTCCGCGCGCCACAGGGCCGGGTTCGCGCTACAAGATCGGGCGAACTCCCGCTGCTTATGGGCGTGTTGGTATACCCATGCGGTCCGGCTGGGTCATCATCGCCCCGAGATGCTGGACACTTCCCAGGGCTCCACCCCTGCACCGACCGACAAGCCGAACGCGCCAGACCCGCAGGCGCGGGGCTGTCTCTTCGCGCTCTCCCAGCCGCCCCTGATGATCTTTCTGGGGGTGATCGGCTGTCTGCTGCTCATGGCAGCCGTGCATGATCTCTTTCTGCTCTGAGAGCCGGTGGCGTCTCAGGGCCTTTGGCTGAGGCGCCCGACGGCCCTCAGCCGGCGGCCTCCTTGCGCCGGGCCCGGTACGCGGCCACGTGCAGGCGGTTCCCGCAGGTGCGGCTGTCGCAGTAGCGGCGGGAGCGGTTGCGGGAGAGGTCCACGAAGGCCCGCCCGCAGTCCGGCGCCTCACACCTGCGCAGACGTTCCTGCTCGCCGGTGACCACGATGAAGGCGAGCGCCATGCCGCCGTCGGCGGCCAGGTGGTCGGCCACCGAGGCGCCGGGGGCGAAGTAGTGCACGTGCCAGTCGTAGCCGTCGTGATCGGTCAGCTGCGGGGTGGTGCCGGCCGAGGCGACCAGCTGGTTGACGAGCTCGGCGGCGCTGCGGGCGTCGGGCGCCGCGAAGATCTCCGCGAACCTGCTGCGGACGGCCTGGACGCCCAGGAGGTCACCGGTGGAGAGTCGCTCCACGCCGCTCACGCTGTGGTCCTGGACGAAGCCGTACAGCGCGTCCACGTCGGCGAGGCGGTCGCCCGCCTCGCTCTCCGGCGCGGTGTTCACCAGATCGACCACCATGTCGAGGGCGATCCGGGTGTCGTGAGGGATCAGCACGATTCGCTCCCTGGCCTGCGGCGGGCGGGCGCCCGTCGATGCTGGCCGACTCTAGCGGCTCGCGCGAACAGCGCACCGGCGCCGTCCCCCACGACGGCTTTCGTGGAGGACGGCGCCGATGACTGCCGTTATGTGGTTGTCCGCGCGGCGCCGTCGCCCCGAGTCGGACGGCGCCGTGCGGCTCTCGGCCTGGCCTCAGTTGTTCTCGGCCAGGATGTGCGAGAGTTCCGTGTCGAGATCGAAGTGACGGTGCTCGGTGCCGGGCGGCACCGCGGCGTCGGTCCGTTTCAGGAACGACTCCAGGGCCCGCGCCGGGGCTTCGAGCAGGGCTTCTCCTTCCGGCGAGCTCAGGGCGATACAGACGACGCCCTGGCCGTGACTGCGTGACGGCCAGACTCTGACGTCGCCGGTTCCGGTGGGCCGGTGCAGGCCCTCGGCGAGGAGATCGCGGGCGAAGACCCACTCGACGGTTTCCTCGGCTCCGGTGTGGAAGGTGGCATGCACGGCATAGGGATCGGCCGTGTCATACCGCAGGCCCGCGGGTACAGGCAGTGAGGACTCGCTCGACACAACGAGGCGCAGGTGCAGCTCGCAGCTGACCGTGGTGTTCATAAGCGCCAGGGCCTTTCGCTCAGTGTGCGCTCGGGGATTCGCACGTCGGCGAAATCGACATGCCACCTACGGTGCCGTTGTAAACCCCTCTGACCGTTTTGCAGGCGTTCACGTAGCTCGTACGGCGGACTATTACTTTGCGTCATTAGTCCATTTCGGTGAACCCGTTTCGAGACACCTGTCCGGTAGGTTGGGACACATGGATACGGGGAGTGACGAACGGGCCGCCGCGGCCCTCGGCTCGCGGGCGCCGGCGTTCATCAAGGCGTCCAGGCCGCTGCATCTGAGCTGGCAGGTCGGCGTTTTCGTGGTGGGGCTCGCGGTCGTGGCCGCGGGCATCGTGATGCTGCCGCTGCCGGGCCCCGGCTGGCTGGTGATCTTCGGCGGCATGGCGATCTGGGCGACCGAATTCGTGTGGGCCCAGCTCGTGCTCCGCTGGACCAGGCGGAAGGTCTCGGAGGCCGCGCAGAAGGCGCTCGACCCCAAGGTGCGGCGCCGCAACATCACCCTGACCGCGGTCGGCCTCGTGATCGTCGCCGTGCTCGTCGGCGTCTACGTGTGGAAGTTCGGCATCGTGATGCCATGGAAGATCAACGAGTGACCGCGCGTGGTCAAAGGCCCCGCTGACATGCGGTAATGTTTGCGGTGCGCCCGGGCGATTAGCTCAGTGGGAGAGCGCTTCGTTCACACCGAAGAGGTCACTGGTTCGAACCCAGTATCGCCCACCCGGACCGACGGCCCCGGAGATCATCTCGATCTCCGGGGCCGTCGGCGTTTCCCGCTCCCGCTTCCCGCAGACTGGGGCCATGGACTGGTGCCGCTACCGCTTCCGCAGCGTCTGGGACCTGCCCGCGCCGCCCGCCGCCGTGTACGCCGTCCTGGAGCGCGCCGAGGACTACCCGCGCTGGTGGCGCGAGGTCCGCGAGGTGACGCCCCTCGATGAGTGCGACGAGCGCACCGCCACCGCCCGGCTCCGCTCGCTCATCCCGTACGACCTGTTCGTCACCGCCCGCGAGAGTCGGCGCGATCCGGCGGGAGGGGTCCTGGAGGTCACGCTCGGCGGGGACCTCGAAGGGTGGGCGCGCTGGACGCTGTTCGCCCGCGACGGCGGAACGCGGGCCGTGTACGAGCAGGAGGTCGAGGTGCGCAAGCCCCTCATGCGGCGGCTCGCGGTGCCCGGCCGCCCGGCGTTCCGGGCCAATCACGCGCTGATGATGAGGTCGGGAAGGCGGGGGCTCGTCCGGCTTCTTGAAAAGGGGAAGTCGCGCGGAGCGCGTCGATGAGGGGCGGCGGCCGGGTGACGGGTGGGCGGTTTGAAAGCTGGGCCCGGGGGCCTGTATTGTTCAGTGCGTTCCCGGGCGATTAGCTCAGTGGGAGAGCGCTTCGTTCACACCGAAGAGGTCACTGGTTCGAACCCAGTATCGCCCACCGGGAAAGGCCGGTCCGTCCATGACGGACCGGCCTTTTTGCTGTCGACGCTCAGGCGGCCGCCGGGAGTTCGGGCCGCAGCGGCCACGCCGTGTCCACCAGTTCCGGGGTGCCCTGCCGGGTGAACCAGGCCTGCAGGCCGCGTGCCTGGGCCGCGTGCCAGGTCGCCTGGAGCGTGTGCAACTCCGTGGGCGTCAGCCGTTCCAGGCGGGACGCGAACCTGCGCCCCACCGCCCGTACGACCTCCAGGGCGGCCAGCGCGTCGGCGGCCGCGTCGTGTGCGCCCTCCAGCGTCACGCCGTAGTGCTCGCACAGGTCGGTCAGTGTGCGGCGGCCCTTGCGGTAGCGGTCCAGGTGCTTGTCCAGGACCCGGGGATCGAGGACGCGCAGCGGGTTCTGGCCCAGGTACTGGGAGAGGGAAGCCGCGCGGTGGCGCTTCAACTCCCGGTCGAGCAGCGTCAGATCGAACGGCGCGTTCATGATCACCAGTGGCCGGCCCGCCGCGCACTGCTCGGCCAGCGACCTCGCGATCTCCTCCATCACGGGGGCCGGCCAGCGCCCGTTCAGCTGGAGGTGTTCATCGGTCAGACCGTGCACCGCGGTGGCACCTGCCGGCACGGGTATGCCCGGGTTGACCAGCCAGCGCGTGGGGCGCGGCCGGGCGTCCGGGCCGTCCTGGATCACCAGCGCGGCCGAAACTATCCGGTCCCCCTCGACGTCCACCCCGGTGGTCTCGGTGTCGAACGCCGCCAGGGGACCCTCGTACCAGCACGTCATGTCTACTCAACTCCTCGCGCACTCCCGGCAGATGGCGTGCATCCCCTGCCCGAGTCCGTGATACCCGGGCCGTTTGCGACATACGCCGTTTGCGGGGGTCCGAGTACGGAGACAACACAAGTGACGGGGCTGGAGTTTGACGAACCGTCACGGGGAAAGTTCGGCACAGTTCCGGAAGGCATACGACAGCCATGGCGCTCGCGCAGCCCGATCCGGCCGCGCCCGGGCACGGTCTGCTGCCCGAGCGGATCGCACCGCTGCGCGGCTCGCTCGCCACCACCGCCTGCATGGAGACCCTTCAGGTGGGCCACCTGCACGCGGTGGCGGCGGCAGCGGGGTGTTCGCTGTCGCAGCCCTTTCCGGACAACGGGATCGACTGGCACGTGAGCCACAGCGCTCCCGGGCACACGGTCGACGACGAAGTGACGATCAAGGTGCAGCTCAAGTGCACGTACCAGATTCCGCCGCATCCGCCGGGCGGGGCCTTCTCCTTCACGCTGGACAACACCCACCTGGTGAAGCTGGCCCGCACGCCCGTCTCGGTGCACAAGATCCTGGTCGTGATGCTGGTGCCGAGAAGTCAGGACGAGTGGCTGCGCGCGGGCCACGACCGGCTGGCGCTGCGGCACTGCTGCTACTGGACCAATCTGGCCGGGCACCCGGTGACCGGCCGGCGCAGGACCACGGTGCGAATACCGACCTCGCGGATCTTCGACGACCGCGCGCTCTGCGAGATCATGACGCGGGTCGGGGCGGGAGGGAGACCCTGATGCGCTGGTCCGACGATGAGCTCGGCGGGATTGCGCCGGGGCCCGGCCAGGTCGATCCTGCGGTGCTCGGGGTGCTGCTCCAGCGGCACGGCTGGCGGCGGCGCGGGGGAGCGGCGGGGCGCTACGCGCGCTGGACGCCGCCCGGGGTGATCGGCTCCGGCATGAGTCTGCTCGTACCGGAGAGCCGGGCCTACCCCGACAGCGAGGACCTGCTCGGCGAGGCGCTGACCGCGCTCGCCCGCAGCGCGGCGCCCTCGGCACGCGAGGTGCTCGTCTCGCTCGCGGTGCCCAGCGACGAGGTGCGGTGGTGGCGCGAGGTGCCCGAGGGGCCGGCCGGCGTCGCCTCCTGGAGCGAGCAGGAACAACTGCGCGCCGCCGCCCATCGGATGCTGGTCGCGGGCGCACTCGCCGTGCGCGGCCCGGCCGGGTACTACGGCGCCCGCCACCGCAGGCAGGCCCTCGCCTCGCTGGAAGGCGTCCTCGTCGAGCCCGGACCGGGCGGCGGGCTCACCGCGTTCGTGCCGGCGGCGTCCGGGCGGCCCGCGGTGGTCCGGCTGTACGCGGCCCTCAACGCGGTACGGGACGCGGTCGACTACCAGCGCACCACGGGCGGCATGGAGGCCTTCGACGCGGCCGTGCGCGCGGGCGTCAGCAGAGAGCTGACCGAATCCCTGGTCGCCCTGGTGCGCGGCACCGAAGGCGTACGTGTCGCCCTCGAATGGGCACCGGCGGCGGGGGTGCCCGCCGGGTGCGCGGCCCGGCCCGAACCCGTCGACTTCTCGCCCGGCGACCTGCCCGCCCTGCGCGCGGCCGGCGCCCGCTACCTGAGCGACGAGCCGTCCCTGCCGGTGCGGATCACCGGCGCCGTGGTGCGGCTGCGTCGCTCGGGACCGCGCGGCTCCGGCGTCGTACGGCTGAGGGTGCTCGCCGGGGCGGAGGTCCCGCACGTGCGCATGGAGCTGGACGAGGAGGCGTACCGCATCGCCGGGCACGCGCATCTGGTCGGGCTGCCGATCCGGGTCGTGGGGCGCCTGGAGAGCAGGGGAGGATTCCGCCGGCTCTCCGCCGCCCGGGAGGTGACCCCGGTGCAGGTGGACGACGCCGAGCGGGACCGCCTGATGAAGTCCCTCCAGGAGAACCTCGACTTCTTCGAGGAGGCCTGCGGCGCGGAGGCGGACCCGGCGGCCGACTGAGAGCCCGGGTCCGAGCGGCCTCCGTATCCGTTGCGCGGCGTACCCCACCGGCTCGGTAGGATCGTCTCGCGTACGCGACACGCTGCGCACCCCCTACGGCAGGAGAAGTCCGGTGTCAGACGTCCGTGTGATCATCCAACGCGATTCCGAGCGGGAAGAGCGCGTGGTGACGACGGGCACTACGGCCGCCGAGCTCTTCGCCGGTGAGCGCACCATCGTCGCGGCCCGCGTGGCGGGCGAGCTGAAGGACCTCGCGTACGAGGTGCGGGACGGCGAGGAGGTCGAGCCCGTCGAGATCTCCTCCGAGGACGGCCTGAACATCCTGCGCCACTCGACCGCGCACGTCATGGCCCAGGCCGTGCAGGAGCTCCACCCCGAGGCCAAGCTCGGCATCGGCCCGCCGGTCCGCGACGGCTTCTACTACGACTTCGACGTCGAGAAGCCGTTCACGCCCGAGGACCTCAAGGCCATCGAGAAGAAGATGCAGGAGATCCAGAAGCGTGGCCAGCGCTTCTCCCGCCGCGTCACCACCGATGAGGCCGCCCGCGAGGAGCTCGCCGACGAGCCGTACAAGCTGGAGCTCATCGGGCTCAAGGGCAACGCCGCACAGGCCGCCGACGGCGCGGACGCGGAGGTCGGCTCCGGCGAGCTGACCATCTACGACAACCTCGACGCCAAGACCGGCGAGCTGTGCTGGAAGGACCTGTGCCGCGGTCCGCACCTGCCGACCACCCGCAACATCCCGGCGTTCAAGCTGATGCGCTCGGGCGGCGCGTACTGGCGCGGCAGCGAGAAGAACCCGATGCTGCAGCGCATCTACGGCACCGCCTGGCCGACCAAGGACGAGCTCAAGGCGCACCTCGAATTCCTCGCCGAGGCCGAGAAGCGCGACCACCGCAAGCTCGGTGCCGAGCTCGACCTGTTCTCCATCCCGGAGGAGCTGGGCTCCGGCCTCGCCGTCTTCCACCCCAAGGGCGGCATCGTCCGGCGGGAGATGGAGGCGTACTCGCGCAAGAAGCACGAGGACGCCGACTACGAGTTCGTGAACACCCCGCACATCTCCAAGGAAGAGCTCTTCGTCACCTCGGGGCACCTGCCGCACTACGGCGACGGCATGTTCCCGCCCGTGGAGTTCGACGGGCAGAACTACCGCCTCAAGGCGATGAACTGCCCGATGCACAACCTGATCTTCAAGGCGCGCGGCCGCTCCTACCGTGAACTGCCGCTGCGGCTGTTCGAGTTCGGCACGGTGTACCGGTACGAGAAGTCCGGCGTGGTGCACGGTCTGACCCGCGCGCGCGGCTTCACCCAGGACGACTCGCACATCTACTGCACCAAGGAGCAGATGCCGCAGGAGCTCGACTCGCTCCTGACCTTCGTGCTCGACCTGCTGCGCGACTACGGCCTGGACGACTTCGAGCTGGAGCTGTCCACCCGCGACCCGGAGTCGGACAAGTTCATCGGCTCCGACGAGGCCTGGGAGGAGGCCACCGAGGCGCTGCGCCTGGCGGCCGAGAAGCAGGGTCTTCCGCTGGTCCCGGACCCGGGTGGCGCGGCGTTCTACGGGCCGAAGATCTCGGTGCAGGCCAAGGACGCGATCGGGCGGTCCTGGCAGATGTCGACCATCCAGGTCGACTTCAACCAGCCCGAGCGGTTCGGCCTGGAGTACACCTCGACCGACGGCTCGAAGCAGCAGCCGGTCATGATCCACCGCGCCCTGTTCGGCTCCATCGAGCGCTTCTTCGCCGTGCTTCTGGAGCACTACGCGGGCGCGTTCCCGGCATGGCTCGCGCCCGTCCAGGCGGTCGGCATCCCGATCGGTGACGCCCACATCCCCTACCTCCAGGAGTTCGCCGCCGAGGCGAGGAAGAAGGGGCTGCGGGTCGAGGTGGACGCCTCCTCGGACCGGATGCAGAAGAAGATCCGCAACCAGCAGAAGCAGAAGGTTCCATTCATGATCATCGTCGGCGACGACGACATGAACGCGGGCACCGTCTCCTTCCGCTACCGCGACGGCTCGCAGGAGAACGGCATTCCGCGTGACGAGGCGATCGCGAAGATCGAGAAGGTCGTGGCGGAGCGGGCCCAGGTCTGACGTCCTGTCGTACGCCGTGAGGGCCCCCGGGAAGCTCGCCTTCCCGGGGGCCCTCACGCGTTCTGCCACCGCCAACCCGGGCGTCGCTCCGAAGCGGCGAAGTCATATGCTGCACACCATGACGAGTGAGCCGGAACAGCAGATCGGGGTCGGTGTCCAGGACGCGTTCCAGCGCCTGTGGACGCCCCACCGGATGGCGTACATCCAGGGCGAGAACAAGCCGACGGGGCCGGGCTCCGGCGATGGGTGTCCGTTCTGCTCGATCCCGGCGAAGTCGGACGAGGACGGGCTGATCATCAAGCGCGGTGAGCACGTGTACGCGGTGCTCAACCTGTACCCGTACAACGGCGGGCACCTCATGGTGGTGCCCTACCGTCACGTCGCCGACTACACGGAGCTGGACGGGGCCGAGACGCTTGAGCTCGCCGGCCTCACCAAGCAGGCGATGGTCGCGCTGCGCACCGCGTCGGGCGCGCACGGGTTCAACATCGGGATGAACCAGGGCACGGTCGCCGGTGCCGGGATCGCCGCCCATCTGCACCAGCACATCGTGCCGCGCTGGGGCGGCGACACCAACTTCATGCCGGTCGTCGGCCACACCAAGGTGCTGCCCCAACTCCTCGCGGACACCCGCAAGATGCTGGCCGACGCCTGGCCGGTGTGACGCCTACGCGTCGTACAGGTCCGCCTTCCGCGGCGCCGGGTCCTGGACCATGCCGCTGAGGATCATCGAGCGGTTGGTGAAGCGGTCGGTGTTCACCCCGTGCTCGTCGAGCACCTTCATCGCCGCGGAGTGCACCACCCGCAGCACGGGGGTGGCGGCCCGCATCGCGTCGTCGGCCATGAAGCGGTGGCGCCAGGGCTTGTCGGCCCAGGCGTGCCGAAGGCCGAACGGCTCGGGCAGCGCTATCTTGCCGCCCAGGTAGTCGAGCAGCGGCGGGTACCAGGTCAGCGGAGCCCGCGCGGCCAGGCGCACCACCTCGGTGGCGTCGACCAGGGGGAGCGCGATCGTCTTCTTCTCCCAGAACCTGAAGGTCTTGTCGACCTCCTTGGTCTTGGGCGCGGGCTTGGTGGTGAACAGGGCGTGCACCGGGCCGAGCGCGTGCCCGGTCACCTCGATCCGCAGCGTCTCGTGCAGCACGGTGACGGTGACCATCATGGTGATGACCAACTGGCCGTCCCAGAGCGTGAACTGGACGCCGAGGTAGTGCCGGTTGCCGCTGGAGAACTGCTGCTCGTTGCAGATCCGCTGGATCTCGTGGGCGCGCACCTGGAAGTTGTCGATGTCCTGGCCGCTGGGCCGTGACACCTCCTTGGCGCCCTCTCCGATCGGCGAGACCACCCAGTTCTTGATGGACGGGGTGGGGAAGCCGCCGGTGTGCAGGGGGCCGCGCTCCAGGAGCTGGAGACGGTCCTGGATGGCCCGTATGACGTCCCAGCTGCGAAAGCCGTGGATCTCCTTGCCGGCTTCCTTGGGCTCCAGTTCCTCCGCGAGCTGCCAGCTGCCCCAGCGGGTGCCCATGCCCAGTATTCCCTTGGGCCCCGCGTAGAAGACGATGTTGCTCTGGTCCTCGGCGGCCAGCTTGACCAGGGACTGGCGCAACTGTTCCGCGGAGCCCGCCGCCGAGCTCTTGGGCACCGCCTCGGGGATCTTGGCGCCGATGCCGCCGCCGCCCAGCAGGCTGTCCCAGCGTGAGCGCAGGTCCCGCGCGGTCTTCTCGCAGATGACCTTCGCCCAGTACCAGCCGACGATCGGGGCCACGATCATCGCGCGCAGGTACAGCGCGAGAAATCCGTGGAAGGGCAGCTTGACCAGGAAGATCACGGCGAGGATCCCCGCCGCCGCGAGCAGGATGCTGCCGAGCGCGCCGGCCCTCCGGTCCTTGGCCCCGGCCAGCGTGCGGCGCAGCTGGAAGATGCCGAGCCACAGCAGCAGCCCGGGCAGGAAGAGCAGCCCGAACACGACCATGACCAGGGTGAGTCTGGTGTCCCGCTCCTTGCGGATGCGGATCGAGGCCAGGCAGTGCTCGACGATGGTCCCCGGCTCGGTGCCGAAGGACTGGATAATGCCCTTGCGGGTGGCGCCGAGCATCCGGGACTGCACGGCGCGCGAGAACGCCTCGCCGAGGTTGGGTTCGAAGAGCGACAGCTTGCCCTTCTTCACCTCGGACTCGTGCCACTCGCTGTTGGCCTTGAGTATGTCCTCGACCGGGCTGTCCCGGTACGCCGCCGAGGCGAGCGCCTGGGTCGCGGCCGTCTGTCCCGCCGACCCCTGAAGCGGCACCTGTGGCCTGGGCAAGAAGTCGAAGAATGGCTCTTCCGTCGTCACTGCCGCCCCCATCGCCGCACACCGTCGCTCTGCGACCCGTTCCCGACCGCCGCGCCCCGCACACCTGCTGAGCTGCGACCACAGCGTATCGGGGTCACAGCCTGCCCGTCAGGGGACATCGGAATGCCGCCCACCGCAAGGAGATTGCGATGGGCGGCATTCTGATGACCTGTCAACTACCGCCCTTCTTCTGCCTGTTCGCGAATTTTGTCGGCGAGCTGGGGCGGCATCGGCTCGTGCCGCGCGTAGTTGCGGCTGAACCGTCCGGTGCCGTGGGAGAGGGACCTCAGGTCGAGCGCGTACCGGCCGATCTCGATCTCCGGGATCTCGGCGCGCACCAGCGTCCGGCCCGGGCCCGCCTGTTCGGTGCCGACCACCCGGCCGCGCCGCCCGGACAGGTCGCTCATCACCGGGCCCACGTAGTCGTCGGAGACCAGGACCTGGACCTCGGCGACCGGTTCGAGCAGATGGATGCGGGCCTCGGCAGCCGCCTCCCGCAGCGCGAGCGCGCCCGCGGTCTGGAACGCCGCGTCGGAGGAGTCCACCGAGTGCGCCTTGCCGTCCAGGAGCGTGACGCGCACGTCGACCAGCGGATATCCCGCGGCCACGCCCTTCGCCGCCTGGGCCCGTACGCCCTTCTCGACGGACGGGATGAACTGGCGCGGGACCGAGCCGCCGACCACCTTGTCCACGAACTCGATGCCGCTGCCCGGTGGCAGCGGCTCCACGTCGATCTCGCAGATCGCGAACTGGCCGTGCCCGCCGGACTGTTTGACGTGCCGGCCGCGCCCCGCCGCCTTCGCGCCGAAGGTCTCGCGCAGCGACACCTTGTGCGGTACGACGTCGACCTGGACGCCGTACCTGCTGCGCAGCCGCTCCAGGGCGACCTCCTTGTGGGCCTCGCCCAGGCACCACAGGACGAGCTGGTGGGTGTGCGGGTTCTGTTCGAGACGCATCGTGGGGTCCTCGGCGACAAGGCGCGAGAGACCCTGCGAGAGTTTGTCCTCGTCGGCCTTGCTGTGCGCCTCGATGGCCAGCGGGAGAAGCGGGTCGGGCATGTCCCAGGGCGCCATCAGGAGCGGATCGTCCTTGCTGGACAGGGTGTCGCCGGTCTCGGCCCGGGACAGCTTCGCCACGCACGCGAGGTCGCCCGCGACGCACTTGGTGAGCGTGCGCTGCTGCTTGCCGAACGGTGAGGACAGCGCGCCGATCCGCTCGTCGACGTCGTGGTCCTCGTGGCCGCGGTCCTCCATGCCGTGGCCGGACACGTGCACCGTCTCGTCGGGGCGCAGGGTGCCGGAGAAGACCCGCACCAGGCTGATCCGGCCCACGTACGGGTCGGACGAGGTCTTGATCACCTCGGCGACCAGCGGGCCCTCCACCGAGCACGAGGGCGTCGGACGCGGCCTGCCCTGCGGGGTCGTGATCTCCGGCGCCGCCCGCTCCAGAGGGGAGGGGAAGCCGCCGGTGACGAGTTCGAGGAGCTCGATCGTGCCGAGGCCCTGTTTGGCGCCCTCGGCGGCCGGCGCCGCGGCCAGGACCGGGTGGAAGGTGCCGCGCGCCACCGCCCGTTCCAGGTCCGCCACCAACGTCTTGAAATCGATGTCCTCGCCGCCGAGGTAGCGGTCCATGAGGGTCTCGTCCTCGCTCTCCGCGATGATCCCCTCGATGAGCCGATTGCGGGCCTCCTCGATCAGCGGGAGCTGGTCCGCGTCCGGCTGGGTCTCCTTGCGCTCGCCGGACTCGTAGTCGAAGACCCGCCGCGAGAGCAGCCCGGCCAGGCCCGTCACCGGCGCGTGCCCGTCCGGGCCCGCCGCGCCGTGCACCGGGAGGTACAGCGGGAGCACCGCGTCGGGGTCGTCGCCGCCGAAGGCCTCGGCGCAGATCCCGGTCATCGCGTCGAAGTCGGCGCGGGCCGCCTCCAGGTGCGTGACCACGATCGCGCGCGGCATCCCGACGGCCGCGCACTCGTCCCAGACCATCCGGGTCGAGCCGTCCACGCCGTCCGCCGCCGAGACGACGAAAAGGGCCGCGTCCGCCGCTCGCAGACCGGCCCTGAGTTCCCCGACGAAGTCGGCGTATCCGGGGGTGTCCAAGATATTGATCTTGAAACCACCCCATTCGACCGGAACCAGCGACAGCTGTACGGAGCGCTGCTGCCGGTGCTCGATCTCGTCGTAGTCGGAGACGGTCCCGCCGTCCTCGACCCGGCCCGCGCGGTTGACGGCCCCGGCCGCCAGCGCGAGCGCTTCCACCAAGGTGGTCTTCCCGGATCCGCTGTGGCCGACCAGCACCACGTTCCGTACGGATGAGGGGTGGTCGGCCGCTGTAGCCCTGCCGGCGGCCCCGGGGTGTGCGTTTGCCTTGTCGCCCATGTCCGTTCCTCCCGGTTTCGTGCGCGGTGAGGTGGTGAGGGGGCGCGGACACGCGGACTCCGCGTGCGGAGGCGGCATCTGCGACGCCCGCGGTAATTCGAGCTTTCCACTCCGGTCACTGTGCGTCCATACGTCGTACGGGACCGCACGCGGACAGTGGCCCGCCGGTCACCCGGCGGGTGCCCGGCGGTGCGGCCCCGCAGTCGTGGCTACGATGGGTCGGCCGGTGGCCAGCAGGGGCCGCGCGGCCACACCGACCCCTCGGGAAGGCCATGCTGAACAAGTACGCGCGTGCATTCTTCACGCGTGTCCTCACGCCGTTCGCCGCATTTCTGCTCCGCCGCGGAGTCAGCCCCGACGCGGTGACCCTCATCGGTACGGCCGGAGTGATGGCGGGTGCGCTGGTCTTCTTCCCCCGTGGAGAGTTCTTCTGGGGCACGATCGTCATCACCCTCTTCGTCTTCTCCGACCTGGTCGACGGCAACATGGCCCGCCAGGCCGGGATCTCCAGCCGCTGGGGCGCCTTCCTCGACTCGACGCTCGACCGGGTCGCGGACGGCGCGATCTTCGGCGGCTTCGCCCTCTGGTACGCCGGGCGGGGCGACGACAACGCGCTGTGCGCGGTGGCCATCTTCTGCCTGGCCAGCGGCCAGGTGGTCTCGTACACCAAGGCGCGCGGCGAGGCGATCGGGCTGCCCGTCGCGGTCAACGGCCTGGTGGAGCGCGCCGAGCGGCTCGTGATCTCGCTGGTGGCCGCGGGCCTGGCCGGACTGCACACGTTCGGCGTGCCGGGCATCCAGGTGCTGCTCCCCATCGCGCTGTGGATCGTCGCCGTCGGCAGCCTCGTCACGCTGATCCAGCGCGTGGTGACGGTCCGCCGGGAGTCCGCCGAGGCCGACGCGCAGGCGGCCAGTGAGGCGGGCGCATGAAGGACAGGCTGACCGACGCGCTGTACGGACTTGGCTGGGCCACCGTCAAAAAGCTGCCGGAACCCGTCGCGAACGGGCTCGGCCGGCGCATCGCCGACCAGGTGTGGAAGCGGCGCGGCAAGAGCGTGCTGCGCCTGGAGTCCAACCTGGCGCGGGTCGTCCCCGACGCCACCCCGGAGCGGCTCGCGGCCCTCTCGCAGGCCGGCATGCGCTCCTACATGCGGTACTGGATGGAGTCCTTCCGGCTGCCCGCGTGGAGCAAGGAGCGGATGAAGAACGGCTTCGTTCCGGAGGACGTCCACTATTTGACAGAGGGCCTCGCCTCCGGGCGGGGCGTCGTCCTCGCCCTGCCGCACATGGGCAACTACGACCTCGCGGGCGCCTGGGTGACCACCAAGCTGGACACCCCCTTCACCACGGTCGCCGAGCGCCTCAAGCCCGAGACGCTGTACGACCGCTTCGTCGCCTACCGCGAGGGCCTCGGCATGGAGGTCCTGCCCCACGTCGGCGGCGCCGCCTTCGGCACGCTGGCCCGGCGGCTGCGCGCGGGCGGCCTGGTCTGCCTGGTCGCCGACCGCGACCTGTCGGCGTCCGGCGTCGAGGTCAAGTTCTTCGGCGAGGCGACCCGGATGCCCGCGGGGCCGGCCCTGCTGGCCCAGCAGACCGGCGCGCTGCTCCTTCCGGTGACGCTCTGGTACGACGACTCACCCATCATGAAGGGCCGGGTGCACCCGCCCGTCGAGGTGCCCGAGGCAGGTGACCGGGCTTCGAAGACATCCTCGATGACGCAGGCGCTGGCCGATGCCTTCGCCACCGGAATCGCCGATCACCCGGAGGACTGGCACATGCTGCAACGGCTGTGGCTCGCCGACCTTGAGGAGCGACGGCCGTGAAGATCGGCATCGTCTGCCCGTACTCGTGGGACGTCCCCGGCGGCGTCCAGTTCCACATCAGGGACCTCGCCGAGCACCTCATCCGCCTCGGCCACGAGGTCTCGGTCCTCGCCCCCGCCGACGACGAGACCCCGCTGCCGCCCTACGTCGTCTCGGCGGGCCGGGCCGTCCCGGTCCCGTACAACGGCTCGGTGGCGCGGCTCAACTTCGGGTTCCTGTCGGCCGCGCGCGTGCGGCGCTGGCTGCACGACGGCACCTTCGACGTCATCCACATCCACGAGCCGGCCTCGCCCTCGCTCGGGCTGCTCTCGTGCTGGGCGGCGCAGGGCCCCATCGTGGCGACCTTCCACACCTCCAACCCCCGCTCCCGCGCGATGATCGCGGCGTACCCGATCCTGCAGCCCGCCCTGGAGAAGATCAGCGCGCGCATCGCGGTCAGCGAGTACGCGCGGCGCACCCTGGTCGAACACCTCGGCGGCGACGCGGTGGTGATCCCCAACGGCGTCGACGTCGACTTCTTCGCGAAGGCCGAGCCCAAGGAGGAGTGGCAGGGGCAGACCCTCGGCTTCATAGGGCGCATCGACGAGCCCCGCAAGGGCCTGCCGGTCCTCATGAAGGCGTTCCCCAAGATCCTGGCGGAGCGCCCGGAGACCCGGCTGCTCGTCGCGGGCCGGGGCGACGAGGAGGAGGCGGTGGCGTCCCTGCCGCCCGAGATGCGCTCCCGGGTCGAGTTCCTGGGCATGGTGAGCGACGAGGACAAGGCGCGGCTGCTGCGCAGCGTGGACGTGTACGTCGCCCCCAACACCGGAGGCGAGAGCTTCGGGATCATCCTGGTCGAGGCGCTGTCGGCGGGCGCCCCGGTCCTCGCCAGCGACCTGGACGCCTTCGCACAGGTCCTGGACCAGGGCGCGGCGGGCGACCTGTTCGCCAACGAGGACGCGGACGCGCTGGCCTCGGCGGCCGTACGCCTGCTCGCCGACCCGGCTCGCCGCGCGGGCCTGAGCGAACGCGGCTCGGCGCATGTGCGGCGCTTCGACTGGGCGACGGTCGGCGCGGACATCCTCGCGGTGTACGAGACGGTGACGCACGGGGCGGCGGCGGTGGCCACGGACGAACGCACCGGATTCCGGGCGCGGTTCGGGCTGGCCAGGGACTGAGAGCCTGTGTCTCAACCCCGCCCGGGCCCGCGCGGGGTTGAGACACAGGC
>NZ_JBSFIE010000059.1:0-23803 GCF_053597395.1 Streptomyces sp. NPDC001415
CGCAGAACCAGCAGTGCACCGAGAACTCGACCCAGGCCAAGGGCGACGAGCCGCTCTCCCACGTCCTGAACCGGGCCGCGCTCCTCTCCGGCAACAGTTAGGGCTGAGCGCTGAGCAGCCTGATCGACGGCCGGTCCTGCGTCACCCGGGGCCGGCCGTTTCGTGCTGTCCGGGCCCGGCGCCTCAGCGCAGCGCCTCGTCGAGGAGCGCCGCCCATTGGGCGACGACCCGCTCGCGGCGGGCCGCGTCGTCGGTGAGCAGGTTGGCCAGGCCCAGGCCCCGGGCCATGTCGAGGAGACCCTGCACCGTCTCGCGTACGCCCGGTACGGACTCGTCGGCGGCGAGGAGTTCGACCGCGATACGGTGCGACTCGCGGCCCACCCTCGCCTCCAACTCCGTTACCCGGGCGTGCAGTTGAGGCTCGTTGGAAGCGGCGACCCACAGGTGCAGCGCGGCCCGGAACAGCGGGCCCGTGTAGAGGCCGACCAGGGCGGCCACGACCTCCCCGCGGTCCGTGCGGTCCAGGGCTCGCAGCGCGAACGACCGCTGTTCGGCGACGTACTCGACGGCCGCCGTGAACAGGTCCTCGCGAGTCGGGAAGTGGTGCTGGGCGGCGCCCCGCGAGACCCCGGCGCGCTCGGCGACCACCGACACGGTCGAGCCCGTCCAGCCGTGCTCGGCCAGGCACGCGACGGCGGCCTCCAGGAGGCGCTGCCGAGTGGCCCGGCTGCGGTCCTGCTTCGGGGTCTTCGGTGAGGCCGTCTTCGGTGGGGTCGTCTTCGGTGGGGTCGTCTTCGGTGGGGTCGTCTTCGGTGGGGTCACAACACCCATGCGGGGTCCCGTCGTTCGAGGAAGGCCGTCACTCCCTCCCGCGCCTCGGCGGAGGCGAAGAGGGACGCCGAGCGGGCGGTCAGTTCCTTGGACCAGCGGTCGAAGGTCTCCAACACGGTAGCCGTGACCAGAGCCTTCGACGCGGCCAGGCCGTGCGGTGAGGACCGGCGCAGCCCGTCGAGGACCGGTTCGAGCGCCTCGTCGACGTCCTCGGCGGCCAGCGTGACGAGCCCGGTGCGGGCCGCTTCCGCCGCGTCGAACCGCTCGCCTGTGAGGTAGTAGCGGCTCGCGGCGCGCGGGTCCATGCGGGGAAGGACCGGCATGGAGATCACGGCCGGCGCGAGGCCGAGCCGCGCCTCCGTGAACGCGTACGAGGACCCGGGTCCCGCGACCGCGATGTCGCACGCCGCGAGCAGGCCGAGGCCGCCCGCGCGGACGTGGCCGGTGACCCGTGCCACGACCGGCTTGGGGAGTTCCACGACCGTACGCATCAAGCCCACGAAGGCCGCCGGGTCCGGCGGTTCCTTCAGGTCGGCGCCCGCGCAGAACGTGCCGCCGGTGTGGGTGAGCAGCACGGCCCGTACGTCCGCGTCCTCGGCGCACCGCGCGAGCGCCGCGCCGAGGTCGGCCACCAGGGTCGCCGACAGGGCGTTGCGGTTGGCGGGCGAGTCGAGGGCGAGCGTGGTGATGCCCCGCTCGTGGGTCACCTGTAGGTGCGTCACGTCCGGTCCTTCTCTCGTTGGCGCAGTTCGCGGCGCAGGATCTTGCCGGACTGGGCGCGGGGCACGCTCTCGACGAACTCCACGCGGCGGATCTTCTTGTACGGGGCGACGCGTTCGGCGACGTACGCGATCAGCTCGTCCGCGCCGAGGTCCGGCGCTCCCGGCCGGCGTACGACGAAGGCCTTGGGGACCTCGTTGCCGTCCGCGTCGTGCACGCCGATGACGGCGGCGTCCGCGACGGCGGGGTGGGTGAGCAGGAGGGCCTCCAGGCCGGCGGGGGCGACCTGGAAGCCCTTGTACTTGATGAGTTCCTTGACCCGGTCGACGATGTACAGCCAGCCGTTGTCGTCGACCCGGCCGACGTCGCCGGTGTGGACCCAGCCGTCCGCGTCGATCAGGTCGGCGGTGGCTTCCGGGCGGCCGAGGTAGCCCTTCATGACCTGCGGGCCGCGGATCGCGACCTCGCCCTCCTCGCCGGGCTCGGCGTCGCGGGCCGGGTCGTCCAGGCGCAGGATGCGCATCTCGGTGGACGGCAGGAGCTTGCCGACCGCGCCGGGCGGGTGGTTCGGGGTGGCCAGCGGGACGGTGTGGGTGCCCGGGGACAGCTCGGTCATGCCGTACCCCTGGCGTATCGGCGGCAGCTTGAGACGGGCCGAACAGGCCGCCGCCAGACGGGAGTCGAGCGGGGCGGCCGCGCTGACGATGTACTCGATCGAGGAGAGGTCGTACCGGGCGGCCGCCGGGTGCTTCGCCAGGGCGAGCACGATCGGCGGCGCGACGTACAGGCCGGTGATGCGGTGTTTCTCGATC
Source organism: Streptomyces sp. NPDC001415 (assembly GCF_053597395.1). Lineage (NCBI taxonomy): Bacteria > Bacillati > Actinomycetota > Actinomycetes > Kitasatosporales > Streptomycetaceae > Streptomyces > Streptomyces sp. NPDC001415. The sequence goes on from NZ_JBSFIE010000059.1 coordinate 2,364, forward strand.
GCGCCGAGGAACTGGTCGAGGTCGAAGCGCGGCAGCACGACGACGGTCGCGCCGGACCGCAGGGGCGCGTTCATGAGGGCGGTCATGCCGTAGATGTGGAAGAAGGGCAGCACCGCCAGGATGCGCTCGCCGGGCACCATCGGTACCAGCGGGTGCAGTTGGGCCAGGTTGGTGGCGATGTTGCGGTGGGTGAGCATGACGCCTTTGGGGACGCCTGTGGTGCCGGACGAGTACGGCAGCACGGCGACGTCCTCGGCGGGGTCGATGGTGACGGCGGGCGGCTCGGGGGCGTCGTCGGCCGTCAGGAGGTCGTGGACGATCGAGCGATGGCCTTCGGCCCGGTCGCAGACGAAGATCTCCTCGATGCGGCCCACGAGTTCGGCGGCACGGCGGGCGGTCTCCAGGAGCGGGGACACGGTGACGATCCAGCGCGCCGAGGAGTCCGCCATCTGCTGGGCGAACTCCTCGGCGGTGCACAGCGGATGGACGGTGGTGACCGCCGCTCCGGCCCGGCTGGCCCCGTAGAACACGACCGGGTAGAGCACCGAGTTGGGGCTGTGCAGGGCGAGCACGTCACCCTTGCGCAGGCCGGACGCGGCGAGCGAAGCCGCCAACTTGCGGTGCCAGACGTCGAGTCGGCCGTACGTGATCGTGGTGGAGCCGCTCGGGTCCGTGCCGTCGATGAGGGCTGTGGCGTCCGGGTGGGTGGCGGTCGAGCGGGCGAGGACCGCCTCGTGGATGGGCTCGTCGACGAGGGGCACGTCGGCGTACTCGCTGCGGAAGATTCGGGGGGAGTCCATGCGGGGCCTCCTGATGCGGCTGAGCAGACCTGTCGAAGTCGGGTGCGGTACGTGCTGATGGGGGCGCGGGGCTTCGGCATTGTGCGGCTCCGCCGCGTGGGCACGACCGGCCCCCACCGGGGCCGCGTGCGGAGACCCGCACCTCGGCGGAGCGCCTAGTACGACTTGGGCAGCCCCAGCGACTGGTGCGACACATAGTTGAGGATCATTTCGCGGCTGACCGGCGCGATACGGGCCACCCTCGCGGCCGTGATCAGCGAAGCGAGCCCGTACTCGCGGGTCAGGCCGTTGCCGCCGAGGGTGTGGACGGCCTGGTCGACGGCCTTGACGCAGGCCTCGGCGGCCGCGTACTTGGCCATGTTGGCGGCCTCGCCGGCCCCGATGTCGTCGCCCGCGTCGTACAGCGCGGCGGCCTTCTGCATCATCAGGCGGGCCAGTTCGAGCTCGATGTGGGCCTGGGCGAGGGGGTGGGCGATGGCCTGGTGGCCGCCGATGGGGAGCCTCCACACCTGCCGGGTCGTCGCGTAGTCGACGGCCTTGGCGAGCGCGTAGCGGCCCATGCCGATCGCGAACGCGGCCGTCATGATCCGCTCGGGGTTGAGCCCGGCGAAGAGCTGGAGCAGGCCCGCGTCCTCGTCGCCGACGAGGGAATCGGCGGGCAGGCGCACGTCGTCGAGGACGAGCTCGAACTGCTTCTCCGCCGCCTGGAGTTCCATGTCGATCTGCGAGCGCCGGAAGCCGGGGGTGTCGCGCGGGACGATGAAGAGGCAGGGCTTGAGGCTGCCGGTACGGGCGTCGGCGGTGCGGCCGACGATGAGGGTGGCGTCCGCTATGTCCACGCCGGAGATGAAGACCTTGCGGCCGGTGAGGATCCAGCCGTCGCCGGTTCCGTCGCGCCGGGCGGTGGTGGTGATGCGGTGCGAGTTGGATCCCGCGTCGGGTTCGGTGATGCCGAAGGCCATGGTGAGCGAGCCGTCGGCGAGACCGGGCAGCCACTTCTGCTTCTGGGTGTCCGTGCCGAAGCGGGCGATGACCGTGCCGCAGATCGCGGGCGACACCACCAGCATCAGAAGCGGGCAGCCCGCCGCCCCCAACTCCTCCAGAACGATGGACAGTTCGGCCATCCCGCCGCCCCCGCCGCCGTACTGCTCGGGCAGGTTGACCCCGAGGTAGCCGAGCTTGGCGGCCTCCGACCACAGGGCCGCCCGGTCGAACCCGCGTCCGTGCCGGGCGCCCAGTGCGGCGACGGCGGCGCGCAGATCCTTGTTCTCCTGGCTCTCGATGACTCCGGTCATGCTGGTTCAGCCTCCTGAACGGACACGGGACGACTAACGGACACGGGACGACTGGGCGACGGGGCTACGGGACGACTGGGCTACGGGGCTACGGGGCTACGGAACGACTACGGCGAGCAGGGCGCCGACCTCGACCTGGCGACCGGGGGCGGCGTGGAGCGCGGTGAGCGTGCCGGAGGCGGGGGCGCTGATGCGGTGCTCCATCTTCATGGCCTCCAGCCAGAACAGCGGCTGTCCGGCGGCGACGCGGCAGCCTTCCTCGACCCCGTCGGCGACCCGCACCACGACCCCCGGCATGGGGGCGAGCAGCGAGCCTGGCGCGACGAGGTCGCTGGGGTCGGTGAAGCGGGGGTGGGCGGTGAGGGCGTGGGCTCCGGATGCCGTGTCGACGTACACGGTGTCGCCGCCGTATCGGGAGATCGTGAACTCCCTTACCACGACGTCGATTTCGAGCCGTACGCGATCGGGCCCGGCGGCGTCGAGGCGCACCTCGGGATAGCCGTCGGCTTCGAGGCCGTGGCGGGTGAGCCGGTAGCGGACCTCGTGCTCGCCGTACCGCTTGACCTGCGGCTGCGAGGGTACGTTGCGCCAGCCGCCGCCGAACCGGCCGGCCCGGGAGGCGGCGTCGGCGAGGGCGGCGGCCAGGGCGGCGTGGTGGGCTCCGGGGGTGGGGGTGGCGAGGTCGGGGAGGTTGCGGTCGTAGAAGGCGGTGTCGAGGCGGAAGCCGGTTCCGCCCGGCCCCTCGGCGAACTCGGGGTGCCGGAGGGACCGTACGAGCAGGTCGCGGTTGGTGGACGGGCCGTGGATGCGGGCGCGTTCGAGGGCGCGGGCGAGTTTGCGGGCGGCCTCGGCGCGGGTGGGGGCGTGGGCGACAGCCTTGCCGAGCAGGGGGTCGTAGTGGACGCCGACGGTGTCGCCGGACCCGTAACCCGAGTCCAACCGCACGCCCTCGATGTCCAGTTGATGGATGGTGCCGGTCTGCGGGGCCCAGTTGTTCGCCGGGTCCTCGGCGTAGAGGCGGGCCTCGATGGCGTGGCCCTGAGGGGCGGGCGGGGCCGCGGGGAGGGGTTCGCCTTCGGCGATACGGAGCTGGAGGGCCACGAGGTCGATGCCGAACACGGCCTCGGTGACGGGGTGTTCGACCTGGAGGCGGGTATTCATCTCCAGGAAGTGGGCTTTCCCGTCGGCGACCAGGAACTCGACGGTGCCCGCGCCCCGGTAGTCGGTGGCCTTCGCGGCCCGTACGGCGAGGCTGTGCAGCTCAGCGGCCAGCTCGGGGCCGAGGCCGGGTGCGGGGGCTTCCTCGATGACCTTCTGGTGGCGGCGCTGGAGGGAGCAGTCGCGGGTGCCGAGCGCCCAGACCGTTCCGTGGGCGTCGGCGAGGATCTGCACTTCGACGTGGCGTCCGCCCTCGATGTACGGCTCGACGAAGACGGTGTCGTCACCGAAGGCGGCGAGAGCCTCGGCGCGGGCCGACAACAACTGACCTTCGATATCCGTCAGTTGATGAACAATTCTCATTCCTCGTCCGCCGCCGCCCGCCGAGGCCTTGATGAGGAGAGGGAGATCGTCCTCGGTGACGTCGGAGAGGTCGAGGGGTGGCAGACCCATGAGTTCCTTGGCGCGGGTCTTGGAGGCCATGGCCTCGATGGCCTCGGGGGGCGGGCCGATCCAGGCGAGCCCGGCGCCGGTGACCGCCCGCGCGAAGCCGGCGTTCTCGGACAGGAAGCCGTACCCGGGATGCACGGCGTCGGCCCCCGCGGCGAGGGCGGCCTTCACGATGAGGTCGCCGCGCAGATACGTCTCGGCGGGCGTCACCCCCGGCAGCCGTACGGCGGCGTCCGCCTCCCGTACGTGCAGGGCGCCCGCGTCGGCGTCCGAGAACACCGCGACCGTGGGGATGCCCAGGTCACGGCAGGTACGGAAGACCCGGCAGGCGATCTCGCCGCGGTTGGCGACGAGCAGGGTGGTGATGGGGGTCATCGGGGCCTCACATCCGGAAGATGCCGAAGCCGCCGCGGGCGCCTTCGACGGGGGCGGTGTGGATCGCCGACAGGCAGATTCCGAGGACGGTCCGGGTGTCGCGGGGGTCGATGACCCCGTCGTCGTACAGCCGCCCGGACAGGAACATCGGCAGCGACTCCGCCTCGATCTGCTGCTCCACCATGGCGCGCAGCGCGGCGTCCGCGTCGTCGTCGTACGGCTGTCCCTTGGCCTCGGCGGACGCCCTGGCCACGATCGACAGGACGCCCGCGAGCTGCTGCGGCCCCATGACGGCGGACTTGGCGCTCGGCCAGGCGAACAGGAAGCGGGGGTCGTAGGCGCGGCCGCACATGCCGTAGTGACCGGCGCCGTAGGAGGCGCCGAGCAGGACTGACAGATGAGGAACTCTGGAATTCGACACCGCATTGATCATCATCGCGCCGTGCTTGATGATGCCGCCCTGCTCGTACTCCTTGCCGACCATGTAGCCGGTGGTGTTGTGGAGGAAGAGGAGGGGGATGTCGCGCTGGTTGGCGAGCTGGATGAACTGCGCGGCCTTCTGCGACTCGGCGGAGAAGAGGACACCCTGGGCGTTGGCGAGGATGCCGACGGGGTAGCCGTGCAGCTCGGCCCAGCCGGTGACCAGGCTCGGCCCGTACAGCGGCTTGAACTCGTCGAAGTCCGATCCGTCCACGATCCGGGCGATGACCTCGCGCGGGTCGAAGGGCGTCTTGAGGTCCTCGGGGACGATGCCGAGCAGCTCTTCCTCGTCGTACTTGGGCGGCACGACAATCTTGCTCGGATCCGGGTGCGCCTTGCGGTGGTTGAGGCGGGCGACGATGCGGCGGGCCTGGCGTATCGCGTCCTGCTCGTCGACGGCGAAGTGGTCGGCGAGCCCGGAGGTACGGGCGTGCATCTCGGCCCCGCCGAGCGACTCGTCGTCGCTCTCCTCACCGGTGGCCATTTTCACGAGGGGCGGTCCCCCGAGAAACACCTTGCTCTGTTCCCTGATCATCACCGTGTGGTCCGACATGCCCGGGACGTACGCGCCGCCGGCCGTGGAGTTGCCGAAGACCACGGCGATGGTGGGGATGCCGGCGGCGGACAGCCGGGTGATGTCCCGGAAGATCGCCCCGCCCGGAATGAAGATCTCCTTCTGGGAGGGCAGGTCGGCGCCGCCGGACTCGACGAGGCTGATGCAGGGGAGCCGGTTGGTGTACGCGATCTCGTTGGCGCGCAGGGCCTTCTTGAGCGTCCAGGGGTTGGACGCGCCGCCGCGCACGGTGGGGTCGTTGGCGGTGATCAGACACTCGACGCCCTCGACGGTGCCGATGCCGGTGACCATCGAGGCGCCCACGGTGTAGTCGCTCCCCCATGCCGCGAGCGGGCACAGCTCCAGGAAGGGGGTGTCGGGGTCGAGCAACAGCTCGATGCGCTCGCGGGGCAGGAGCTTGCCGCGCCTTCGGTGCCGGTCGATGTATTTGGCCCCACCGCCGGCGAGCGCCTTGTCGTGCTCGCGGTTCAGCTCGTCGAGCTTGGCGCGCATGGCTGCGGTGGCCTGGCGGTATTCGGGGGTGGTGGGGTTGAGGGTGGTGGGGAGGGTGGGCATGGGGGGCTCCTTGGGGGGGATGGGTGAGGGGTGCGGGTCGGGGGTGGGGGCCCGGAGTGAGTGCGGGGCGGGGGTGGGTGCGAGGCGGGGGCGCGAGCCCGGAGTGGGTGCGGGTCGAGGGCGCGAGCCCGGGGTGGGTGCGGGTCGGGGGCGCCTGCGGCGGGCGGATTCCCCTCCCCGCCCCTTCCCTAGACCCTCCGGGGGTGGGAATTCCGGCTGCGGCCCCGTGGCCGTCACCTGGGGTTCCGCCCCGGACCCGGTGGCCTGACTCGGCCCCTTCCTGTGACACTCCGCGGCTCCGATGCATGGCTTCCGGGGTGGGTTGGCCGGCTGCGGGCCGTCTCGGGCTGGTCGCGCAGTTCCCCGCGCCCCTGGCCGGGTTGATCCTGGCGGGGCCGGCAGCTTGCGCGCCGCCCATGCAGGCATCCCCAGCCAGTCATGGGGATCCCCGGCCCTTAAGGCTTTGGGGGAGCTTGAGGACGAGCGCCGTCAAGGCGCGATACGGGGCCTGGGGCGGAGCCCCAGATGCGATCACCGGCCCGGAGCCGAATGAACTCCCCCGGAGGGTCTAGGGAAGGGGTGGGGCGGGGCCACCGGGGTCTGGGGCGAAGCCCCAGGTGACAACCACGGGCGGCGGCCGAATCGAACTCCCCCGGAGGGTCTAGGGAAGGGGCGGGGTGGGGGAAACTCACCCAAGCAAATCCACCGGCACCTCCACCACCCGACTCCGCAACCACTCCCCCACCCCCTTCCCCTGAGGATCGAACCGGCCCTGCGAAGCGACCCCCTCCCCCAACAACCCCTCCACCACGAAGTTCAGCGCCCGCAGATTCGGCAACACATGCCGAGTGACACTCAACCCACCAACCTCCGGCAGCAGTTGACGAAATCTGTCAACGGTCAGCGCATGCACCATCCACCCCCACGCCCCCTCCGACCGCGCCCAGACCCCCACGTTCACATCCCCACCCTTGTCCCCGCTCCGAGCCCCCGCCACCGTCCCCAGCGGCACCCGTCGAGTGGGCCCCGAGGCGGCGAACGGAGGCAGAGGGGGCTCGGGAACAGCCTCCAAACCGGCAGCACGAGACACAACTGACACACCAGGCACCAACTCCCTTACGCCATCCGGAAGTACAGCCACCTGCTCCACCGAACCCGCATCCACATACACCGCCGAGAACACCCCGTACGGCGCCCCCTTCCCCGGCGGGGCCGTGACATGGAACCCGGGGTAGCTGCCGAGCGCCAGCTCGATCGCCGCACCGCTCACCACTCGTCCCACCGCCTCAGGATCGGGATCCCGTACGACAAGGCGAAGCAGCGCACTCGCGCACTCCTCGGTGGGCGCGTCCGGCCGGTCGGTGCGGGACAACTCCCAACTCACCGACGCGGGGCGGGACTTGGTGCGGGCGAACGCGTCCTCGACCTGGCTCCGCACCAGCGAGGCCTTCGCCTCGATGTCGAGGCCGGTCAGCACGAACACGACCTCGTTGCGCCAGCCGCCGATGCGGGTGACCCCCGCCTTGAGGGTGGGCGGCGGCGCCTCGCCGCGTACGCCGGTGATGCGGACCCGGTCGGGCCCGTCCTGGTCGAGCCGTACGGTGTCGAGCCGCGCGGTGACATCGGGCCCGGCATACCGCGCGCCCCCGGTCTCGTACAGGAGCTGCGCGGTGACCGTGCCGGTGTCGACCACCCCGCCGGTGCCGGGGTGCTTGGTGATGACGCTGCTGCCGTCGGCGTGGATCTCGGCGAGGGGAAAGCCCGGCCGGATGAGGTCGCGGCCCGCGAACTCCGTGAAGAAGGAGTAGTTGCCGCCGGTGGCCTGGGTGCCGCACTCCAGGACGTGCCCGGCGACGACCGCGCCCGCGAGCGCGTCGTACTCCTCGGGCCCCCAGCCGAACCACCACGCCGCCGGCCCCGTGACCAGCGCGGCGTCCGTGACCCGCCCCGTGACGACCACGTCGGCCCCGCCGCGCAGGCACGCCGCGATCCCGCCGCCGCCGAGGTACGCGTTGGCCGTGAGCGCGCCCTCGGGGAGCGCCAGCGCGTCACCCTCGACGTGGCCGACCTGTATGGGCACACCCACCCGAGCGCCCAACTCCCGTACCGCATCGGCCAGTCCGGCCGGGTTGAGGCCGCCCGCGTTGGCGACGATGCGCACGCCGCGATCGCGCGCGATCCCGAGGCACTCCTCCAGTTGCCGCAGGAACGTCTTGGCGTACCCGAGCCGGGGGTCGCGCAGCCGGTCGCGGCCGAGGATGAGGAGGGTGAGTTCGGCGAGGTAGTCGCCGGTGAGGACGTCGAGGGGGCCGCCGGTCAGCATCTCCCGCATCGCGTCGAAGCGGTCGCCGTAGAACCCGGAGGCGTTCCCGATCCGCAGTATTCGCCCGTCCTGGAGCCCGCCCGGGAGTCCGTCCTGGAGTCCGCCCGGGAGCCCGCTCTGGTTCATGAGGCGCCTTTGGGCGGACGGCCGGGGCCCGCCGGGCCGGCGAAGGCCTGGGCGATGTCGAGCCAGCGGTCGGCGTCGGCGCCCTCCGCGCGTACGGCGGTGTCGGAGCGGTGCAGGCGCTGGGTGACGAGCAGGCAGAAGTCCAACACGGGCCCCGTGACGCGCTGTTGGGAGTCTTCGGGCCCGTACGTCCATGTACTGACGCCGTCCGGCGCGGTGAGCTCGACGCGGAATTCTTCGGCGGGGGGCGTCAACCCTCGCACCGTGAAGGCGTAGTCGCGGGCCCGGATGCCGATGCGGGCGACGTGACGGAGCCGATCGGTCGGCTTGCGGGTGCGGCCGAGGGCATCGAAGACGTCCTGGCCGTGCGCCCAGGTCTCCATGAGGCGGCCGGTGGCCATGGACGCGGCGGACATGGGCGGCCCGTACCAGGGAAATCTGGCCCCAACCGGCGCGTCCCGCAAGGCCTGTTGAAGCTGTACGCGGCTGTCCCGCCACCACGAGAGCAGTTCGGCGGGCGGGAGCAGGGCCCCGGCCTCGGCGCCGTCGTCCACGAAGCGGTCCGGCGCCGCGGCGGCCTTCTCGACCTCCAGTGCGAAGGCGTCGGGGTCGGTGACGGCGAGCAGGGCGGCGGTGTCCGTCCAGGCGAGGTGGGCGACCTGGTGCGCGATGGTCCACGCGGGGGCGGCGGTGGGGGTGGCCCACTGGGCCGGGCTCAACTCCCCGATGAGTACGTCGAGTTCACCCCCTTCGGCACGCAGGTCGTCAAGGACGGCGAGAACGGCGTCGGTTGGACCGACCGGTTCGGGCACAGTGCGCTCCCCTCCGGGACAGCGGGTGTGCCCCGGAGCATGGCAGGCGGGCCTGAAACAAGCAAGCGTGCTTGCATTTAATTCCGGCCTTGGTTTTCCCCGGCGGGCCGGCCCGGGTGGGGGTGGTTGCGGATCTCGGCCGCCGCGTCGTACGCCCGGCTGTGCTCCTTGCCCCGGCGGGCCACCGCCAGCTCCTCGGCCAGCGCCGCGCAGACCTCGCACTCGGGTGCGGGGACACAGCCGTAGAGGTAGTTGTCGACGAACCCTGCCAGTTCGATCGGGGGCTGGGGGTAGGTGCGGGGGCTGGCCCCTGAATCGCGCGTCATCGTGTCGCCGTCCCTTCACGTGGTGCTGGTGGTGAACCACGTTAGGAATTCGGCTGCCCCAACTCATAGGAAGTTCCACAGAGTTCTATGAGCCTTACGCAGATTGGTCCAGGGCGTCAATGGCAGACGTGATCAGTGCGCGCGCATCGGCCCCGTGGACGGCGAGCTTGGCGAATTCCGTGAACGCCTTGAGGTACTGGCTCACTTCGGTCGGCGTGGTCACGTTCACCCGGGCCGTCAGCAGCTCCGCCTCGGCCTGTTCCTCGTCGTACACCGTGAACGTTTCGATCATCCACATGCGGCGCTCGGCCGCGAAGGGGATGACACCCAGCGATACGGACGGGAATGCCATGGCGGACAGCAGGTAGCCCAGTTGTCCGGCCATCGTCTCGGCGTCGCCGACGCGGTGGCGCAGCACCGACTCCTCCAGCACCAGGGCGAACCGGTGGTCCCCCTGCCGTACCACATGGGCCGACCGGGCCAACCGCGCCTCGACGGCGCCCGCCACGTCGTCCGGCGTCTCGTGGAACTCGCTGATGGAACGCATGAGTGCCATCGCATAGGCATGGGTCTGGAGTACGCCGGGCACCACGTTGGCGCAGTACGTACGGAACACGCGCGTCCGCTCGTACAGCGGCACGTACGACTCCTGGAGCTGCCGCAGCCCCGAGCGCTGCACGCGACGCCACTCGACGTACATGTTGTCCGCCGAACGGGCGGCGGCGATCAGGTCCCCGGTCTCACCGTCCGCGCCGCAGGCCCGGCACCATGCCCGGATGTCCTCGGCGGACGCCGGGGTGACGGCATTCTCCAGGCGCGAGACCTTGGACTTGTACCAACCCGCACGGGCCGCCAGGGCCTGGCCGGAGATGCCCGCGTCCCGCCGGATCTCCCGGAGACGGTCGGCGACGGCCTTGCGAGCCGCTTGAACACTCGTTGACGCAGACGCTGGCATGGGGCGTGACAGTCCGTCAGATCCGGTAGTCCTCGTGAGGCGTGGCCCGCTCCCACACGGCGTCGAACGCCGTTGCGCACAGCTTCGCCACGTCGGGGCGTTCGTCCAACTCGGGGCCTGCCGAGCCACCCTCTCCCGTGAAGTGGTTCCACATGATCAGCCGCCCGTCGAACAGCCAGAAGTCGTTGCCGGGCAGCGCCAGATCGGACGCCTTCCGGCGTGACAGCCAGCGCACCGACTCGCCTGCGGCGACGTTCTGGTAGGTGCACTCGTACTCGTAGCGGATGTACTCACTGACCGGCTCCGACACGATCCGGGCACGGCGGAACGCCACCCCCCGCGCGGTCGCGTCCCGGACCCAGGTGTGGAAGTCGTTCCACCACGTCGCCGGGTCCGGGTGGGGCCGCCAACCGGACCGCCACCTGGCGAATTCGGACGCCTCCTCGCCGATTCCGTACGAGTCGCGCAGCTCCAAGTGCACAGCCGAATGGTGCGTGTTGGCCAGCAGGTCAACGAACGCCGAGTCGGTCCGCGACATCGCATGCCTCCCTGAGTGCGGCCACCATGCGGATCGGCAGCCGCACCACGGCTTCCGTCTCGGGGACGGGTCCGGTCTCGCGGCACTGTGCCAACAGCGCCCCGTCGGCCTTCCAGCCCTGGATGACGATCTCTTCCGCTTCCTCGTCCACCCAGGCCGTCGGGCACTGAGTTCCATTGGTGTTGGGATCCTTCGCGATGAACCGCAGTGCCATGGCTGCTGCCTCCGGTCTTCCGCTTGCCGACGAAGATGTTCGTTGCGTTACGTGGCGCTGCGTTTCGTGATGTTCCACAACGTTCTATGAGCGTTGCCCATCAGGCTGAGGGCGTCAAGAGGGCATGGGGCATTGGCGGTTGGGGTCCGGCCGAACGGAGGGGCGGAGGGTCAGGGCGGGGCGGCGGCCGCCCGGGGGCGGATGGCGGGGCCCCGGCGATCCGGGCCGAGCGAGGCCGGTCCGGGGCGCGGGGCCCCGCCGGGGTCCGGGGCCGCGGCCCCCAGGGGTCCAGCACATTCCAGGCTGAGCAACGGGTGGGTCGGCGGGCAGGTTCCCGGAGCCTGGGGCTCAGCCCCAGGAGGGCGGCCGGGTCCGCCGGCCCTGGGCTCTACGGGCAGCCCCGGCAAGGGAGCCACCTCATGCGTACCGGCACCCCCCGCCAAGGGAGTCACCCCGCTCAACCCGGCACTATCCCGAGACCGCCCGGATCTGCGTCCGTACCGCCCCCATGCTCGCGCCGATCACCAGGCCGATCGCCAGCGCCTGCGGCCAGGACAGGGCCTGGCCCAGGATGAGGAATCCCGCCGTCGCCGCGAGCGCCGGTTCCAGGCTCATCAGGATCGCGAAGGTGGACGCGGGCAGGCGGCGCAGGGCCAGGAGTTCCAGGGTGTAGGGGAGCACCGAGGACAGGATCGCCACCGCCGCGCCCAGCGCCATGGTGGAGGGGACCAACAGCTTCCCGCCCGCCTGCGCGATGCCGATCGGCACGAACAGGACCGCCGCCACCGCCATGGCGAGGGCGAGCCCGTCGGCCTGGGGAAAGCGGCGGCCGGTACGGGCGCTGAACAGGATGTACGCCGCCCAGCACGCACCCGCCCCCAGCGCATACGCCACCCCCACCACGTCCAGGCTGTCGAAGCCGCCCCCGCCCAGGAGCACGACGCCCGCGAGGGCCAGCGCCGCCCAGAGGGCGTTGACGAGGCGGCGGGACGCGAACACCGACAGGGCCAGCGGGCCGAGCACCTCCAGGGTGACCGCGACACCCAGCGGGATACGGTCGACGGCCTGGTAGAACAGCCCGTTCATGCCGGCCATCGCCACCCCGAACGCGACCACCGTTCCCCAGTCCGCCCGCGAATGCCCCCGCAGCTTCGGACGGCACACCAGCATCAGCACGAGCGCTGCCGCCACAAGCCGCAGCGTGACGACTCCGGCCGCGCCCGCCCTCGGCATCAGCGTCACGGCCACCGCGGCCCCGAACTGCACCGATATACCGCCGGCCACCACCAGCGCGACCGGCCCGAACGCCGCCCGGCGCCCGCCACGTCCCGCGTCCTTCAGCGCACCGGCAGCCTCCGGCACCGCGACGGCGGCCGCCGCGACCGGCTCCGCAGCGCTCGCACCCTTGACCGGATTCACCGGCGCTCCTCTCACTCACATCAGATTTCAGATCGGACTTCACGTCGGAGGTCACGCCGGACCTCGCTTCGGACGTCGACGTCGCGTCGGATTCAGCATCCGGGGGCGGTGGGCGACAGCCCAACAACAGTCCACCTTACTGAACCCAATCATTCAGTATCTTGTACTGCCGCCCCTCGACGGCGCAACCACCTTTCCGTTACCAACGGAACGGCACGCTCCATCTAATGTAAGCGGCGCCAAGCCGCCCTACCCCTCACCGCCCTACCTCTCACCGCCCAGCCCCTCCGCCAGCCCCTCCGCCAGCACCTCCGCCAGGTGCCTCGCCCTCCGGCCCGCCAGCTGCGCCAGTTGCGTACGGCAGGAGTAGCCGTCGGCCAGGACTTCCGTGCCGGGGCGGCGGCCCGTACCGCGGGGAGCAGCTGGTCCTCCGCGCAGGACACCGACACCTCCCAGTGGCCTCGCTCGAACCCGAAGTTCCCGGCGAGACCGCAGCACCCGCCGCTGAGCTCGCCCGTCAGGCCGGCCCTCTCGCGCAGGCGGCGTTCGGCCGCGTCGCCCAGGACCGCGTGCTGATGGCAGTGCGTCTGGCCCGCCACGGGGCGGTTCAGGCGCGGCGGGGTCCAGTCCGGTGCGCACTCCTCCAGGGCCTGCGCGAAGGTGCGTACCGCCGATGCCAGGCGGGCCGCGCGGGGGTCGGCGGGGAGCAGTTCCGGCAGGTCCGTGCGCAGGGCGGCCGCACAGCTCGGTTCGAGTACGACCACGGGACGGGCCGCTCCGTTCAGGTACGGCTCCATCGCGTCCAGGGTGTGGCCAAGCACCACCTTCGCCCGGTCCAGCTGTCCCGTGGACACATAGGTGAGCCCGCAGCAGACCCGCCCCGCCGGAACCTCCGCCTCCATTCCCGCCTCCGCCAGCACGCGCAGGGCCGCGTGCCCCACCTCCGGGGAAAGGTGGTTGGTGAAGGTGTCCGGCCAGAGGATCACCGTCGCGCCGCCCGGCACCGGGCGCTCGCGCAGCTCGCTCAGGAGGGTGCGCGGGGCCAGCGTCGGGAGCGTGCGCTCCGGGGCGATCCCCGCGACACGCTTGGCCAGGGCCGCCAGCGGGCGGACCCGGGCCGCCGCGTTCAGCGGGCCCGCCAGCGGCGCCGCCGCCCGCAGCCACGCGGGGAGCCGGCCCAGCGCGTAATGGGAGGCCGGCCGGAGACGCCCCTCGTAGTGGTGGTGCAGGAACTCCGCCTTGTACGTCGCCATGTCCACGCCCACCGGACAGTCGCTGCGGCAGCCCTTGCACGACAGGCACAGGTCGAGCGCGTCGCGCACCTCCTCCGAGCGCCAGCCGTCCGTGACCACCTCGCCCGCCAGCATCTCGTGCAGCAGCCGCGCCCGGCCGCGCGTCGAGTGCTCCTCCTCACCGGTGGCCCGGAAGGACGGGCACATGACGTCGCCTCCCGCACTCCCTTGCTCCGTACGGCATTTGGCGACTCCCACACATCTGCGTACCGCTGCCGCGAAGTCGCCGCCGTCGTGCGGGTAGCCGAACTCCACGTCCACCGGACGCTTCGGCAGCACCTCGAAGCGCAGGTTCTCGTCAAGGCGCGCGGGCCGGGCGAGGATGCCGGGGTTGAGCAGCCCGTCCGGGTCCCACAGGTCCTTGAACTCGCCGAACAGGCCCACCAGTTCGGGCCCGTACATCTTCGGGAGCAGTTCCGCGCGGGCCTGCCCGTCGCCGTGCTCGCCGCTGAGCGAACCGCCGTGCGCGACCACCAACTCGGCCAGGTCCTCGGAGAACGCGCGGAAGCGCCCGATTCCGGGAGGCGTCACCAGGTCGAAGTCGATGCGCACGTGGATGCAGCCGTCGCCGAAGTGCCCGTACGGGGTTCCGCGCAGCCCGTAGGAGGAGAGGAGAGCACGGAACTCCCTGAGATATACGGCCAGTCGGGCCGGCGGGACCGCGCAGTCCTCCCAGCCCGGCCAGGCCTCGGTGCCGTCGGGCATGCGGGTCGCGGTGCCCGCCGCGTCCTCGCGGATCCGCCACAGCGCGCGCATCCCGGCCGGGTCGCTCACCACGGCGGAGTCGAGGGCGTCACCGACGCGCGTCAACTCCTGGGCCCGCGAACGGGCCTCGGCCTCCGTCGCCCCGCCCGCCTCGACGAACAGCCAGGCCCCGCCGCGCGGCAGCCCGACCTCGCCCCGCACCCGTACGAGATCGGCGGCCATGCCCTCGACGGTCAGCGGACGGTACGGGAGCAGCACGGGCGCCGCCTCCGCGGCCGCGCTCTCGTCGGGGTAGCCGAGCACGGCGAGGGCGCGGGCGGGCGGCGACTCCACCAGGCGTACGGTGGCCTCGGTGACCACGCCGAGCGTGCCCTCGCTGCCGCAGAACGCCCGTGCCAGATCGGCCCCTTGCTCGGGGAGCAGGGCGTCCATCGCATAGCCTGAGATGCGGCGCGGGAGACCCTGGGGGTAGCCGGTGCGGAGCGCCGACAGATGACGGCTGACGAAATCGCGTAGACCAACAGGCGATGTCGAGTTCTGCCATCCCTGTGACAGATGGTGACGTTCGCCCCGTGCGCTGACGACCGTCAGCTGACGGATGTTGTCAGCCGTCGTTCCCCACCGCACCGAATGCGCCCCGCACGCGTTGTTGCCGATCATCCCGCCGAGCGTGCACCGGCTGTGCGTCGAGGGGTCGGGGCCGAAGGTGAGCCCGTACGGTGCGACCGCGTAGCGCAGGGTGTCGAGCACAACTCCGGGCTGCACCACGGCGGTTCGGGCCGTCGCGTCCACCGAGACGAGCGAGCGCATGAAGCGGGTGAAGTCGAGGACCATCCCGGTGCCGGTGGCCTGGCCCGCGATCGAGGTGCCGCCGCCGCGCGGCACCACCGGCACCCCGTACCTCCGGCAGACCGCGAGCACCGCCGCCACGTCGTCGGCATCGCGCGGGGCGACCACACCCAGCGGCACCCCGCGGTAGTTCGAGGCGTCCATCGTCGTCAGGGCGCGCGCGGTGACCCCGAGGTCCACCCGGCCGCGCACCACCCTCGACAGCTCCCGCTCCAACTCGGCTTCCCGGCCCTGTTCCCCCTGTCGCGGCTCGCGCTTGCGTCCCGGGGCCTTCGCACCATCTGCCATGGGCCCAGGATGCCCGGCCCCCGCCTCGCAGGGATCCACCGCCGCACAGGCCACGCCGCGTCCGGCCCATGTCCGTCCGCGTCCGTACGGCGTCCGCGCCGCGTCCGTACCCTGTCCGGAAACAGACCAAGATGAGCTGAATGTGGCCGGTCAACGACCCTGCCGAGCGGGAATCTTCACCAAGAACTATCCAATTCGATCACCAACTCTCCTATAGTTGCCCCTCGTTCCCCGAGGAACAGGAACACCTCCTTCCACACCGGCCCCCACCCCCGTTTCCCCCTCGCCCGCCATAAGCGCTCTAAGGCATTGATCGATGACGGCGTCGCCCTCCCTCACCCGCCCCTCCGCGCTGGCCCTGCTGATCACCGCGGTGGTCACCGGCGCGTTCTGCACGGTGGCGGTGGTCTCGGCCACGCCGGGCACCCGCGCCGTAGTCGGCTGGAGCCTCGGTGCCGCGGCGGCCCTGCTCAGCGCCGGCGCGTACGCCGTGACGCACAGCGTGCTGCGCAACCGTGTGCTGCGCTCCCGGCTCGCCGCGCTCAACGGCCAGATCAGCGCCCAGGAGGCCAACGCCGCCCGGCGCAGCGCCGACGCGGTACGCCTGGACGCGGCCCAGGCCGCCGAGCGCAAGGCCCTGATCGCCGCCCACGCCGCCGAGCTGCGCCGCGCCGAGTCCGCGCGGGCCGCGGCCCTCGCGGCCACCGCCAACGCGGCCGGCCGCATGCAGGCGCTGGCCACCGGCATGCTCGCCGACCTGCGCGACATGGAACACCGGCACGCCGACGAGGAGGTGCTCGGCGACCTCCTCCACCTCGACCACCGCACCGCGCAGGCGGGCCGCCTCGCGGACTCCATCGCCGTGCTGACCGGGGCGCGTTCGGGCCGCCGCTGGGCAAGGCCCATCGTCATGGAGTCCATCCTGCGCGGCGCCATGGGCCGCATAGGCGGCTACCAGCGCGTACGCCTGCACTGCACCAGTGACGCGGCGGTGGCCGGGCACGCCGCCGAGGGCGTCATGCACGCGCTGGCCGAACTCCTCGACAACGCGGCCAACTTCTCGCCGCCGACCGCCGAGGTCCACGTGTACGTCGAGGAAGTGCCGGCCGGGGTGATCATCACCGTCGAGGACAGCGGGCTCGTCATGAGCGAGGTGCAGTTGCGCCGGGCCCAACAGGCGGTGTCCGGCGAGTCGTCGGACCTCGCCGGGCTCTCCGGCACCCGGCTCGGCCTCTCGGTCGTCGGCCGCCTCGCCCGCAAGCACAACCTCACGGTGTCGTTCCGGCCCTCCGCGCGCGGAGGCACCGGCGCGCTGATGCTGCTCCCGCACGAGCTGATCACCCACGTCGCCCCGACCCCGACCCCGACTCCGACTCCGGTCCCGGCCCCGGTCCCGACTCCGGCCCCGGTCCCGACCGCGTCCACGCCCGCCACCGACGTACCGCAGGAGCCAACGGCGCGGGAGGCGGGCACCGAGCCGGAGGCCACCCACGAGCCGGCCGCCGGAACCACTGGTGACACCAGCGCCGAAACCAGTGGTGAATTCCCGCAGTTCGGCGAGAGCGGGCTGCCCAAGCGCAAGCGTGGGCGGGCCCTTGCCGCAGCCCACCCCGAGGGCCCCGACGCCCCTGCGGCCCCGGCCCGTACCGTCGGCGCGGCATCGCAGGCGGCCGCCCGCTTCAGCAGCTTCCGCCAGGCCGTACGCGCGAACTCCCCCACCCCGGAAGGCAACCCCGAATGACCGGCACCACCACCGACGAGAAGCTCAACTGGCTCCTGGAGAACCTCCTGGAGCGCACGCCCGGCGCCCGGCACGGGCTCGTCCTGTCCCGCGACGGCCTCAAGCTGTGCCGCACGCCGGAGCTCTCCGTCGACCAGGCCGACCAGCTGGCCGCGATCGCCGCGGGCATCCAGAGCCTGTCGCACGGGGCGTCGATGGAGTTCGGCGACGGCAGCGGCGGGGTGCGCTCCGCGATGGCCGAGTTCTACGGCGGCATCCTGTTCATCGTCGAGGCCGGCGAGGGCGCGCACCTCGCGGTGGTCGCCGCCGAGGACGCGGACGCGGGGCTGGTGGGCCACAACATGTCCGAGCTGGTGGAGCAGCTCGGCGAATACCTCAGCGCCGAGCCGCGGGCATGAGCAGGCCGGGCCGGGACGACTCGCCGGACCGGCTCTACACCCTCACCGGCGGGCGCAGCCGCTCCGGTTCGGACGCCTTCGACCTGGTCACGCTGGTGGTCACCGAGTCCGACCCGGTGCCCGGCATGCAGTCCGAGCACGTGGCGATCCTGCGCATGTGCCGCTTCCCGACGGCGGTCGTGGAGATCGCGGCCGAGCTCGGCCTGCCGGTCACGGTGGTCCGCATCCTGCTCGCCGACCTGCACGACACGGGCCGCATCAGCGCCCGCCACCCGCGCTCGGCCCACCGCCTTGCCGACCCCGACATCCTGGAGCAGGTGCTCGTTGGCCTCCGAAATCTCTGAACGGCCCGCGCTCTCCGAACGGCCCGCCCTCGCGGGGACCGCGGACAACGGCCTGAAAATCGTCGTCGTCGGTGGTTTCGGCGTCGGAAAGACGACCATGGTGCGCTCGGTCAGCGAGATACGTCCGCTGAACACCGAGGAGACCATGACCAAGGCGGGCGAGGCGGTGGACGACCTCGACGGCGTCCGTACGAAGACGGCCACCACCGTCGCCTTCGACTTCGGCCGCATCACCCTGGACGCGCGCAACGTCCTGTACCTGTTCGGCGCGCCCGGACAGGAGCGGTTCTGGTTCCTGTGGGACCGGCTGTTCGCGGGCACGCTCGGCGCGGTCGTCCTGGTCGACACCCGGCGCCTCGCCGACTCCTGGTACGCCATTGACCGCCTGGAGCACCACGGCACGCCGTTCGTCGTGGCCTGCAACGACTTCGGCGGGCCACCACACACCGAGGCGCAGGTCCGCGAGGCCCTCGACCTGCCCGCCGAGGTGCCGCTGGTCCGCTGCGACGCCCGCTCCCGCGAGTCCAGCAAGACCGTCCTGATCACCCTCGTAGAACATCTCGCACGCCTGCAGAAGGCACCGGAGCTCATACCGTGACGTGCCCCATTCCCGCCCCCGTCCCGCTGAGCGGCCCCCGGTTCCAGACCGAGCCGAACGAGCTGTACCGCGACATGCGGCGCGACCACGGTGCCGTGGCGCCCGTCGTCCTGGACGGCGACGTGCCGGCCTGGCTGGTGCTCGGCTACCGCGAGCTGCACCAGGTCACCAGCGACCCGGTGCTCTTCTCGCGCGACTCCGACCTGTGGAACCAGTGGGACCGCATTCCCGCCGACTGGCCGCTGCTTCCCATGATCGGCCGCAAGCAGCCGTCGATCCTCTACACCGTGGGCGAGCGGCACCGCGAGCGGGCCGCGATGGTGTCGGGCGCCCTGGAGGCCGTCGACCCCTTCGAACTGCGCAGCCACGCCGAGCGGTTCGCGGACGAGCTCATCGACGCGCTGTGCGGCGCGGGCAGCTGCGACATCATCGGCCAGTACGCGACGCTCCTGCCGGTACGCGTCCTGGCCCGGCTCTACGGATTCGCCGACGAGCAGGGCCCCGGCCTGGTCACCGCGCTGAACGACATGATCAACGGCAGGGAGGGCGCGCTTGAGGGCCAGCGCCACCTCGCCGAGTCGATGTTCGCGCTGCTCAACGCCAAGCAGGTCGAGCCCGGCGACGACGTGGCGTCCCGGATGCTCGCCAATCCGTACGGCTTCACCGTCGAGGAGGTCGGCCAGGACCTGATGGTGATGATGGCCGCGGGCCACCAGCCGACCGCGGACTGGATCGGCAACTCGCTGCGCCTGATGCTCACCGACGACCGGTTCGCGGCCTCGCTCGCGGGCGGCCGGCACAGCGTCGGCGAGGCCATGAACGAGGTGCTCTGGGAGGACACCCCCACCCAGAACGTCGCGGGCCGCTGGGCCGCCCGCGACACCCACCTGGGCGGCAGGCACGTCCGCGCCGGCGACCTGCTCCTGCTCGGCCTGGCCGCGGCCAACGGCGACCCGCAGGTACGGACCGACGCGGGCGCGCTGACCGGCGGCAACAGCGCGTTCTTCTCGTTCGGGCACGGCGAGCACCGCTGCCCGTTCCCCGCGCAGGAGGTCGCCGAGGTCGTCGCGCGCACCGGGATCGAGGTGCTGCTCGACCGGCTGCCGGACGTCGATCTCGCCGCGTCCGCCGGGCAGTTGACCCGCCGCCCGTCCCCGTGGCTGCGGGGTCTGACCGAGCTTCCCGTGACGTTCACTCCCACTCCCGCCCTTGGAGCAGCCCGATGAGCAACCCGTTGAGCAGCCCGTCGCAGTGCCCCGTGGACCACGGCGGTCCCATCACCCTGGACCCGTTCGTCGGCGACCTCGACGCCGAGAGCGCGGCGCTGCGCGCGGCCGGTCCGCTGGTACGGGTCGTGCTGCCCGGCGGTGTGGCCTGCTACTCGGTGACGCACCACGCGGAGGCCCGCCAGCTCCTGACCGACCCGCGCCTGGTCAAGGACATCAACGCGTGGGGTGCCTGGCAGCGCGGCGAGATCCCGCTGGACTGGCCGCTGATCGGACTCGCCAACCCGGGCCGCTCGATGCTGACCGTCGACGGCGACGAACACCGGCGGCTTCGCACCCTGGTCGCGCAGGCGCTGACCGTACGGCGGGTGGAGCGGCTGCGGGCGGGCATCGAGGCTCTGACGTCATCGATGCTGGACCGCCTCGCGGCGCGTGAGGCGGGTGAAGTGGTGGACCTGAAGGCGGAGTTCGCGTACCCGCTGCCCATGAACGTGGTCAGCGAGCTGATGGGCGTGGACGCGGCCGACCACCCGCGCATGAAGTCCCTCTTCGAGAAGTTCTTCTCCACCCAGACGCCTCCTGAGGAGGTGCCGCGGATGATGGCGGACCTGGGCGAGCTGTTCGGGCGGATCGTC
This sequence comes from Streptomyces sp. NPDC001415, assembly GCF_053597395.1. Taxonomy (NCBI): domain Bacteria; kingdom Bacillati; phylum Actinomycetota; class Actinomycetes; order Kitasatosporales; family Streptomycetaceae; genus Streptomyces; species Streptomyces sp. NPDC001415. Next base: position 22,840 of record NZ_JBSFIE010000059.1, read on the forward strand.
GAGTCCAAGCGGCGCGCGCCGGGCGACGACCTGACCAGCGCGCTGCTCGCCGCGTCGGAGGACGGCGACCACCTCAGCACGGAGGAGATCACCAACACGCTCCAGCTGATGGTGGCGGCGGGGCACGAGACGACGATCAGCCTCATCGTGAACGCGGTGGTCGCCCTGGAGACGCACCCCTCGCAGCGCAAGCTGGTGCTTGACGGGGTGGTGCCGTGGGAGAACGTCATCGAGGAGACCCTGCGGTGGTCGACGCCGACGTCGCACGTCCTGTTCCGCTTCGCCGCGGAGGATGTCGCGGTGGGCGACCGGGTCCTCCCCGCGGGGGAGGCGCTGATCGTCTCCTACGGAGCGATAGGCCGTGACGAGGCGCAGCACGGGCCGTCCGCGGGCGACTTCGACGTCACCCGCACCCCGGTGCGGCACATCTCCTTCGGGCACGGCCCGCACGTCTGCCCGGGCGCGGCCCTGTCCCGCCTGGAGGCGTCCGTGGCCCTCCCGGCGCTGTACGCCCGCTTCCCATCCTTGACCTTGGCGGTCCCACGAGCCGAGCTCCGCAACAAGCCGATCGTGACCCAGAACGCCCTGTTCGATTTGCCGGTGCGACTGGTCTGAGCCGAGCCGTGCCTGGGGGGGGCTCCGCCCCCGGACCCCCGCTCCTCAAGCGCCGGAGGGGCTGGATTCGGCTGCGGACCGTGGGGGCGGATCCGCACATGTCACAGCCCCGCGCCCCTTGCAGGACCGGTGCTGGCCAGGGTTGGGATCTTCAGCCCGTCATGGGGGTCCCCCCTGGCCCTTAAGGCCTTGGGGGAGATTGAGGACGAGCGCCGTTAAGGCGCGACACGGGGGTCCGGGGGCAGAGCCCCCGAAAAGGGGTGCAGGGGACGAAGTCCCCGCAAGGGGGTCTGGGGGCGCAGCCCCCAGGAGCCGGACCATTCCACCCCTTGCACGGGTGGGAGGGCGG
>NZ_JBSFIE010000060.1:0-21327 GCF_053597395.1 Streptomyces sp. NPDC001415
GACCGCGTCGTGTACCGGCCCGACGGACAGCTCGAATTCCTCGAACGGCTCGACCACCAGGTCAAAATCCGAGGCCGACGCATCGAACTCGGAGAGATAGAAGCCGTGTTGAGAGCGGTTGGCGGAGTGTCGGACACGGCCGTGCAAGCGGTCCCGGACACTGCTGGGCGCAAGCGGCTCGTCGGCTACCTCGTCGGCCCCGCCACCGTCGAGCACGTACGGGCGGCGCTGGAGGAGGTGCTGCCGGATTACATGGTGCCGGCCGAGTTCGTCGCCCTGGACGCCCTGCCGCTGACCCCCAACGGCAAGGTCGACCGCAAGGCGCTGCCGGTGCCGGACCGGGCGACCGTTGCCGCGACAACGGGCCGGGCGCCGCGTACTCCCGAGGAGCGGGCGCTGTGTGCCGCGTTCGCCGAGGTGCTGAACCTGGACTCCGTCACGGCGGACGACGATTTCTTCGCCCTCGGCGGTGACAGCATCAGCTCCATCCAGGTGGTGGGCCGGGCCCGCAAGGCAGGCCTCGCCATCACCCCGCGCGACGTCTTCACCCGCAAGACGCCCGCCGCACTCGCCGCCGCCGCGCAACCCGCGGCGGAGCCCGCGCCGGCCCCGGCCGTGTCCGACCAGCCGCTGGTCTCGCTGTCACTGGAAGAACTCGCCGAGTTCGACCTCGAATTCGGTGAATGAGGAAGTTCGGTGAATGAGGAAGAAGTCGTCATGAAGCGTTCGAACATCAGCGATGTGCTGCCGCTGGCGCCACTCCAGAAGGGCCTGCTGTTCCTCTCCGAGTACGACCCGCGGCAGGCGGACGTCTACTCCCTGCAGCTCACCGTCGATCTCGAAGGGGACCTGGACGGCGCGGCCCTGCGTACCGCTTGCGAGCAGCTCCTCGACCGGCACCCGAATCTGCGGGCCTGCTTCCGTCGCAGGGCTTCCGGTGACCCGGTCCAACTTGTTCTGAGGGACGTCGAGTTGCCCTGGCAGGACCTCGACCTGCCCGACGCGGACGCCGACGCTCTGTGCGCGGTGGCCGACGAGGAACGCCACCGCGGCTTCGACCTCGCACGTCCGCCGCTGATGCGCTGCGTCCTGGTGCGGCAGGGGGCCGGACGGCACCGCTTCGTGTGGACGATCCACCACAGCCTCGTCGACGGCTGGTCCCTGCCGATGCTCATCCAGGAGCTGTTCGCGCTCTACGCGGCGGGCGGCCGCGACGCGCGCTTGCCCGACGCCGCCCCGTACCGCAACTACCTGGCCTTCCTGGAGGCGCAGGACACCGAGACCGCACTCGTCGCCTGGAAGGACGCCCTGGCCGGGCTCGACGAGCCCACCCGCCTCGTGCCGGCCACCGCCGCCGAGTCCGCCGAGCGAGCCCCGGTCATGCCGCGTTCGCTCACCGTCGAGGTCCCCGGCCCTCTCGCGTCGGCCCTCACCGCGCGGGCCCGGAGCCTGGGAGTCACCCTCAACACCGTATTCCAGGGCGCCTGGTCGATCCTGCTCGGCAGCCTCACCGGCCGCGACGACGTCGTCTTCGGCACCGTCACCTCGGGCCGCCCGGCCGAACTGCCCGGAGTCGAGACGATGGTGGGCCTGTTCGCGAACACCGTGCCCGTCCGGGTGGCCACCCGCCCCGGCCAGACCGTGGCCGGGCTGCTCGCCGACGTACAGGACCGGCAGTCCGCGCTCATGCCGTACGAGCACGTGGGCCTCGCCGACATCCAGAACCAGGCGGGCACGGGCGAACTCTTCGACACCGTCCTGCTGTTCCAGAGCTACCCCATGGACGAGGAGGGCCTGGCCGCGGCGCTGCCCGGCCTGCGGGTCGTGGACGCGGACATCCGCTCCGTCACCCACTACCCGCTCGCCCTGGCCGTGCTGCCCGGTACTCACGGCCGCCTGAGCCTGCGCTTCGACTACGCGCCGGGTCAACTCGGCCTGAACCAAGTCGAGTTGATCGGTCGCCGACTCCTTGGCGTACTGGAGGCGGTGGCCTGCGGCCCTGATCAGTCGCTGGCCGGGATCGGCGTGCTGACCTTGGAGGAGACCCGGCGGATCCGGTCGGAGTGGAACGACACCGCCGGCGAGACGATGTCCGCACTGCTGCCCCGGACATTCGAGGCACAGGTCCGCGAGACCCCGCAGGACACGGCCGTCGTCTGCCGAGGCACCGAACTCACCTACCGCGAACTGAACGCGCGGGCCAACCGCCTGGCCCACGCCCTCGTCGAGCAGGGCGCCGGCCCCGGCCAGACCGTGGCCATCGCGCTGCCGAGGTCGGTCGAGCTCGTGGTGGCGGCGCTCGCGGTGCTGAAGTCGGGCGCCGCGTACCTGCCCATCGACCCCGACCACCCGGCCGAGCGCATCGCCTTCATGCTGGCGGACACCCAGCCGGTCCTGGCCCTCACCGCCGCCGGATCGCATGCCGCTCTGTACACCACCGACGGGGCCGCGCTCGCGTACTGGGACCTGGACGACCCCGCCATCAAGGCCGGCCTGGACGCCTTCCCGGACACGGACCTCGCCGACGGAACCCGTCCGCTCCTTCCCGACGACGTCGCCTATGTGCTGTTCACCTCGGGCTCCACGGGCCGGCCCAAGGGCGTCGTCGTCACCCACGGCGGCCTCGCCAACATCCTGACGGACATGCGCTCCCGGTACGGCCTCTCACGGGGCGAGGTGTTCCTGGGCGTCACCACCTTCGGGTTCGACATCGCGAACACCGAACTCTTCGTGCCCCTGCTCAGCGGCGCGCGGCTGCACCTCGCCGACCGCGACACGGTCCGTGACCCCGCCGCCCTCGCCCAGGCCGTCCTCGACAGCGGGGCGACCGCCATGCAGGCGACGCCCAGCCTGTGGCAGACGCTGCTCGCCGAAGCCCCTGACTGTCTGAGCGCCGTGCGCTGCTTCGTCGGCGGCGAGGCCCTGAGCGAGCCGCTGGCCGAAGAACTGCGCAAGGCGACGGCCGGCCTCATGAACCTGTACGGGCCGACCGAGACCACCATCTGGTCCACCGCCGCGCCTGTGGACGGCACCCGCCCCGGCGCGCCCGCCATCGGCACCCCGCTTCTCAACACCCGCGTGCACGTCCTGGACGCCTGGCTGCGCCCGGTGCCCGCCGGAGTGGCGGGCGAGCTGTACATCGCGGGTGCGGGCCTGGCCCGCGGCTACCTCAACCGCCCCGGCCTCACGGCGGAGCGCTTCGTGGCGGACCCGTACGGCGAGCCCGGTACCCGCATGTACCGCACCGGAGACCTCGTACGGTGGGGCGCGGACGGCCACCTCGAATACCTCGGCCGCTCCGACCACCAGGTGAAGGTACGCGGCTTCCGCATCGAACTCGGCGAGATCGAGAACGCGTTGGCCCGCCACCCCGGTGTCGCACAGGCCGTGGTGACCGTCCGCGAGGACCGGCCCGGTGAGCAGCTCCTCGTCGGCTACGTGGTGGCGACGGACGCCGCGCCGACGCCCGCCGAACTCCGCACGCACCTCTCCGGCCTGCTCCCCGAGTACATGGTCCCGACCGCGTTCGTCGCACTCGACGTCCTGCCGCTCACGCCCAACGGCAAGGTGGACCGCAAGGCGCTGCCCGGCCCCGACCTCGGGCCCAGGTCCGGCGGCCGGGCCGTGCGCGGCCCGCAGGAGGAGCTCCTGTGCCAGGTGTTCGCCGAGGTCCTCGGGCTGCCGGCGATCGGGCCCGACGACGACTTCTTCGACCACGGCGGCCACTCCCTGCTCGCCGCCCGCGTCCTGAGCCGGGTACGCACCGTCCTCGGCGCCGAACTCCCGGTCCGCGCACTGTTCGACGCGCGCACCCCGGCCGCGCTCGCCGCCCGCCTGCCAGGAGCCGGAGCGGCCCGCCCGGTGCTGCGACCGGTCGACGTACGTCCCGAAGCGGTGCCGCTGTCCTTCGCCCAGCAGCGGCTGTGGTTCCTCAACCAGCTCGACGACGCGCACGGCACGTACAACATCTCGCTGGGCCTGCGCCTGACCGGCCGTCTCGACGCCCCGGCGCTGAGCGCCGCGCTCGACGACCTCCTGGGCCGGCACGAGTCGCTGCGCACGGTCTTCCCCGACACCGACGGCGCGCCGCGCCAACAGGTGCTCACCGAGATCCCGTTCACGCTGCGGCAGGAAGCGATAGCCGCGTCGGCCCTTGAGGAGACGCTGTCCGCCGAGGCGGCCCGGCGCTTCGACCTGGCCAGGGACATCCCGCTGCGGGCCCGCCTGTTCACCCTCGCCGACGACCACCACGTCCTGCTGCTCGTCCTGCACCACATCGCGGGCGACGGCTGGTCCCTGAAGCCGCTCGCCGACGACCTCGCCCACGCCTACCGGGCGCGCTGCGAGGGCGAAGCCCCCACGTGGCGGCCGCTGCCCGTCCAGTACGCCGACTACACCCTGCGCCAGCGTGAACTCCTGGGTGACGAGAGCGATCCCGACAGCGTCGCCGGACGCCAACTCGCCTACTGGAAGGGCGCGTTGGCGGGTCTCCCCGAGGAGATCGAGCTGCCGGCCGACTTCGCCCGGCCGCCGGTCACCACGCACGACGGAGCCGAGCACGCTGCCGTCATCGGCCCTGAACTGCACGCCCGGCTCGTCGAGTTGGCGCGCGAGCGAGGCGTGAGCCCGTTCATGGTCGTGCAGGCCGGGCTCGCCGCACTGCTCACCAAGCTCGGTGCCGGCGAGGACATCCCCCTGGGCAGCCCCGTCGCGGGCCGCACGGACGAGGCGCTCGACGACCTCGTGGGTTTCTTCACCAACACCCTGGTGCTGCGCACGGACACCTCCGGCGACCCCACGTTCGGCGAGCTGCTGCGCCGCGTACGGGAGACGGACCTTGCCGCCTACGAGCACCAGGACCTGCCGTTCGAGCGCCTGGTGGAGGTCTGCAACCCGGTGCGCTCGCTGGCCAGGCAGCCCCTGTTCCAGGTCATGCTGGCCTTCCAGAACACGGCCGAGGCCACGTTGTCGCTGCCCGGCCTGGTGGCGGCCACCGAGCCGGTCGGCAGCACCACGGCCAAGTTCGACCTCGCGTTCCAGCTGTCCGAGGGGGAGGCGGGCGGGCTCGACATCCTCGTCGAGTACAGCACCGCGCTCTTCCGCCCGGAGACCGTCGAGCGGCTGGCCGCTCGCTTCGTACGGCTCCTGGAGACGGTCGTGGCCGACCCCGAGACGACGCTGAGCCGCATCGACGTACTGGACGCGGAAGAGCTGCACCGGATGGTCGAGGACTGGAACAGCGCCACCGTCGACGTGTCCCCGCTGACCCTGCCGGACATCTTCCAGGCGCACGCGGCGCGCCGGCCGCACCACCCGGCCGTCGTGTTCCGCGACGAGCAGGTGACCTACGGCGAGCTCAACGCACGTGCCAACAGCCTTGCCAGGCTGCTCGTCGCGCGCGGAGCCGGGCCGGGCCGGACCGTCGGTCTGATGATCCCGCGCTCGGTCGACATGGTCGTCGCGGTCCTGGCCGTACTGAAAGCAGGCGCGGCCTATCTGCCCATCGACCCGGACTACCCGGCCGACCGCATCACCTACATGCTGGCCGACGCCGCCCCGAACTGCGTGGTCACCGTCCCCGGGAAGGCATCGGTCCTGACGGGATCCGGCACGGACACCGTCGTCCTGGACGGCGCCATCGCGGCCGCCGGCGACGCCGACCTCACCGACGCGGACCGACTGCGCCCGCTCACCCGGCGGGACGCCGCGTACGTCATCTACACCTCGGGCTCGACCGGCCGCCCCAAGGGCGTCGTGATCGAGCACGCCGGCGTGGCCGCGCTGCACGCCGACCACGTGGCCCGCTTCGGCGTCGGCCCGCACACCCGGATGCTCCAGTTCGCCTCGCCGAGCTTCGACGCGGCGTCCGTGGAGATGTTCGTCCCGCTGCTCGGCGGCGGCACCGTGGTCCTCGCGACCCCCGAGAGCCGAGCCCCCGGCGAGCCGCTCGCCGAACTGATCGCCGCACACGGTGTGAACCTTGCCGTGCTGCCACCCGTCGTCCTCGCCGCGTTCCCCGAGGACATCACGCTGCCGGACGACCTGACCCTGATCACCGCGGGCGAGGCCTGCCCGCCGGAGGCCGCGGCCCGCTGGTCGGCCGGCCGCACCATGGTCAACTGCTACGGCCCGACCGAGTCCACCGTGTGCGCCACCTCCAGCGGACCCCTGTCGGGCACGGCCAAGCCGACCATCGGCCGGCCGCTCGCCAACACCCGCGTATACGTCCTGGACGCCTGGCTGCGCCCGGTCGCCCCCGGCGTGGTGGGCGAGCTGTACATCGCGGGCGCCCAGCTGGCCCGCGGCTACCTGAACCGCCCGGGCCTGACCGCCGAACGCTTCGTCGCGGACCCGTACGGTGCGCCGGGCACCCGCATGTACCGCACCGGCGACCTCGTCCGGTGGACCCGCGAGGGGGAGCTGGACTACCTCGGCCGGGCCGACCACCAGGTGAAGGTGCGCGGCTTCCGTATCGAACTCGGCGAGGTCGAGCAGGCCCTGGGCAGTTGCCCCGGGGTGGGGCAGGCCGTCGCGGTGGTCCGCGAGGACACACCGGGCGACCGCCGTCTGACCGCGTACGTCGTGGCTCCCGACGTCTCCCGTACGGAGCTGCGCGCCCACCTCGCCGGACTGCTGCCCGACTACATGGTGCCCACCGCCTTCATGGCGCTCGACGCGCTGCCGCTGACCCCCAACGGGAAGGTGGACCGCAAGGCGCTGCCCGCCCCCGACCCGGCGGCGATGACCGCAGTGTCCGGGAGGGCGCCGCGCACGCCGCAGGAGGAGATCCTGTGCGTGGTGTTCGCCGAAGTGCTCGGCCTGCCACAGGTGTTCGCCGACGCGGACTTCTTCGAACTCGGCGGCGACAGCATCCGCTCGGTGCAGGTCGTCGGCCGCGCCCGCAAGGCGGGCCTGGACCTCGCACCGGCCGACGTCTTCCTGCACAAGTCCGTACAGGCGCTGGCCGCCGTCGCCGAACGCGCCGCCCACGCGCCGGGCGCCACCTTCCTCGACCGAATCGGACGGGAGATCGAGGACCGGGCCACCGAGGGGCCGGTCTTCGACCCCTTCGGCACGGTGCTGCCGATCCGGCCCTCGGGAGACCTGCCGCCGCTGTTCTGCGTCCACGGCGGCATGGGCTTCAGCCTCCCCTACCTGGGCCTGACCGGTCTCATCGGCGAGCGCCACCCCATCTACGGACTTCAGGCGCCCGGCGGCCCCGGCCCGCTCCCGGAGAGCATCGAACAGGTCGCCGCCGAATACATCGGGCACCTCAGGGAGATCCAGCCGGCCGGCCCGTATCATCTGCTCGGCTGGTCCTACGGCGGCCTGGTGGCCCACGAGATGGCCGTTCAGCTGCAGGCCGCGGGCGAAGAGGTGGCACTGCTCGCCAACCTGGACAGCTACCCGGCGAACCAGGACGACCCGGTCCCCACGGATGCGGAACTGCTCACCGCCGTACTGGAGTACTGCGGCCTCGACCGCGCGGACAGCGCCGGTGAGCTGACGCCCGCCGAGGTCGCCGGCGCGCTGCGCCGCGAAGCGAGCCCGCTGGCGGAACTCGACGTGCCTGCGCTCCTCGGGGCGATGCGTAACCGCATTGACCTCGTACGGCAGTTCAGGCCCGGGAGCGTTTCCGGGAAGATGCTGCTCTTTGTCGCGGGGCTCGGCCTGGACGGCGAAGAGAGTGCCGCCAAGCGGCAGGCCTGGGCATCCCATGTGTCTGGCGCGGTGGAGACGTACGACATTCCCTGTGGCCACGAATTCATGATGCATTCCGGGCCGCAGGCTCGGATCGGCCGGCTCATTGCCGCCGAACTGGACCGTCTTCACGCATGACATCCCGTTACAGGGGTCCTGAAAGAGTCCGGAAATTCCGGGAATTGGAGAAGAGAATCATGGCGAATCCATTCGACAACGAAGAGGGCAAGTTCCTCGTCCTGGTCAACGACGAGGGCCAGCACAGCCTGTGGCCGACCTTCGCCGCGGTGCCGGCCGGCTGGACCGTGGCCGCGGACGAGAGCGGGCGTGCCGAGGCGCTGGCCGCCGTCGAGCGGGACTGGACCGACATGCGGCCGAAGAGCCTGGCCGCTCACTCCGGCAACTGACCGCGTGGCGACGGACACCGCGGTCTACGCGGAGGGACTGGAGAAGCGGTACAAGGGCCACACCGCACTGCGGGGGGTGGATCTGTCGGTCGCGACGGGCTCCGTGCTCGGCGTGCTCGGCCCCAACGGGGCCGGCAAGACAACGACCGTGCGGGTCCTCGCCACCCTGCTGAAGCCGGACGCCGGACATGCGACGGTCGCCGGATACGACGTGGTCCGGCAGAGCAAGGAGGTACGGCGCAGGATCGGCCTCGCCGGCCAGTACGCCGCCGTCGACGAACTGCTCACCGGCCGGGAGAACCTGGTGCTGCTCGGCCGCTTGCTGCGGCAGGGGCGGCGCGGGGCTCGGCAGCGCGCCGACGAACTGCTCGAACGGTTCGAGCTGACGGCCGCCGCCGACCGCCCGGCGGGCACCTACTCGGGCGGCATGCGGCGCCGCCTCGACCTGGCCACCTGCATCATCGCCCGCCCGCCCGTGCTGTTCCTGGACGAGCCGACCACCGGCCTCGACCCCACCAGCCGCATGGTGCTCTGGAACGTGGTGCGCGAACTGGTCGCCGATGGCATCACGGTGCTGCTGACCACGCAGTACCTGGAGGAGGCGGACTTCCTCGCCGACCAGATCGTGGTCATCGACCAGGGCCAGGTGATCGCGGCGGGCACGCCGGCCGAGCTGAAGCGCAAGGTCGGTACCGAACGCCTGGAGGTGTCGGTGACCCGTCAGGACGCGCTGTCCGCCGCGGTGTCGGCGGTATCCGCGATCGCCTCCGCCGAGCCGGTGGTGGACGTGCAGGGGCGGAGCATCTCGGTCCAGCTCGACTCGGGTCTGCGCAGCCTGGCCGCGGTCGCGACCGCACTGGGCGACGCGGGGGTGGACGTCGTGGACTTCGAGCTGCGGCGCCCCACCCTCGACGACGTGTTCTTCCAGCTGACCGACCGTCCGGCGCCCCCGGGTGGTCTCGTACCCTCCGAAAGCTCCGATCCGAAGGCCGTGCCCCATGAGTGAATCGAGCCTTACGGCCCGCCCGTCGAGCGGACTTGCCGTGGGCCTCGCCGATACGTTCGCGCTGGCCGGGCGGCATCTGCTGCACCTGAGGCGGGCGCCGGGCAAGTTCCTCGGCATCACGCTGAACCCGCTGGTGCTGCTGATCGCGGTGGGCTACCTGTTCAGGGACTCGATCTCGGTGCCCGGCAGCGGTGCGTACGAGGAGTACCTGATGGCCGGCGTCGCGGTCCAGGTCGGCCTCGCCAGCATCGGGCCCACCGCCATCGGCGTCTGCATGGATCTGCGCGGCGGCCTGGTCGACCGGTTCCGGTCACTGCCCGTATCGCGCGGTTCGGTGCTGTTCGGCCAGACGCTGTCCGATCTGATGGTCTCCGTCATCGGTCTGTGCATCGTCATGTCGGTGGGCCTGGCCGTCGGCTGGCGCCCGCACGCGGGGGCACTTTCCGTCCTTGCCGGATTCGCGCTGATCATTGGATTCATCTACGCGATGCTGTGGCTCGGCGTGCTGATCGGCCTGCTGATGCGTACACCGGAGGCGATCGATTCGCTGGGCGCGATCGTGCTGGTCGCCTTCTCGTTCCTGTCGAACGCGTTCTTCTCGGTCCAAGGCCTGCCGTCCTGGATCCGGCCGCTCGCCGAGTGGAACCCGGTCAGCTCGGTGGTCACCGCCTGCCGGACGCTGTGGGGAAACCCGGTCGTGACGGGCGGTGGTTTCCCCGCGGAACACCCGCTTCTTGTCGCCTTCGGTACGCTCGCCGCGCTGCTCGCGCTGTGCGTGCCGCTGAGCTTGCGGGCGTACCGCGAGGCGGGCTGAGAAAAGCGAGGGGGCCCGCCGGAAAGTGTTCCGGCGGGCCCCTGCTCGTATGACAGCACCTGAGGCTGTTGAGCGCACTGGGAGATGCCCCCAACGAGCCCTGAATATCAGGTAGTCAGGCCTTGGCGTCCAGGAGTGGATCCTGGGAGAGGATGTCCTGGTAGAGCTTGCGCAGCGAGCGGCCGACATCGAGGCCGAGTTCGCCGGAGAGCCAGTCCCGGGTCCGTTGGTAGACGTCGAGCGCCTCGCTCTGTCGCCCGCACCGGTAGAGGGCGACCATGAGCTGCTCGCTGAATCGCTCGCGCCCCGGATGCTGGACGACCAGTTCCCGGAGTTCGGAGATCGCCTCGCGTTCCCCACCGGTATTGAGCTTGACCACGATGAGGTCTTCGCGCAGCGACATCAGCCGCTCTTCCAGCTGGGCGGCGGTGGACTGGCACAGCAGACCGTCCCCCGCGTCGAGAAGCGCCGGCCCGCGCCACAGACTCAGCGCCTGGTGCAGCAATTCCTCGGCACGGTCCGGCTGATCCCGCAGTAGTTCGGAACCCTGGGCCGCGAACTTCAGGAATTGAGCGGCGTCGGTCGAGGACTGCGGGACGTCCAGCATGTAGCTGCTGCCCGTCGTGCGCACCAGCTCGTTGGCCTTCTCGTCGAGATCCCAGCCGTCCACGAGTTTTCGTAGCCTGGCGGTGGTGGCATGCAGGGCGTTTCTCGAATTCTCCAGGTCCTTGTCGGGCCAGAGTTCGTCGACGAGCGTGTCCCACGAGACCGTGCGACCCGCGTTCAGAGCCAGGACGGCGAACACGGTCCGGAGCTTTTTCGCCCGGATCCGGTGTGTCTTCCCCCCGTGCTCGACCGTCAAGGGACCAAGAACGTTGATCAGCACCAAAAATCCCTCCCGTTGGCGCCCGCAGACCCTTGGCAGCCCACCGGTGACCGGCACCGGAAATCCGGTGCCGGGGAGTGTGCATCATGCGGGATGCGCCCACCGAGGGCCTGGGTCGCTCTGCGATCAATGTGGTCACCTGGGACCCTCCGGCGAATGCACGAATCATTTCATTCGTGTTCGCTGCGCGTGATGATTCCCACAGCGCGTCGGCCGGGTCTCCAGGCATCACCGCATTCACGACACTACGGACGCATTACCCTAACGATTCCTTAATGATCTGAGCATTTACTTAATGATCTTCCCTGCTGCGGCTGGCATTTGTCAAACACGGGCGCGGCGTCAGAATTCCGGTGGTCAGGAGGCCAGTTCGGTGTGGAGACGAACGAGCCGGGTGGTGTTTCTGGGACGGGGTGCCGGGTCGTTCCAGTAGGCATCGAGCCGGATGAGGTTGAGGGCTGCGGCGGAGAAGGCGTGCTGGAGGCGGGTCTTGGGTCAACGCCGGGAACTTTGAGCTCGGGTCGGATTGTCAACCTGTTCGGCGAAGTCGGGTCTGGTGGGGCGGGGCTCCGCGTAGGACGGGAGTCGACCAAGACGCGGTTCTCAAGGAGCCCCCATGGTTCAGTCTGGCATGGCCGCGCGTGCGCGCATGGGTGGTGAAGTAGCCTTCGCTGCCGGGCACTTGGGAGAGTGACACAGATCATCTCACCGTCGCTGGTGGACGCAGTACTCGCGAAGACCGGACGGGTCCAGTCGCGGGTGCGGAAGCTCCCCTCGCGGGTGGTGGTGTACTTCGTGCTGGCGATGGCGCTGTTCACCGAGTGCGGATATCGGGGTGTGTGGGCCTGCCTGGTCGCCGGGGCGGGCCTGCCGGATGTCGACCCGTCGGCAGCGGCCCTGCGACAGGCCCGGCGGCGGATCGGATCAGCTCCCTGGTCGCGCTGTTCGACGAGGTCAAAGGTCCTGCTGCGGCCGCGGACACGCCGGGGTCATGGTGGCAGGGGCGGCGGGTAGTGGCCTGGGACGGCACTGGTCTTCAGGTTCCCGACAGCACCTTGAACTTCGCGTTCTGCGGCCGCGCCGCCGGAAAGTTCGGACTGGGCGGATTCCCGCTGATGCGGCTGACCGCGCTGGTCGAAGGCGGGACCCGGACTCTGCTCGACGTGACCGTCGGCTCCTGGAAACAGTCTGAGAAGGACCAGGCGCTGCTGTGCCGGGCCTTGCGCCCAGGCATGCTGCTGTTGGCCGATCGCGGCAGCAACGGCGTCCCACTGGCCTGCGCGGCCGCTGCGACGGGCGCGCACTTGTCGTGGCGGACCAGCACCGATCGGCTGCCGCCTGTCCTGCATCTGCTCCCCGACGGCACTTATCTGTCGATGGCCACCGGCCAGAACGAGCGTGCCCGCCTGGCCCGCTGGCCCCGCCACCGCCGCGGCATCCCGCCGCAGGCCCAGGGCCCTGGCATTGCGGGTGATCGAAGCCACCGTCACCGTCCGCACCGACGGCCGGCACAGCCGCACCACCCAGCTCCGGCTGATCACCACACTGCTCGACCACGAGCGATGCCCCGCCCCATCGGGGGTTTGTGACCGCAGCACGCGTCCGGCGCCTCGGAGGGGAAGCCGCCGACCATGCCGGCATCGACCCCGACCGCATCTCACTGACCGTCACCCTGAGAACGGTCCGCCTCACCGCCCTCACCGCAACCGGGACCGCCGACACCCCAGCGCCGCACCAACCCCCCCGGATCCGACGGGCCATCCTCACCTTCGAGAACTGGGGCCAGCGCACCGCGGACTCCGTATCCTGCCCCGCCGCGTCAAACGCCCGATCTCCACCTTCGCGGCCGCGCACTCGCCGCACTTTCCGGCACGTCGAGCGGACCGGCGCCGCCGAGCCCCAGTGCCGAGCCCCTGTGTTGTCCCGCAACCGCATGGTCGATACCTCCGTCGCGGCTCGCCGCCCGCCCATTGACACTGCCCGGAGCCCACGCGGTTCACGGTCGCAACGCCAAGCGGCCACCGGCACCGAGCGGTGAGCGCGGCGCGCCCGTACCCTTGCGCGGGCTGAACGCCCGGAAAGCGCCGCGCTCTTGGGACTGGCGTGGCGCCGACGTGTCCCGCGCCCGCGAGACCCCTCGGCAGCCCCGTGTCAGCCCCCGGCGCCGCGCGCATAGCATCCCGCATCTTCCGTCGAAATTACCTGGCCGATAAATCGGCGTAAATAAAACGACGCCGATAAAAGCTCTTTATCTCGCAATATAAAACCGGTATTGGACAGTGTGTGGCGGATGCTCAAGGCTTGTGGACACACCACGAGTGGAGGGCTCATGCAGAACTCAGTCGCACACGCGCTGGCCGCAGCCATGGTGCGGCACGGCGTTCGGGAAATCTTCGGACAGAGTCTTCCCACGGCATTTTTGCTGGCCGCCGAGAACCGGGGGATCCGACAGGTCGCCTACCGCACGGAAAACGCGGGCGGGGCCATGGCCGACGGGTTCGCGCGCGTCGCGCACCGGCCCGCCGTGGTCGCCGCACAGAACGGACCCGCCGCGACGCTGCTTGTCGCACCGCTTGCCGAGGCGATGAGGGCCTCGACCGCGTTGGTCGCCGTCGTCCAGGACGTGCCGACCGGACACCGGGACCGTAACGCCTTCCAGGAGCTGGACCACTTCGCGCTGTTCAACTCCTGTGCGAAGTGGGTGCGGCGCCTTGACGACCCGGCACGAGCCGACGACTACGCCGATATGGCGTTCACGGCCGCATCCTCAGGGCGCCCGGGGCCCGCCGTGCTGCTCGTGCCCAAGGACGTGCTGGACCAGGAGGTGCCGCACAGCGCCGCACCCCCCGGCGGGACGCCGACACGCTCCGCCGATCTCGGGCGGGTGCCGCTGGACCGGCCACGGCCCCCCGCGCCGGCCGTACGGGAGGCCGCCGAACTACTGGCCGGGGCACGCCGACCGGTGGTGATCGCCGGCGGTGGCGTACACGGCAGCGACGCCTGCGGGCAACTCGCGGAGCTCCAGGAGGAGGCCGCGCTCCCGGTGTTGACGACGCCGATGGGCAAGGGCGCGGTGGACGAAGGGCATCCGCTGTCCGGCGGCGTCATCGGGCACTTCATGGGCCCGCGCGGCATCGCGCACGGCCTGCTGCCCTGGCTGGCGGACGCGGACGCGGTGCTGCTGGTCGGGACCCGTACGAACGAGAACGGCACCGACTCCTGGCACACCCTGCCGTCCACCGCCCGTTACGCCCACCTGGACATCGACGGGCAGGAGGTCGGCCGCAACTACGAGGCGCTGCGGCTGGTCGGCGACGTCCGGGCGGGCCTGGCCGATCTGCGCGCGGAGCTGGAGCGGGTGGGCACCAGTGAGCTGCGCACGGCCCGCGGCGAGACCGAGCGGGTGCTGGCCGCCGCCCGCCGTTCGTACGAGGCCGCCAGCGCGGGCGTAAGGACCTCGGACGCGGCCCCGGTTCGCCCGGAACGCGTGATGGCGGAGCTGGACAAGCTGCTCACCCCCGACTCGATCGTGGTCTCCGACGCCAGCTACTCCTCCGTCTGGACCGCCAACTATCTGCGCGCCCGCCGCCCCGGGCAGCGGTTCGTGAGCCCGCGCGGTCTTGCCGGGCTCGGCTGGGGACTGCCCATGGCGCTCGGCGCGCGGCTGGCCCGGCCGGACGCGCCGGTGGTCTGCGTGACCGGTGACGGTGGATTCGCGCATGTCTGGGCGGAGTTGGAGACGGCCGTGCGCGAACGGCTGCCCGTGGCCGTGCTGCTGCTCGACAATCAGCTGCTCGGCTACCAGAAGCACGCCGAGGTGCACGCCTATGCCGCCGCGACCAGCGCGGTGTCCCTCGGAACGGTCGACTACCCGGCCATCGCGCGAGCCTGCGGGGCACTCGGCCTGGAGGTGACCGAGCCGGCCGGGCTCGCCCACGCCCTGAAGGAAGCGCTCACCGCGGAGCGGCCGGCGCTGGTCCGGATCGCCGTCGACCCCGCCGCGTTTCCGCCGCTGACCGGCTGGGACGAGGACCCCCGGCTCAGCTGACCCGGGCTCACTGAAAACCGCGCACTCTTTCCCCGCGCATTCCCCAACGCGCTCTCCGGCACGTCCCGTTGCGCATTCACGCGACGTGAAATCCAGAAAACGAAATCCCCTCACAGGTTCCTTCGAAAGGAAAACGCTGTGCTCGATTACCGTGCCTTCTTCACGGATAAAATAGCCGAGATCCAGGCCAATGGGCAGTACCGGACGTTCGTCGAGATCGAGCGACTCGCCGGCCGATTCCCCGCAGCCATCCACCACCACCCCGACGGCCCGCGGGAGATCACCGTCTGGTGCAGCAACGACCACCTCGGCATGGGCCAGCACCCTGCCGTCGTCGCCGCGATGCAGGGCTCGATCGAACGGTCCGGTGCGGCGGCCGGCGGCTCCCGCAACATTTCCGGCACCAACCGGACCCACGTCCTGCTGGAGCGGGAGATCGCCGAACTCCACAACAAGGAGCGCGGGCTGACGTTCATCACCGGTTACGCCGTCAACGACGCGGTACTCGGTGTCCTCGGGAAACTCCTGCCCGGTGTGATCTTCTTCTCCGACGAGCAGAACCACGCGTCGATGATCCTCGGTATGCGTGCCACCCGCGCCGAGCGCCGCATCTTCCGCCACAACGACCCGGCGCATCTGGAAGAGCTGCTGGCCACCGCCGATCCGGAAGCCCCCAAGGTGGTCGCCTTCGAGTCGATCTACTCGATGGACGGCGACGTGGCGCCGATGCCGGAACTCTGCGCGGTCGCCAAGCGGCACAACGCGTTGGTGTACGTCGACGAGGCTCACTCGGTCGGCATGTACGGGCCCGGCGGCGCGGGCATGGCGGCGCAGATGGGCTGCGCCGACCAGGTCGATCTGCTGATGGGCACGTTCGCGAAGGGATACGGCACCGCGGGCGGCTATGTGGTCGGCGACGGCCCTGTGGTGGACGCGGTGCGCAGCTTCGCGCCCGCTTTCATCTTCACGCTCGCGATGCCCCCGGCGCTGGCCGCGGCCGCCCTGGCCAGCGTTCGGCATCTGCGTGAGTCCGACAACGAGCGGCTGCTGTTGCACCACCGGGCCGGCATGTTGCAGGGCCTGTTCCAGGAGGCCGGGATTCCGCTGGTGTCCACCGAGAGCCACATCGTGCCGGTCCTTGTCGGCGACCCGCATCTGTGCAAGCGGCTGGCGGACCGGCTGCTCGATGACCATCTCTGCTATGCCCAGCCGATCAACTTCCCCAGTGTGCCGCGCGGCACGGAGCGGCTGCGCATCAACCCGTCGCCGGTGCACAGCCCGGCCGCCGTGCGGCACTTCGTGAGCGCTGTCGACGAGGTGTGGGACGAGCTTGGCCTGCCCCGCGCCGCGCCCGTGCCGCAGGCCGCCGCGGGCGTCACTCCCGTCGGGGCGGGGACCACGCTGTGACACCCACCTCCACTCAGCCGCCACCCGCACGCGGCGCCCCCGCACCGCCCGGCGTGCGCACGCCCTGGGGCCGCTTCGCGCTGCTGTACGCGGTGTTCTTCCTGATGGGCGCGGAGATGTATCTGGTCTCGCCGCTGCTGCCGACCATCTCCCACGATCTGCGCTCGTCCACCGCTGCCGCGGCCGCGCTTGTCACGTCCTACGTCGTCACGTACGCGATCGCCGGCCCGCTGCTCGGGGTGTGGGCCGACCGGGTCGAGCGGCGGATGTTCATCACCTGGGGCGTGGCCCTCTTCGTCGTCGGCAATGTGCTGTGCGCGCTGGCCCCCACCCTGCCGTTGCTGATCGCCGCCCGTGCGGTGACCGGCCTGGGCGGAGCCGCCGCGGCCCCTGCGATCTGGGCGTATCTCGCCGAGTGCAGCGCTCCCGCACAGCGTGGCAAGGCGGTGTCCTGGGGCGCTTCGATCTACTCGCTGGGCCAGGTCCTTGGCGTGCCGCTGGGCACGCTGGTGGCTGGGCTCGCCTCCTGGCGCTGGCCGTTCGCAGCGATCGGGATCGGTCTGGCCTGCACGGTTCCGGTGCTGGCGACGCGGCTGCGCGGGGCCCGGCCCACCGGCGGCGCACGCGGCATCGGGGCGATCGTCCGGCCCTGGGCGGACCGGCGGATCCGGCTCGGACTGCTGGCCACAGCGCTGCTCCAGGCTGGTCGGCTCGGCACGTACACCTTCGCGGGCGTGCTGTTCAGCGGGCGCTTCGGTCTCACGCTCGGTGAGCTGGGCCTGGTCGGGCTGCTGGTCGGCTTCGCGTCCGTCGTCGGCTCGACGCTGACGGGTCATCTGGTGGACCGGGTGCGGCAGCGCGGCGGGCAGGAGATCCGGCTTTCGGTGCTGTGGGCCGTGGTGTTCACGGCCGGGGTCGTGCTCGCGGTGACTGCCACGGCTGTGTGGGTGAGTCTGGTCGGCCTCTTCGTGTGGTTCGTCGCGGGCGGCGCCTTCTACAGCACCCAGCAGTCCTACCTCAGCACCGTCGACCCGACGCAGCGCGCCGCGGTCGTCTCCTGGAACAACGCGATGATGAATGCCGGTATAGCGGTCGGCACCAGCCTGCTGGGCGCGTTGACGGTCGGCGGAGCCGGATTCGCCACGCTGGCCGGGGCGTTCGGTCTCGCGGCGGCGTTGGCCTCGCTCGGCGTCCTCGCCGCCGCGAAGAAGACGGCGGTACCGCACCACCTGGATCCGTGTCCCGCGCAACCGCGAGCCACCTCGTCACACACCACCGCGGAAGGACACTCATGACGGCCGACTCTCTCCCACACGTCGCCTCCGCCCGGGGTTCGTATCTCTACGACGAGTCCGGCCGGGACTACCTGGATGCCTCCTCGGGCGTCCTCAACGTCAATCTGGGGCACGGCGATCCCGCGGTCATCGCCGCGATCACCGAACAGCTGGGCAAGGTGGCGTTCGTCCACCGCTCCCAGTTCTCCTCACGTCCACTGCGGTTACTGACCGAGCAACTGCTGGAGGTGGCCCCGGCCGGCACCTCACATGTGGAGTACGCGAACTCCGGCTCCGAGGCCAATGAGTGCGCGCTGCGTATCGCCCTCGCCTTCCACCACCGCACAGGTTCCCCCGGTCGTACGGTCGTGATGTCCGAGCAGCCGAGCTATCACGGAATGACGGCGGGGGCGCTGGCGCTCACCGGCCAACCTCCCAAGGTGGACGCGTCGTTCGCCCCGCTGCTTTCCAACGGCACGACCGCTGACGGCAGCCGCGTGCTACCCGCTCCCGGCGCACTGCGCGCCGGCCGTCGGGAGTGGGCCGCCGCGCTGGACCGGGTCGGCCGTGAGCGGGTGGCCGCCGTATTCGTCGAGCCGGTGGGCGGCGCGTCATCCGGTGCCGCGCCGATGGACGACGAGACGCTGCGCTGGCTGCGCGCGGAGGCCGACCGGTCCGGTTTCCTGGTCGTCGCGGACGAGGTGATGTGCGGTTTCGGGCGGACCGGCCGCTGGTGGGGCTGCGACCACGCGGGCGTGGCGCCCGACCTGCTCACCTCGGGCAAGGGGCTGACCGGTGGCTATACGAGCCTGGCGGTCACCATGGTCGCAGAGCGAGTGGCGGGCGCCTTCGACAAGCCGCTCGGTTCCGTGGTGCTCGGCCACACCATGTCCGGCAACCCGGTCGCCGCCGCGGCGGGCCTGGCCGTTCTGCACCGGCTGCGCGCGGACGAGTTGCCCGCGCGAGCCGCCCGGCTGGGCGCGGGGCTCGCAGCGCGGTTGGCCGTACTGGCCGCACAGCACCCGGTGGTCACGCAGGTCCGTGGACGCGGACTGATGCTGGCGCTGGGGCTCGACGGTCAGCCGGAGCACCCGTTGGCGGTGTCGCGTGCTCTGGTCTCCTGCGCCCGGGAGCACGGTCTGGTGCTGTGCCCCGGCGGCATCGACCACGTCACCGAGAGCGTCATGGTGGCGCCCCCGCTGACGAGCACGGAGGGGGAACTGGACGAGCTGGCGCGGCGGCTGGACGCCGCGCTGGACACGCTGGCCGCCCGTATGACGTCGGTCGTCGGCGCCGTGCCCGCGTAGCTGTCACGTTCCCGTGGCCGCCCGGCCCCGCGGGCGGCCGCACCCTCAAGTGCTGCGGTCACTCTCCACCCATGCGTGGCCATGGGACCTGCAGTACGCCACGAAGTCGCCGACCACCGTGGTCTCGTCGCCCTGCCGCCAGGCGAGGCCCACCGGCACCCGCAGCGGCTCGCCGGCGAACGGCCGCAGCACCACGCCGGGCGGGCAGAGCTTCTGCGCCCGTCTGCGGTCAAGGACCGACAGCCCGGTCCCGGTCGCGATGGCCGCGAGGATCTGCTCGGACTCCGGTTCCTCCTGCACCAATCGGGGCCCGGTCCCTGGCCACACTTGCTGGACGATCCGGTCGTAGAACACCGGCCCCTGATGCCGGGGCCACAGCACCACCGGTTCCTCCGCCAGTTCCGCCACCTGGATGGCCTCCCGCTCGGCGAGCCGGTGTCCCTCAGGCAGCGCGACGACCATGTCCTCGGCACCCAGCTCCAGCACCTCGACCCCGCACGGCCGCTCCAGGCCCCGGATGAACGCGACATCGACCGTACGGTCCTGAAGCAACTCCAGGTTCCAGCTCGTCCAGCCGGTCAACGCCTCTATCTGGTAGCGCGGGTGGCGGGTACGGAACGATCTGACCAGCTCGCCGAGGCGCAGGTCGGCCCCGGACCGGGTGTACGCGACCCGCAGCACCCCGGCGCTGCCGCGTGCCGCGCTGCGTACCGAGCGCGCCAACGCCTCGCATTCGTCGAGTAGTTGTGGTGCCTCGCGAGCCAGTTGTTCACCGGCTGCGGTGAGCCGCACCTCACCCCGGCCGCGGACGAACAACTCGGCTCGCAACTCCTTCTCAAGGACCTTGATCTGTTGGGACAGGCCCGGTTGGGCGATGCCGATCTCCGCCGCCGCCCGCCCGAAGTGCAACTGGCGGGCGAGCACCACGAAATACCGCAGGCGCCGTAACTCCACGTCTTCGCCTTTCCCGATGAGTCTCTCGCGCTCCGATTCGATCACGCGGTGCGCCACAGAGCGACAACAGCGGTACCGGGGTGACTTCGCCGGAATTGCTTCAGGCCACTCTTCGTGCGGCCGGCCCCACACTCCGGGGCGAAGTACCGTATTCGCTTGTTGTTGGTCAGGGCCTGGCTCGTACGACGAGCCGAAGTGGTGGATGGGCAGCCACATATGGCCCTGGGTAGCGGGGGCAGTCGTGATCACGAAGGACAGGATCGGGTGGTCACCCCGAGCGTCCATTGGCCGAGAAGTGCTGGTAGTCCGGGGGACTCCAGCGCCCTCCCCATTGCCAGCCGACCTCGCTCATCGCCGTGGTGATCACATCTCCAGGATGGATCATGCCCTTCGCCTGCTGTGATCGGTCGAGGAAGGCGGCACCGGCTGGGGGATAGACCTTCTCGTTCACGTCGACGTACGGGTTCTCCAGGGTGTTGATGTCCACCGCGTCCCCGTACGAGTGCTGGGAGATTTCGGACGGATCGCCGGTCACGGTACGGCAGTTGAAGGCGGAGGTGTTGTCGGCCGCCATCGCCGCCTCGTCGCTGCCGTCGAACTCTGCCATCACGCGCATCTGCCGGATGGGAAATTGCGCTTGGAAGGCCTGCTCGAAGACCTGGAGCAGTGGGGCCACCGCCCGCTCGCGCACGACGAGTTCGCCCCGGTGGACCTGCCCGTCGAAGCCCCAGTGGTTCATTTGCACGAGCCGGAGCCCGGACGACGGGACCGGGCAGCCGGGGTGCCAGCTGAGGCCCAGCTTGGCCGATGGGACGGCTGTGACGACCGCGTCGAGCGTGGGGTCTGGCAGGCGGGCTGCGGCGGCGGGGCCGGGGAGGCCGCAGAAGGACAAGACGGACACCGCGAGCGCGGCAACGGTACGGGACCGGATCTTGATCACCGAACAGGCATAGCGCGCTCCGGCGGACCGATCATGCATGGCGTCGGGAATACGGAAGGGTTTGCGAAATTTTCGCCCGAATGCAGTGATCCCTTCCCGCCGCGAGCATGGGAATGGGACTGGCTGCGCCCGTGGGCTTCGATGGATGTCGAGGGCGGACCGGTGACGTGCGGTGCTGCCTCGGTGCCGCCGGAATCAGCGTGCTCCCGCGGCGCCGATCCCGGCGAAGGGGTCCTCCGCCCCGAACAGTTCGGCCAGCGCGTGGGGCAGTTGGTGCCGCAGGCAGATGAGGGTGACCAGCAGCCGGTCGGTGAGGACGAGCTTCTGCGTGCGGCCGGCCCCGGCCGCACGACGACGGCATCCGCCCCGGCGCTCGTCCAACCGCGACTGCCGTGCCGCCTCCCACCGAGGAGCCAACTCGACCAACAACTCGGCGAGGTGTTGGCGCGTCACGCCGGTGAAGGCAGGAAGGGACAGGGCGGCACGATTCAGAGCCTGTGTCTAAACCCCGCCCGGGCCCGCGGTGTCTGGCACGCACTCCCCCAAGGCCTTAAGGGCCAGGGGGGACCCCCATGCCGCGTTG
>NZ_JBSFIE010000061.1:0-20127 GCF_053597395.1 Streptomyces sp. NPDC001415
CCGTCATGGGGGTCCCCCTGGCCCTTAAGGCCTTGGGGGAGTTTGAGGACGAGCGCCCTTAAGGCGCGAACGGGGTCTGGGGCGGAGCCCCAGGACCATCGAGGAGCCGCAGCCGTACGCACTCCCCCGGAGGCCACGCGGCGGAGCCGCAGAGTGTCACAGCGGGAAGGGGCGGGGTGGGGAAAAGCACCGGGCCCGGCCACCCCCGAGGGGGAAGCCGGGCCCGTAATTCAGCGGCGCTGAATTACTTCAGCTTCGTACCGGTGGACCGGAGGTTCGCGCACGCCTCGGCCACACGCTTGGCCATGCCGGCCTCGGCCAGCTTGCCCCACGTGCGCGGGTCGTACGTCGACTTCTTGCCGACCTCGCCGTCGACCTTCAGGACACCGTCGTAGTTGCGGAACATGTGGTCCGCGACCGGGCGGGTGAAGGCGTACTGGGTGTCGGTGTCGAGGTTCATCTTGACGACGCCGTTCTCCAGGGCGGTCGCGATCTCCTCGGCCGTGGAGCCCGAGCCGCCGTGGAAGACGAAGTCGAACGGGGACGGCTTGCCGTACTTCTCGCCGACACCCGCCTGGAGGTCCTTGAGCAGCTCGGGGCGGAGCACGACGTTGCCGGGCTTGTAGACGCCGTGGACGTTGCCGAAGGACGCGGCCAGCAGGTAGCGGCCCTTCTCGCCCAGGCCAAGGGCCTCGGCGGTGCGCAGCGCGTCGTCGACGGTCGTGTACAGCTCGTCGTTGATCTCGTGGCTGACGCCGTCCTCCTCGCCGCCGGTCGGGGTGATCTCGACCTCAAGGATGATCTTCGCGGCGGCGGCCTTGGCGAGCAGCTCCTGGCCGATGGCCAGGTTGTCCGCGAGGGTCTCGGCGGAGCCGTCCCACATGTGGGACTGGAACAGCGGGTTCAGGCCCTTGGCCACGCGCTCGGCGGAGACCTCGATCAGCGGGCGGACGTAGCCGTCCAGCTTGTCCTTGGGGCAGTGGTCGGTGTGCAGCGCGACCGTGATGTCGTACTTGGCGGCGACGACGTGCGCGAACTCGGCCAGGGCGACCGCGCCGGTGACCATGTCCTTGTTGTACTGGCCACCCAGGAACTCCGCACCACCGGTGGAGATCTGGATGATGCCGTCGCTCTCGGCCTCCGCGAAGCCGCGCAGCGCAGCGTGCAGGGTCTGGGTCGAGGTCACGTTGATGGCCGGGTAGGCGAACTTGCCTGCCTTCGCCCGGTCGAGCATCTCGTTGTAGACCTCGGGGGTTGCGATGGGCATCTGTCCGCTCCTTGTGATGTGCGGGTGTGCGATAGGTGCTGGCCCTGACCTGGGGGCGACGTCATCGTCGGCGCCCATCTTTCCAGACTCTGGCCTCGGCTCCACCCGGCGGACGCACCAAGGGGCGGGCCGTTTCACGTGAAACAGCCCGCCCCTTCAAAAACACGCAGGTCAGCGAGGTGGATGCGCCGACCCCGGGACCTGGGTCACGAGTTTCGGGCCCGGGTCACCAGCTTTCGCGTGCTTTACGCGAGACCCAGTTCCGTCGAGGAGAACGCGAAGACGTACGGCACGCCCGCGCCCTCGGTGATCTTCTCGGCGGCGCCGGTCGCCCGGTCCACGATCGTCGCGACGGCCACGACCTCGGCGCCTGCCGCGCGGACCGCCTCGACGGCGGTCAGCGGCGAGCCGCCGGTGGTGGAGGTGTCCTCGACGACCAGGACCCGGCGGCCCTTGATGTCCGGGCCCTCGACCTGGCGCTGCATGCCGTGCGCCTTGGCGGCCTTGCGGACGACGAAGGCGTCCAGGGTGCGGCCACGGGCGGCGGCCGCGTGCAGCATCGCGCCGGCCACCGGGTCGGCGCCCATGGTCAGGCCGCCGACCGCGTCGAAGTCGAACTCGGCCGTGACGTCGAGCATCACCTGGCCGACCAGCGGTGCGGCGACGCCGTCAAGGGTGACCCGACGCAGGTCGACGTAGTAGTCGGCCTCGATCCCCGAGGAGAGCGTCACCTTGCCGTGCACCACGGCCTTGTCCTTGATCTGCTGGAGCAGGTCTGCGCGTACGTCAGTCATACCCATGAGCTTAAGGGCCCTGCTCACAGCCGTCGCCAGGTCCACGTCGTCGCCAGTTCCAGCGGCTCGATGGGGGTGACCTGGCGGGGCAGGGTGTTGAGGCCGTTCGGCGGGCCCGACTGGGGCTCCACGCACACGGCTTCGTCCTGCTCGTCGTAGACGACGACCCACTCGGTGGGGCTGGTCACCTTCAGTTCGAGCCGCTCGGGCCAGGTGAGGGTGACGTCGACGCCGTCGGGCATGCCGAAGCAGTCGTCCCAGGGGCCCGGCAGCGGTGTGATGCGCCGTCCGGTGGGCAGGTGGTCGTCGCCGCGCTCCTCCTGCCACTCGGCGTCGAAGGCGAGCTCGACCCGGCTGCCGTCGAGCTCCCGCACGAACCAGGGGTGCCAGCCGACCTGCGCCGGGAAGGAGTTGTCGTACGTCTCGACGCCCATCGTCACCGTCAGCGCGTCCGGGGTCAGCTCGAAGATCTGGGTGACCTTGCCGGTGAACGGCCACGGCTCGGCCAGCTCGTAGGTGAACACGGCCTCGGTGTCCGAGACCCGCGCGGTCTTCCAGGCATGGTCGCGGGCGGTGCCGTGGATGGCGTGCGGGGACGCGTTGAGCGGCAGCTGGTACTTCACGCCGCCGTCGCGGAACTGGCCGTTCTCGACGCGGCCGCACCACGGCACCATCGGGAAGCAGCCGTACTTGTCGCCCTGGCGCAGCACCTCGGTGCCGTCGATACGCAGACTGCTGATCCGGCAGCCGTTGCCCGCGTCGACGGTCAATTCCACGGCGCCTGCGCCCAATTTGATCTGGTCACTGCTCACGCGTCCGACCCTAGCCGGTGGGCCGGGGATCTGGGGTGAGCGCCTGTTTCCGATCCGCTCTCAGCGACGGCGCCTCAGCGCGCGGCCGACGACGACCGCGGAGGCCAGCGCGAGGGCGGCGGCCGGGGCGACCCAGCGCAGCGTGGCACCGGCGTTGCTGCCCGAGGGCGCGGGCACGGGGGCGTACCGGCCGCGCGGCGGCGCGTGGTCGACCTCCTCCGCGCTGCGGCCGATCATGGTGCGGCGGGCGTGCGCGGCCTCGACGGGCACCGGCTCGCCGACCTCGATGGCGAACTCCTCGTCGGCGAGCGGGTCCAGGGACGGCGGCGGCACCTCGGCGTCGAAGACGGAGGCGAGGCTCTCCGAGTCCAGGTCGGAGCCGGGGCCGGAGTCGACGTGGGCGGCGTCGAAGCCAGTGGAGTCGAGGTCCGTGTTGAGGTCGGTGTCGGCGGGGTCCGGCGCCGTCGGCTCCTCCGGACCGCCGTCCAGGTCCCCGTTCAGGTCCGTATTCAGGTCCGTTTCGGCGGCCTCCGCCGAACGGCTCCCCGAACCGTCCGCCGGGTCCGGCTCCTGCCGTACCGGCCGAGCCAGCTCCGCCGCGAACCGGTCGAGCAGGCGCAGCGCCGAGGCCGTGGCCGCGTCGGCCGGTACGTCGGCCGCCCGGCCCTCCGCCAGCGCCGTGCCCGCGAAGGCGAGGGTGGTGCCGCCGGGGGAGGGTGCCAGCCGTACGGTCAGGGTGAGCTTGGCCGCACCCGCGCCGCGGACCTCGACGCCCTCGCCCTCGAAGGCGAACGCGTCGCCGTCCTGCTCGGTGATGCGCAGGGCGCCGCGGTAGGTGATGGTGCTCCCGCCGAGGCGGACCTTCAGCCGGCCCGCGATGGGCGGCTCGCCCGCATCCTGCTGGAGCCCCGGCACACAGCGCGCGACCCGGGCGGGATCGCGCAGCGTCTGCCGGAGTGACTGGGCCTCAACCGGAACGAACACCTCATGCTCCATAGCCACCGAGCCTACTCAGCACCGGCCGTCACGTCTGCGCAAACGCCGTCCCGATGCGGGACCCACCCCCGCTCGGGCCCGCCCCCGCTCGGACCTGGCACCCACTCACCGCGAACGCCCCCTCAGTCCGCGTACCGCGGATGCACCAGCGTCGACGGCGGGTACCCGGCCGCCTCCCGGGGCGGGGTCAGCGGCTCCGTACCGGCGGGCAGCCGGGCCCCGGAGGGCGCGCCCCGCGCCGAGAACGGATGCGCGGAGGCCAGCACGAAGCCCCAGTCGTGCGGGGACTTCGCCGAGTCCAAGGCGCGGTCGGGGCCCGCGGTGAACCCGGCGCTGCGCCCGGTCGCCCGGTACGCGAACGTCGTGAGGCCCGCCGCGCGGACCGTCGAGGCGACCGTCCAGAACGTGCGCGGACGCCCCTTCACCGGCCCCGCGTGCACCACGAGCCGCCCGCCGGGACCGAGCACGCGCGAGGCGAGCCCGTAGAACTCCTGCGAGTACAGCTTGGTGCTCGCGGTGATGCCGGGGTCGGGCAGATCCGAGACGACGACGTCGTACGTTCCCGAGGTGCGGCCGTCGCCGCGCAGCCAGCCGAAGGGGTCGGCGATCACCGGGTGGAGCCGGGGGTCCTGGTAGGCGTGCGCGTTCAGAGCCGCCAACTCCCGGTCGCTTCGGGCGAGTTGGATGAGACCGGGGTCGAGTTCGACGAGGGTCACCGAGCGCACGCCGGGGTGGCGCAGGACTTCGCGGGCGGCCAGGCCGTCACCGCCGCCCAGGATCAGGACGCGGCCGTGCGGGCCTCCGTCGAGCGCGGGCCCCACCAGGGCCGCGTGGTAGCGGGACTCGTCGCGCCCGTTGATGCGGAGGCGGCCGTCGAGGAACAGGTCGAGGGGGGCGCCGCTCCTGCCGGTCAGGACGATCTCCTGGACGTGGGTCTGCACGGCGACCCGCACCTGGCCCCCGTACACGGCGCGGCGCGCGGCCTGTTCGAAGTCGTCCACCATCGCGGTGGTCAGCGCGAGCACGGCCAGGACGAGCGCGTTGGCGCCGAGCAGCGCCCAGCGGGCGCGCGGGGTCAGGTCGCGGCCGAAGAGCAGCAGGACCAGCGAGCCGCCCGCGACCGCGTTGACCGCGCCGGTGAGCAACGCGCTGGTGAGCTGGCCGAGTTGGGGCAGGAGGAGGAAGGGGAAGGCCAGGCCGCCCACGAGCGCGCCCACGTAGTCCGCGGCGAACAGGTCGGCCACCGTGCCGCTCGCGTCGCCCTCGGCGCGCCGCGAGACGCGCTGGATGAGGGTCATCAGGAGCGGGATCTCGGCGCCGATCAGCATGCCGATGGCCAGCGAGAACGCGACCAGGGCGTACCGCGAGCCGCCGAACCAGGCGAACGTCGCGTACAGCACCATCGCGGAACAGCCGCCCACCAGGGCGAGCGCGGCTTCGATGAGGCCGAAGCCGACGGCGGCCCGGCAGCGCAGCCGCTTGGCGAGCAGCGAGCCGACGCCCATCGCGAAGACCATCACCGAGAGGACCACCGAGGCCTGGGTGACCGAGTCTCCGATCAAGTACGAGGCGAGGGCGACCAGTTCGAGCTCGTACACCAGGCCGCAGGCGGCGCAGACGAACACGACGGCCAGGACGAGGAACCGTCCCGACCGGGGCCTCCTCACGGGAGCGGGGAGCGGTTCGATCATGATGCGAACGCTACGTCACACCCCGTTCGCATCCTGTCACC
This sequence comes from Streptomyces sp. NPDC001415, assembly GCF_053597395.1. NCBI lineage: Bacteria > Bacillati > Actinomycetota > Actinomycetes > Kitasatosporales > Streptomycetaceae > Streptomyces > Streptomyces sp. NPDC001415. Next base: position 5,602 of record NZ_JBSFIE010000061.1, read on the forward strand.
CACACGGGTTCAACTGGAGCCAACCGCAGGCGGATCGAGCGCCTCAGAGCCCGGCGGGCGCGGGGACCCGCACGCCGACCCGGGTGCGGGTCACCACCAACTGCCCTTCCTGCGGGTAGGCGTGCCAGGTGCGCCACCACACCTGGCCGTCGCCGCGCTGCGCGAGCATCGCCGTGAAGGCGTGCGGCGAGCCCGGAAACGTTCCCGCCAGTCCGTTGGGATGGTCGGCGACGAGCGCGAGGAGTTCCTGCGCGCGCCCCGCGAACGAGCCGCGCGAGAGCGTTTCGACGCGCGCGGCGAACTCGTAGTCCCACTCCCCGAGACGTTTCGCCACACCGAGCGGCAACGGCGTACTGCTGCCGGGCATGCAGGCGACGGTCTCCGAGCAGGTTCCGCGCTCCTCGTCGAGGAGCACCTGGTGCGAGGCGCCGAGAAGCCTCAACTGGAGCTTGGCACCGGTCAGTTCGAGATCGAGTACGGCGAGTGCGGGGAGCGGTTCGCGACCCAGCGCCCAGGCGAGGTCGGCGGCACGCGTGTCGGTGTAGGCGGTCTTGAGGGTCGTGAGCATGGGTGGGCTCCGCAAAACACACATGGGGAGGGTGGAATGACCGAGGTCGCCTCGGACCGCAACAAGGACGGGGACCGCTCGCTGATCACCCGGGGTCCGGGGGCTGCGTCGTTTCTCATCTGCGAGGGAATCATGAAGTGCGCGGCGCTCAAAGCTTTTTTACCCAACTTGATGGGGTTTCCATCCCCTCGGGGGCCATTCGGTTCAAACGTTCAACTACAGGCGCGAAAGAGGGCGCCCGGCCGGACGGAACCGGCCGGGCGCACAACGGGCACGACCAGCGGCGGAATCGGCTGCCCCGTGACAGCCGCGACCGCGTGCGAGCCGGTCGTCCCGTCGGCTCTGTGGCCCGAACTCCGCCTGCACTGAGGCGAGTTCGGGCCCTGTGTCCTCAACTCGAACCGCAGCCTCCGCCGCCCCCGCAGGACGAGTGGCCGCCGCCGCAGGAGTGGTGTCCGCCCCCGTGACCGCCGCCGTGATGTCCGCCCCCGTGGTGCCCGCCGTGGTGTCCGCTCCCGCCGGACGAACCGCCGTCCCCGTCCCCGGCCCACCAGCTGCCCGACCCCCCGGAGGAGGACGAGGACCTGTACCGCTTGCGCGCCGCCATGCTCTTGCGCCGGCGCCGTGCCCCCGGGCTGGCGATGATGATCAGCAGCACCAGTACGACGATGCCCATCTCGATGGCGATGTCCATTCCCCCACCGTCCTTGTCCGCCGCGGTCCCCCGTTGTCCCGCGTGGAAGGGGGATGCCCCCGGCCATGCGGCGCCAAAGCACACTTGAGCAACTCCAGAGGTTGCCCGCAGGATGGCGGCCATGACCTCCAGCGCGCGCCCTCTGCTCAACCGCCGCCTCGCCGAGTTCGGGACGACGATCTTCGCCGAGATGTCCGCCCTCGCCCAGCGGACCGGGTCCATCAACCTCGGACAGGGCTTCCCCGACACCGACGGGCCCGAAGCCGTACGGGAAGCGGCGGTCCGCGCCCTGCGCGACGGACGCGGCAACCAGTACCCGCCGGGCCCCGGCGTCCCCGAACTGCGCACGGCGATCGCCGGCCACCAGCAGCGCCGGTACGGCCTCACCTTCGACCCGGACCGCGAGGTCCTGGTCACCGCGGGCGCCACGGAGGCCATCGCCGCCTCCCTGCTCGCGCTGCTCGAACCCGGCGACGAGGTCATCGCCCTGGAGCCGTACTACGACTCGTACGCCGCGTGCATCGCGATGGCGGGCGCCGCCCGCGTGCCGGTCACCCTGCGCCCCTCGGGCGGCCCCCGCGGCGGAGCCGCACATGGACACTTCGTCCTCGACCTCGACGAGCTGCGCGCGGCCGTCACCCCGCGCACCCGGCTGATCCTCCTCAACACCCCGCACAACCCGACCGGCACGGTCCTGACCCGCGCCGAGCTCGCCGCGGTCGCCGAACTCGCCTGCGAGCGGGATCTCCTGGTGATCACCGACGAGGTGTACGAGCACCTGGTCTTCGACGGCGCCGAGCACCTCCCGCTCGCCTCCTTCCCCGGCATGCGCGAGCGCACGGTCACCATCGGCTCGGCGGGCAAGACGTTCTCGTTCACGGGCTGGAAGGTCGGCTGGGTGACGGCGGCCCCCGAGCTCGTGGCGGCCGTCCGGACGGCCAAGCAGTTCCTGACGTACGTGCCCTCGGGGCCCTTCCAGTACGCGGTGGCCGAGGCGCTGGGGCTGCCCGACTCCTACTTCGACGGGTTCCGCGCGGACCACCAGGCCAAGCGGGACCTGTTGAGCGCGGGGCTCACGGCGGCCGGGTTCGAGGTGTTCCGCCCGGCGGGCACGTACTTCGTGACCACCGACATCCGCCCGCTGGGCGAGAGCGACGGTTTCGCGTTCTGCCGGGCGCTGCCCGAGCGCTGCGGCGTCGTGGCGATCCCCAACGCGGTCTTCTACGACCACCGCCAAGAGGGCGCCCCCTTCGTCCGCTTCGCCTTCTGCAAGCGGACGGCCGTACTCGAAGAGGCGGTCACCCGGTTGAAGGCACTGGCCGGCTAGAGCCGGGCCGGGGGCTGTCCGGCCGGCCCCGCGCCCGGGCACTGGCACTGGCACTGGCACTGGCACGGCGACACACATGCGCGCACCGCCGGGTGGGCGGAGTTCTACCCGGTCGGGGGCGCACCGGTCGCGGGAAGCCGGATCCGCGCTGATGGTCGGTCGTAAGAGCGACCACGCGCGACCGGAGGTGCCTTCTGTCCGCCGAGATCACCGCCCCCGCCCGCGGCCGCCGGGCCGCCGGCATCACGAGCGTCCTGCCCTGGGCCGGCGCACTGCGCCGGGCGGCCCCCGCGCTCGGCCTGTTCGCGGCCGCGCGGCTGACCGGGCTCCTGGTGGTCGCGGCCGCGGCCTGGCACCGGGGGTTCTCGCCGCGCGCTCGGCTCGCGACGGCCTGGGACGCCGACTGGTACACCCGGATCGCGGCCCACGGCTACGGCCGCACCCTGTTCTGGCCGGACGGCTCGGTCCAGAGCGACCTGGCGTTCTTCCCGTTCTACCCGGGCCTGATCCGCGCCGTGACCACCGTCGTGCCGGTTACCGGCGGCTCCGCCGGACTGCTCGTCTCGTGGACGGCGGCGGCGGCCGCGGCCTGCGGGATCTATCTGATCGGCGAGCGCCTGTACGGCCGCCCGGCGGGCACCCTGCTCGTGCTCCTGTGGGGGTTGCTGCCGCACTCCGTCGTCCTGACGATGGCGTACACCGAGCCCGTGATGACGGCGCTCGCGGCCTGGTCGCTGTGGGCGGTACTGAGGCGGCGCTGGCTGTGGGCGGGCTCGCTCGCGCTGCTCGCCGGGCTCTCCCGGCCGAATTCCGTCGCGGTGGCCGTGGCGGTGATGGCGGCGGCTGTGCACGAGATCTGGCGCGGCGAGCGGCGCTCGTGGCGGCCCTGGGCGGGCGCGCTGCTCGCGCCGCTCGGCTGGTGCGGCTATGTGCTGTGGGTCGGGGTGCGCAAGGGCGACCTGTTCGGCGGCTACTTCGCGGTGCAGGCCGGCTGGACGTCCCGGTTCGACTTCGGCGAGGGCACGCTGGGGTTCGTGAAAAGGCTCGCGGTGGCCCCGTACGACCTGGGGTTCACGGTGGCGGCGCTGCTGACCGCGGTGATGGTGGTCCTGTTCGTCCTTCTCGTACTGGACCGGCCGCCGCTGCCGCTGCTGGTCTACACGGCCGTTCTCGTCCTGATCACGGTCGGCGGTGCGGGCTTCTTCGAGTCGAAGCCGCGCTTCCTGCTGCCCGCGTTCCCGCTGCTCGCGCCGCTCGCCCTCGCCATCACGAAAGCCCGGCCCCGGGCGGCGGTCGCGGTGACCGTCGCCCTGGCCGGGCTCTCGTTCTGCTACGGGGCCTATCTGCTGACGCTGGCCACCATGGCGCTCTGAGTCACCCGAAGGGTCACTCGGAGTCGGGCTCGCCGGACTCGTCGCCCTCGCCGCCCTCGACGTCCTTCTCCAGGCCGAGCTGCTCCAGGAGCCACTTGTCGAACTCGATCGAGGCACGGACCCAGCTCACCGTGGAGGACACGAAGTGCTCCAGGGCGACGCCGGTGCCGATCAGCATCTGCGCCTCGCCGATGAGGCGGACGGTGCCGTCGTCGTGGGTGTGCGTGTAGACCTTCGGCCACAGGGTGCGGCGGTTCCAGTCGTCGATCGACTCCAGGATCTGGACCTTGTCGTCGATGCTGTGCGGCCGGTCGTAGAACGTCCGCACCGAGAAGACCTGCTGGTCGTCCTCGCCGCGGAACATGAAGTACGTACGGAAATCCTCCCACGGCGCGGCGAGGTCGCCCTCGTCGTCCACGACGTACTTGAGCTCCATCTGGTCCAGGAGCTGCTTCACCAGGTCCTGGTCGGGGACGATGGGCCCGGACGGCGCACCGCCGGACTGCGGGCCCTGCTGAGCCCCGAAATTCGGAATCGAGGACGGGTCGATGCTCATCGTGAATCTTCCTTCGTACGGTTCCGGTCATCCTCCCCCATGCCGGGGCAGGGCTGGCAACCCCTGCCCCCGGGTATCCGCTGCGGGCTGACCGAATCCGGCCCGGGTGGCGGGATCGGCCCTGGAGGGTTGGACGCGGGCTCTTACTTCGCGGCCCCCACGATCAGCCCCTCCCCGAATCGGTCGACCCGAACCGTGTCACCGTCGGTTACTTCGCCCGCCAGGATCTCCTTGGCGAGCCGGTCGCCGATGGCGGTCTGGATCAGGCGGCGCAGCGGGCGCGCTCCGTACGCCGGGTCGTTGCCCTCGTCGGCCAGCCATTCCAGGGCCTCGGGGGTGACGTCCAGGGTGAGACGGCGGTCCGCCAGGCGCTTGGCCAGGCGGCCGATCTGGAGCTCGGCGATGTGGGACAGCTCGTCCTTGGTGAGCGCGGAGAAGACCACCAGGTCGTCGAGCCGGTTGAGGAACTCCGGCTTGAAGGAGGCCCGCACCACTTCCAGAACCTGCTGCTTCTTGACGTCCGCGCTGGTCGAAGGCTCGACGAGGTACTGGCTGCCCAGGTTGGAGGTGAGGACCAGGATGGTGTTGCGGAAGTCGACCGTGCGGCCCTGGCCGTCGGTGAGGCGCCCGTCGTCGAGGACCTGGAGCAGGATGTCGAAGACCTCGGGGTGCGCCTTCTCCACCTCGTCCAGGAGCACGACGGAGTACGGGCGGCGCCGGACGGCCTCGGTGAGCTGGCCGCCCTCCTCGTAGCCGACGTAGCCGGGAGGCGCGCCGACCAGGCGGGCCACGCTGTGCTTCTCGCTGTACTCCGACATGTCGATGCGGACCATGGCCCGCTCGTCGTCGAAGAGGAAGTCCGCGAGGGCCTTGGCGAGCTCGGTCTTGCCGACGCCCGTCGGGCCGAGGAAGAGGAACGAGCCGGTGGGCCGGTCGGGGTCGGCGATGCCGGCCCGGGTGCGGCGCACCGCGTCCGAGACGGCCTGCACCGCCTCGGACTGGCCGATCAGGCGCTTGCCCAGCTCGCCCTCCATGCGGAGCAGCTTCTGCGTCTCGCCCTCCAGGAGGCGCCCGGCGGGGATGCCCGTCCACGCGCCGACCACGTCCGCGATGTCGTCCGGGCCGACCTCCTCCTTGACCATCGTGTCTTTCGACTTCTCCTGCTCGGCCTCCGCCTCGGCGGCCGCCTCCAACTCCCGTTCCAGGCCCGGGATTTCGCCGTACAGGAGCTTGGAGGCGGTGTCGAAGTCGCCGTCGCGCTGGGCGCGTTCCGCCTGGCCGCGCAGGTCGTCGAGCTTCTCCTTCAGCTCACCGACCCGGTTGAGGCCCTGCTTCTCCTTCTCCCAGCGGGCGGTGAGTCCGCGCAGCTCCTCCTCCTTGTCGGCGAGGTCCTTGCGGAGCTTGTCGAGGCGCTGGACCGAGCCGGGGTCGGTCTCGTTCTTCAGCGCCAGCTCCTCCATGCGCAACCGGTCGACGGCGCGCTGGAGTTCGTCGATCTCGACGGGGGAGGAATCGATTTCCATACGGAGTCGCGATGCCGCCTCGTCGACGAGGTCGATGGCCTTGTCGGGCAGGAAGCGGGAGGTGATGTACCGGTCGGAGAGGGCGGCGGCCGCGACCAGGGCACTGTCGGCGATCTGCACCTTGTGGTGCGCCTCGTAGCGGCCCTTGAGCCCGCGCAGGATCGCGATGGTGTCCTCGACGGACGGCTCGGCGACCAGGACCTGCTGGAAGCGGCGCTCCAGGGCCGGGTCCTTCTCGATGCGCTCGCGGTACTCGTCGAGGGTGGTCGCGCCGACCATGCGGAGCTCGCCGCGCGCCAGCATGGGCTTGAGCATGTTGCCCGCGTCCATCGCCGAGTCGCCGCCGGCGCCCGCGCCGACGACGGTGTGCAGCTCGTCGATGAACGTGATGATCTGCCCGTCGCTCTCCTTGATCTCGGAGAGGACGGTCTTGAGGCGTTCCTCGAACTCGCCCCGGTACTTCGCGCCCGCGACCATCGCACCGAGGTCGAGCGAGACCAGCCTCTTGTTCTTCAGCGACTCCGGTACGTCGCCCTTCACGATGCGCTGGGCGAGCCCCTCGACGACGGCGGTCTTGCCGACGCCGGGCTCACCGATGAGCACCGGGTTGTTCTTCGTACGCCGGGACAGCACCTGGACGACCCTGCGGATCTCCTGGTCCCGGCCGATGACCGGGTCGAGCTTGCCCTCGCGGGCGGCCGCCGTGAAGTCCGTACCGAACTTCTCCAGCGCCTTGTACTGACCCTCCGGGTCGGGTGTGGTCACCCGGCGCCCTCCCCTGCTCGTCTCGAACGCGTCAAGGAGCTTCTTCGCGCCGGCCCCCTGCTGGGAGAGGATCTCACCGGTCTGCCCGCCCTTGGCCGCGAGGCCGATGAGCAGGTGCTCGGTGGACAGGTAGTCGTCGCCCAGCTCCTTGGCGCGCTGGGCCGCGTCCGCGATGACCGCCAGCAGTTCGCGGTTGGGCTGGGGCGGGGCGACGGTGGAGCCGGTCACGCTCGGGAGCGCGCCCAGGAGCCGCTCGGCGGCGGAGCGCACGGCGGCCTGGTCGGCGTCCACGGCGGCCAGCAGGTCGATGACGTTCTCGTTGTCCTGGCCCTCCAGGAGCGCGAGCAGCAGATGCGCGGGGGTCAGATCCGGGTGGCCCCCGGCGACGGCCCGGTTGCTTGCGGCGTTGATCGCGTCCCGGCTCTTGTTCGTCAGCTCGGCATCCACGTGCGTTCGCTCCTCCTCGTCGTACGCCTTGGCAATGGCTTCACCACCTATGACCCTTCCAACGTACACAAAGTTGAGCGTATTCCGCTCAAGGTGTTGCGAACGGAGGGCTGGGGCTAGGTTTCTTGGCCATGGCCATAGACGTACGCAAGCCCGACGACGCCTATCTCAGCTTCTGGCGCGAGCGCCACATCTGCACCTTGACGACACAGCGGCCGGACGGCTCGCCGCATGTGGTGCCGGTGGGGGCGACGTACGACCCGGAGCAGGGGCTCGCGCGGATCATCACCAACAAGGGGAGCCGGAAGGTCGCCAACGTCCTGGCGGCGCTCGCGTCCGACCCGGCGGGCGCGCGGGTCGCGCTCTGCCAGCTGGAGGGCAGGCGCTGGGCGACACTGGAGGGCCGCGCGGTCGTACGCACGGAACCCGAGCTGATCGCGGACGCGGTGGAGCGCTACGCCGTGCGCTACCAGCGGACCCCGGCCCCGAACCCGGACCGGGTGCTGATCGAGATCAGGCTGACCAGGGCGATGGGCAACACCTGAGACGGCCGCCGTCCGTACCCGGACAGCACAGCGGCGCCACCGTGTTCAGGTCCACGATGGCGCCGCTGTGTGGGGGAAGCACCTGCGCGATGTACAACGACGGGGGATCGCGTCAGGCACTGCGGGGGGTGGCGGTGGATGAATCGGGTTGAGCCTCCGACTCGAAAAGCTGGTGGTCACGTTGGTCCAGGTTCACGAAGACCATGCCGTACCGGACAACACAGCGAATGGGCTGCGGTGCCCCGCGCGGCCGGCGCAGGCACCGGTAGGCACGGACGTCCTCGTCGTCCTCACGGGCGATCAGGATCGGCTCACCGAGCAGGGTGACCATCAACGAATCGCCACGATGGGGAACTGCTGTGGCGAGGTCGATGAAGTGCCACCCCGAGCGGTAGGCCGTGGCCATTTCGCGACGGAAGGTGCGGTCGTCGGGCGGGAAGCTCATGCGACAGCACCCTTAGGAGCGATCTCCCAGGTGACGTCCGTGCCTATCGCCACGACCTTCGGTGCGATCTCCCAGGTGACGTCCTGTGCGGTCGTGGCTGAGGACTTCGCGGGGTGGGTCTCCCAAGTAACGTCCCCAGGCGCCGAGAGAGCGCAGAGAGCAGCCGCCACAACGGCTGTCGTGCTTAGTGCTCGAACCATCCTGCTCATGGCCGATCTCCACCTCTTTTGATCATTACCTCCCCCCGCGGATACGACGATGGCCCACTCCGGCCACTTGCACCAGCGCAGCCAGGCATCATGTTCCTGTAATTCAAAAGGATGAGGGGGGTGCAACTAGGTTGAAACAAGGGCACATAGGACACGATCACGGCCCAGTTGATCTGTGCGAGACAGGAACGGCTCTGTACGCCCTCGCCCTGCGTACCGGCGGGATTACCCGCTCAGAAGCCGACTCCGCCCCGTGCCTGGTCGACCTCACCCTGCTGCGCCCCGATCCGGACGACGCCCAGTTGCTGCGCCCGGTTCCACCCACGGTGGTGCTCAACCTGCTGACCCAGCCTCTGGAACGCGAGATCCAGGAGCGCAGAAAGCAGTCGGTCGCCCTCGCCGACACCTTCGAGCCGTTCATGTCGATCGCGACGCCCGCCCTCACCGGCACCCACGCGATCACCGTCCTCGAAGGCCTGGAACTGATCAACGCGACCCTCGACCGCGTCATCAACGAGTGCACCGAGGAACTGCTCGTCATCCAGCCCGGCAGCGGCCGCCGGCCCGAGAGCTTCGAGGCGGGGCTTCGCCGCATAGAGCCGCTGCTCGCCCGCGGCGTCGAGATGCGCACCCTCTACCAGCACACCGCCCGCCACCACTCCGCCACCATCGGCTACGTGGAACGGGTCGCTCCGTACGGTCTGGAGGTGCGCACCCTGGAGGAGATCATCGACCGGCTCATCATCATGGACCGCAAGATCGCCTTCATACCCGCGCGCAGCGACCGCCAAGTCGCCCTGGAACTGCGGCACGAGGGCCTCGTGCAGTACCTGGTGGGCGTCTTCGACCAGTTCTGGCAGTACGCCACGCCCTGGGACGACGAGGTGCCCTACCACCTGGAGACGGCCGGCATCACCGGCGTCCAGCGCTCCATCGCCAAGCTCCTGGTGGAGGGCCACGTGGACGAGGCGATCGCCCGCCGCCTCGGCATGAACGTACGCACCTGCCGCGCGCACATCGCCAAGCTGGCGGCCGCGCTCGGCAGCGGGAGCCGGGCCCAACTCGGCTTTCTCATCGCGCAGTCCGGCATCCTGGACCAGGACGCCTGAAACGGTCACCGCGGGGCGACCGGATGCGCGGGGCCGCCGAGGCCGGCCCGGGCGATGCGCACACCGAGCTGTGCGCGACTGGAGGAGCCGAGCGCCTCGGCGAGACGGCCGATGTGGTGGCGGCAGGTGCGCACACTGATGCCGAGCCGCTGCGCGACGACCGCGTCCTGGTGGCCCTCGGCGAGCAGCGCCGCGATGACCCGCTCGCGGTGCGTGATGCCGGTGATGCCGGTCGCCGCCGGTACGGGTTCGGCGAGCGGGACGGCCCGGTTCCACAGGCACTCGAAGACCGTCACCAGGTGGCCGACGAGGGCGGGCTGGCGCAGCTCCAGGGCGCTGGTGCGCTCCGGGTTGGCGGGCAGGAACGCCACCGTGCGGTCGAAGACCATCATCCGGTCGGTGACCTCGTCCAGGGTGCGCACCTCGGCGCCGTCGCCGAGCCGCTCCACGTAGGCGTTCAGAGCGGGCCCGTAGCGGGCCACGTGTGTGTACAGGGTGCGCATCCGGGCGCCGCGGGCCACCAGGGCCGGGTCCCGGGTCGAGGCGTGCGCCAGGATGCCCGGCGAGCGGATCCCGTTGGGCTGCACGGTCAGCATCTCGGTGGTGCAGGCGGCCGAGGCCGCGGCGATGGCCCCGTCGATCGCGTCGAAGCCGTCGAGCACCCGGACGGCCGCGCAGGGTTCGGGGGCGCTCGGGCCGATCGACGCGTACCGCTCGAAGGCCTCGGCGATCCGGCCCGCTCTGCGCCGCGTGTCGGCCAGGCCGTCGTGGATGCCGCGCACAAGGAGAGCCACGGCTGCGGCGTCCACCTCGCCGCCTCCCGGCCCCGCGTCCCCGTGAGTCGAGCTGCTCATACTGAACACCACGATGCATCCGGAGCCGCCGGGCCACCACCATCATGTTGCTGCACTGCATCAACTGGAGGTGGAATAAAGCTCGACATGTCCCGATGTCGTGCACGCCCCGGACTACCGGGGGTGCGTGTCCAGGCCCGACTGCACGATGCGGACGCCGAGTTGGGTACGGCTGGAGCTGCCGAGGACCTCCGCGAGGCGGCCGATGTGGTGGCGGCAGGTACGCACGCTGATGCCGAGCCGCTGCGCGATCACCGCATCCTGGTGGCCCTCGGCGAGCAGGGCCGCGATGACCCGCTCGCGATGCGTGACGCCCTCGATGTCGGTGGCCGCGGGCACGGACTCGGCGAGCGGCACCGCGAGCCGCCACAGCCGCTCGAAGACGGTCGCGAGGTACTCGACGAGGGCCGGGTGGCGCAGCTCCAGGGCGCTGCTGTCGTCCGCGGCCGCCGGGATGATCGCCACCGTACGGTCGAACAGGAGGAGCCGGTCGGTGACTTCGTCGAGGGTGCGCACCTCGACCGCGCGGCCCTCCAACTGGTGCAGATAGTCCGTGAGACCGGTGCCGTAGCGGGCGACATGGGTGTACAGGGTGCGCATCCGCACCCCGCGCTCCACCATGTCCAGGGCCCGGGGCAGCGCCTGCGACAGGACGTGCTCGGGGCGGATGCCGCGGGGCTGGATGGTGAGCGCCTCGGTGGTGCAGCCGGCGATCGCGTCGTCGATGGCCGCGTTGATGCGGGGGATGCCGTCCAGGACGCGCAGCGCCTCGGTGCCGGCCGGCGCGGGCGCGTCCAGCGCGGCGAAGCGCTCGAACGCCGCCGCCACCATGCCCGTTCGGGCCTGGCTCGCCGCGATGTCCTCGTGGATGCCGCGAAGGAGACGCGCCATCACCGCCTGCGGGGAGGTCGGCAGGAGCCATTCGAGGGCGGCCGGGTCGGGGTGCAGGAGCCCCAGGTCGATCAGGCAGGTGGCGTCGCTCGCGGCCTCGCGCGCGATGCGTCCGGCGCGCAGCGCGTCCGCGTACGCCCGTTCCCCGGCCGCGCACAGCCGGTCCGCGCCATGCGGATGCGCCACCCGCTCAGACATGCTCTCCCCCGCCTCCCTGCGATCGAGCCCGATGACCTTATCCCCATCGGGCCCCGCGTTCACGGTGATCGCCGAGTGAGCTCCGGGCGCGAAAGGCCCGCCGCCCCGGAAGGGGACAGCGGGCCTTTTCGGAGGCGTACGGGGGCCGGAGCCACCGGAGCTACTCCGAGGACCTCTTCGGGCGCCAGACGACCAGCGCGCTGGCCTGCTGGACGTCCTGGTACGGGACCAGGTCCCGGCGGTAGGAGGCGTGCACCTGGGCCTCGCGCTGCTGCATGGCGACGGCCGCGCCCTCGACCGCGGAGGACAGCTCGGCGACCCGGGCCTGGAGCGCCGCGACCTGGTTCTCCAGCTCGATGATGCGCTTGATGCCCGCCAGGTTGATGCCCTCGTCCTGCGACAACTGCTGGACCGTACGCAGCAGTTCGATGTCCCGGGCCGAGTAGCGCCGGCCGCGCCCGGCCGTGCGGTCGGGCGAGACCAGGCCGAGGCGGTCGTACTGACGCAGGGTCTGCGGGTGCAGGCCGGAGAGCTGGGCCGCCACGGAGATGACGTACACCGGCGTCTCTTCGTTCAATTCGTACGCCCTGGAACCAAATTGGGGCTGCCGACGCTGGCGGGGGTCCATCTCATGCTCCCTTCGCGGCCTGGAACAGTTCTGCCCGCGGGTCCTGGCCCGCAGTCGCCTCGCGGTAGGTCTCCAAGGCCTCGCGGGCCTTGTCGTCCAGTTCCTTCGGCACGGTCACCTCGACCGTGACCAGCAGGTCGCCCCGGGTGCCGTCCTTGCGGACCGCGCCCTTGCCGCGGGCCCGCATCGTACGGCCGTTGGGGGTGCCCGCGGGCAGCTTCAGGGTGACCGGCGGGCCGCTGAGCGTGGGCACCTTGACCTCGGCGCCGAGGGCGGCCTCCGTGAAGGTGACCGGGACCGTGACGGTGAGGTTGTCGTCCTTGCGGCCGAACACCGGGTGCGCGTCCACGTGGACGACGACGTACAAGTCGCCCGCGGGACCGCCCCGTTCGCCCGGCGCGCCCTTGCCGCGAAGGCGGATGCGCTGGTTGTTGCTGACCCCGGCCGGGATGCGGACCTGCATGGTGCGCGAGGAACGCGCCCGGCCGCTGCCCTTGCAGACGTCGCACGGGTTCTCGGCGATGAGGCCGCGGCCCTTGCAGTCCACGCACGGGTCGGTCAGCGAGAACCCGCCGCCCGAGCCGCGCGAGACCTGGCCGGTGCCGACACAGGTCGGGCACACCCGGGGGGTGCCGTTCTTGTCGCCGGTGCCCGAACAGGCCTTGCAGGGGGACTGGCTGGACAGCCGGATCGGGACGGTGGCCCCGTCGACCGCCTCGGTGAAGCTGAGCGTCACCTCGGACTCCAGGTCCTGCCCGCGGCGCGGCTGGGTCCGCGTGCCGGTGCCCGCGCCGCCCCGGTTGAACAGGCCGCCGAACACGTCGCCGAGCCCGCCGCCGAAGCCTCCGGCCCCGGCGCCGCCCTGCTGCTGCCCGCCGAACAGGTCGCCCAGGTCGAAGTTGAAGCTGCCGCCGCCCGCGCCCGGACCGGCCCGGAAGCCTCCGTTGCCGAACAGGGCGCGCGCCTCGTCGTACTCCTTGCGCTTCTTGGGGTCGCCGAGGATGTCGTTGGCCTCGGAGATCTCCTTGAAGCGCTCCTCCGCCTTGGTGTCGCCCTTGTTGGCGTCGGGGTGGTTCTCGCGCGCCAGCTTGCGGTACGCCTTCTTGATCTCGGCGTCGGTGGCGTCCTTGGGGACGCCGAGAACCTTGTAGTAGTCCTTCTCGACGAAGTCCTTCGTGTTCATCGACGTCCCTCCTCTCGGACGATCACTTCTTCAATGACCGCTGCGTCAGCCCTTGTCGGGGCCACCGCTCTCCTCGTCGCTCGACTTTTCTTCCTTGGCGGCCGCGCCCGGCTGGGGCTCGGCCACCGCGACCCGCGCGGGGCGGATCGTACGCTCGCCGATCCGGTAGCCCGGCTGCAGGATCGCCACGCAGGTCGTCTCGGTGACGTCCGGCGCGTAGCTGTGCATCAGGGCCTCGTGGACCGTCGGGTCGAAGGGCTCGCCCTCCTTGCCGAACTGCTGCAGGCCCATCTTCGCGGCGACCGTCTCAAGAGACTCGGCCACCGACTTGAAGCCGCCCTGCAGCTCGCCGTGTTCACGTGCCCGGCCGATGTCGTCGAGCGTGGGCAGCAGCTCGGTCAGGAGGCCGGCGACGGCGATCTCCTTGACCGTGACGCGGTCCCGCTCCACGCGGCGGCGGTAGTTCTGGTACTCGGCCTGCAGGCGCTGGAGGTCCGCGGTGCGCTCGGTGAGCGCCGTCTGGGCCTGGTCCAGCTGAGCCTGCAGAGCGATCTCCTTGGCTGCGTCCCCGGCCGGGGCCGCCTTCCCCTCCTTGGAGGAGTCGGCGGCCTTCGGCTCGGCGTCTTCCTGAGCGCCGGAGGGGACGTCGGGCTTCTCCTCGAAGCCCGGGGTCTCCTCAGACATCAGGCGGCGCCACCCTTCGCGTCACGCGGCTTCTCGTCGTCGACGATCTCGGCGTCGACCACGTCGTCCTCCTTGGACATGTTCGGGGCCTCGGCACCCGGGGCGGCGCCGGCCGCACCCTGCGCGGCCTGGGCGTCGGCGTACATGGCCTGGCCCAGCTTCTGCGAGACGGCGGCGACCTTCTCCGTGGCGGTGCGGATCTCCGCCGAGTCCTCGCCCTTGAGCTTCTCCTTCAGCTCGGCGACGGCGGCCTCGACCTCGGTCTTGACCTCGCCCGGGACCTTGTCCTCGTTGTCCTTGAGGAACTTCTCGGTCTGGTAGACGAGCTGCTCGCCCTGGTTGCGGCTCTCGGCGGCCTCGCGGCGGCGGTGGTCCTCCTCCGCGTACTGCTCGGCCTCCTCACGCATGCGGTTGACCTCGTCCTTCGGCAGCGAGGAGCCGCCGGTGACGGTCATCTTCTGCTCCTTGCCCGTGCCGAGGTCCTTCGCGGTCACGTGCATGATGCCGTTGGCGTCGATGTCGAAGGC
>NZ_JBSFIE010000062.1:0-18948 GCF_053597395.1 Streptomyces sp. NPDC001415
GGCAACGCGGCATGGGGGTCCCCCCTGGCCCTTAAGGCCTTGGGGGAGTGCGTGCCAGACGTCACGGGCCCGGGCGGGGTTCAGACACAGGCTCTCAGGGCTGCGCCCCGGACCCCGGGGCTGTCCACACGCCCGGGGGAACGAGCAACCAGCCACGATCCGCAGCCGAATCACCCGCCCCCGGAGGGTTGCGGGAAGGGGCGGGGCGGGGCACAACTCCGCACCCACGAAGGGTTACCCGAAGAACAGCCGCACCACGAGATAGCTCAACGCGGCGACCAGCGCCGCCGCCGGCATCGTGATGAACCACCCCAGGATGATGTTCTTCGCGACCCCCCACCGCACCGCGTTGACCCGCTTCGTCGCCCCCACGCCCATGATCGCCGAGGTGATCACATGCGTCGTGGAGATCGGCGCGTGGAACAGGAACGCGGACCCGAACATGATCGAGGCACCCGTCGTCTCCGCGGCGAACCCCTGCGGCGGATCCAGCTCGATGATCTTCCGCCCCAGCGTCCGCATGATCCGCCAGCCACCCGCGTACGTACCGAGCGACAGCATGGCCGCGCATGCGATCTTGACCCAGATCGGGATCTCGTCGCCCGCGGACTGCACGTCGGCGATGGTCAGCGCCATCACCACGATGCCCATGGTCTTCTGCGCGTCCTGGAGGCCGTGGCCGAGTGCCATGCCGGCCGCCGAGACGGTCTGCGCGATACGGAACCCGCGCTTGGCCTTGTGCGGGTTGGCCTTGCGGAACATCCACAGGATCGCGCACATCACGAGGTAGCCGACGAGCAGGCCGATCACCGGCGAGATGAACATCGGGATGACGACCTTGTCGAGCACGCCGGACCAGTACACGGTGGTCCCGCCCGCGAGCGCCGCCCCGACCATGCCGCCGAACAGGGCGTGCGAGGAGGACGAGGGAAGCCCGAAGTACCAGGTGACCAGGTTCCAGATGATCGCGCCGATCAGCGCCGCGAACAGGATCCCCATCCCCTTGTTGCCCTCGGGCGTGGAGATGAGCCCCTCGCTCACGGTCTTGGCCACGCCGCTGCCGAGGAAGGCGCCGGCGAGGTTCATGACGGCGGCCATCGCGAGCGCGGCACGCGGGGTGAGCGCCCTCGTCGATACCGACGTGGCGATGGCGTTCGCCGAGTCGTGGAAGCCGTTCGTATACGTGAATCCGAGCGCGACCCCGATGGTCACGATCAATGCAAAGGTGTCCATGACCGGGTCAGGACTCCTTGACGGCGATGGTCTCCACCGTGTTCGCCACGTGCTCGAACGCGTCCGCCGCCTCTTCGAGCACGTCCACGATCTGCTTCAGCTTCAGCACCTCGATGGCGTCGTACTTGCCGTTGAAGAGGTGGGCGAGCAGCTTGCGGTGGATCTGGTCGGCCTGGTTCTCCAGGCGGTTGACCTCGATCCAGTACTCGGTCAGATTGGACATCGTGCGCAGGTTCGGCATCGCCTCGGCGGTCAGCACGGCCGCCCGGTTCAGCACCTCGATCTGCTGCTCGACGCCCTTGGGCAGTTCCTCCACGTTGTAGAGGACGACCAGGTCGACGGCCTCCTCCATGAAGTCCATGATGTCGTCGAGGCACGAGGCGAGGCTGTAGATGTCCTCGCGGTCGAACGGCGTGATGAACGAGGAGTTCAGCTGGTGGAAGATCGCGTGGGTGGCATCGTCCCCCGCGTGCTCCGCTGCCCGCATGCGCTCCGCGATCTCGGCCCGGGACGCGGAATCCGCTCCGAGCAGTTCCATGAGGAGCTTCGAGCCCGTGACGATGTTGTCCGCGGATGCGGAGAACATGTCGTAGAAGCTCGTCTCCCTGGGGGTCAGACGAAAGCGCACGTGGGGTCCTCGGAGTGCTTGGGATTCGGTCAGGCTGATGCTAGGCGCATCATCCGGCCACGGCTAACCGGCGTTCTTCAGTGTCGCCCATCAGGCACAGTGATCAGCACGGGCCCCCGTCGGGGATCCGGAAATTCGTTACCATATACCCATGAGGGGTATCGAACCCCTTGCCCCACACGGCAGGCCACCAGGCACATGGCAGACAACGGGAGGACGCGATGACGACCACCGAGGCAGCCGGCCCCCCGGTCGAGACCCCTGTGACCGATCACGACCACGGCGTGCACGGCTACCACAAGCAGAAGGACGAGCACCTCAAGCGGCTGCGCCGGATCGAGGGCCAGATCCGCGGTCTTCAGCGGATGGTCGACGAGGACGTCTACTGCATCGACATACTCACCCAGGTCTCCGCGTCCACCAAGGCCCTGCAGTCCTTCGCGCTCCAGCTCCTGGAGGAGCACTTGCGGCACTGCGTGGCGGACGCGGCGGTGAAGGGCGGCGACGAGATCGACGCCAAGGTCGAGGAGGCCACCAAGGCCATCGCCCGCATGATGCGTACGTGAGGCGAGAACGCGGGCGCAGGCGCAGGGCGCGGCGGGAACGGACCTGCCGCGCCCTGTGTCACCCCGACAGCCGGTGAGGCCTATCCCCGGGGACTATGTTCCAGCGGCTGCCCGGGCGGGCCGGGCTGCCCCACGTTCAGCACCTCGTCGATGAGGTCCGGACTGAGCCGGTCCCCCTCCGCGGAGGACGCCGCGATCATCAATTCCCCGCACAGCTCGATCTCGACGAGGGCCACGTGGTCCTGGACGGTCGCACCGCGAAGCGAAGCCACGCACATCACCTCTTCCTCGACCTCTTCCCGCTCTTCTCGCCATCGTCGGCTTCCTAGCGTAGGGAGAGGGACACGGACCGCGCATGGCACGGACGGACCATTTCCGCCACCACAGGCCCACCTGAGGGGGCCATTTCTGGCTGATTACGGCTGGATCTTCCCGTCGAAGATGTCCCGCGCGTCCGGCAGCCGTACGCTCACGGCCGCCCCGAACCCGTACAGCAACGTCGTCGAGGCGACCGCGACGGGCCGGCCCCCGTTGACGTAGATGAACTGCTGGCGCACCTTGCACAGCCGCCCCGCCTCGTCGAGGTACGCGTCGAACGGCACAGCCCCCTTGGAGAACCCTTTCACCACCTTCGCGGGCAGTACCGCGCTCCCCCGGTAGTGCCGCACCTTCACCCCGGCGAGATGCTCTTCACCGACGTACGTCACGCCCTGCGCGCCGCGCAGCAGTTCGGCGGCCGCGTACGGGTCGGTGGCGCCGCCCGTGACGAGGTTGCCGTCGGCGAGCGCGGCGGTGTCGACCCGCACCCACTTGTCGGCGGGCACCCCGGCCCCGCGGTTCTTCATGTAGAGCGCGCCGGGCGCGAGGAGTTCGGTGATCGGCTGATGGTCGGTCTCCCCCGCGGCGTCCTTGGGCAGCACCACCGTCAAGTGCCCGGTCCTGCGCCGGAAGTCGTACGTTCCCTGCCCGCGGATCGTGATGCGGGTGCCCCCCGTGGCCATTTCCATGGAGGTGGTGGCACTCGAACTCCCCGCCTCCACAAGGCGATCGGCGGCGTTCCGCACCAGTGCCGCAGGGTCCGCGGCGCTGCCCCCGCCCGCGCCCCCCGCGCTGTTCCCGCCACACCCGGCGGCGCCCGCGATCACCCCGCCCACCAGCGCGGCGGACACGATCGCACCCGCTCGCCCGGCTCCGTGCCGTTGCACCACCATCGCCGCCAAACCCCCAACGCCCACTGGCCTAGCCCGTACTCCTAACGACTCCGGTACGGCCCCCGTCACGCCCGCAGTACGGTGGTGAAGTGCCCCACCAGACCACCATCACGGAACGCGGCAGCTTCGCCATCGCCCGTTGCTCCTGCGGCTGGACGGGCCCGGCCCGCCGAAGCCGCGACAGGGCCAGAACAGACGCCCAGACCCACAACCCGCCCCTCTCGATCCGGCCCGGCAACTGACCGGCCCCGGAGACGCCACGTCCACCCTGCTTGAGCGCGCACGCGGTTGGGCGGTCGGTCCCCGTCGGGCCGTGGGGAGCTGATCACGCAGTTCCCCGCACCCCTGGCAGCGTGATCCTTGGCAGGGTGCCCGTGCAGGCATCCCCCGGAGGGTCTGGGGAAGGGGCGGGGTGGGGAAGAAGCCAGCCCAGCACCCCACCCGCCCCACAAGCCCCCCGGGAGTCCCGAATTGCACCGCCGCACCCTCCTGACCGCAGCCGCAGCCGCCCCCACCGCCCTCACCGCAGCGGCCTGCACCACCGGCACCGGCCCAGGCGCCAACACAGGCACCGGGAGGCAGAAACCGACCCCGCCCGGCACGACCTCCACCAGCCCCTCGAAGGCCGAGCCCGCGGACTGGCCCGCCCTCGCCCACTCCCTCCAGGGCAAACTCGTCCGCCCCGACGACGCCGACTACGCCACCGCCCGCCAGCTGTACAACACCCGCTACGACAACCAGAAGCCCGACGCGGTCGCATACGTCGCCCACGAGGCGGACGTACAGGAATGCCTCGCCTACGCCCGAGCCCACCGCACCCCGATATCCGTCCGCAGCGGAGGCCACAGCTACGCCGGGTGGTCATCCGGCACGGGCCGCCTGGTCATCGACGTATCGCGGCTGAACGGTGTGGCGGACGACGGCACCGTCGGCGCGGGCGCGCGGCTGATCGACGTCTACACCGGCCTCGCCAAGAGCGGCCGCACGATCCCCGGCGGTTCCTGCCCCACGGTCGGCGTCTCGGGCCTGACCCTGGGCGGCGGACACGGCGTCACGGCCCGCGCGTACGGGCTGACCTGCGACAACCTGACCTCCGCGAGCCTCGTCACCGCTGATGGCCGAAAACTGACGGCGAGCGCGAAGCAGAACCCGGATCTGTTCTGGGCCCTGCGCGGCGCGGGCAACGGCAACTTCGGGGTGGTCACGGGCTTCACCTTCCGTACGCACGAAGCTCCCCAGGGCGTGACCGCCTATCTGACCTGGCCCTGGCGGCAGGCGCGGGGCGTGATCGAGGCCTGGCAGGAGTGGGGGCCGGACCAGGCGGACGAGATATGGTCCGCCGCGCACGTGGCGGGGGCGGCCGGCGGCAGCGACCCGACCGTCAACGTCGCGGCGTTCTCCATCGGTTCGTACGGCGATCTGCAGAACGCCCTCGACCGCCTCGCCGACCGCGCGGGCGCACCGGCGGCCACCGTGTCCCTGCACCGCACCGGCTTCCAGGACGCGATGCTGCTGTACGCGGGGTGCTCCACCTTCAGCCAGGCCCAGTGCCGCATGCCCGGCAAGACCCCGGGCCGCTCCCCGCAAGGAGTGCTCCAGCGCGAGACGTACGCCGCGAAGTCCGACTTCTACACCAAGGCGATCCCGGCGGGAGGAATACGTCAACTCCTCACCGGCGCCGAGGAGTTCAGCCGCATAGCGGCGGCGGACAACGGGGGCGGCGGCACCATCGTGCTCACCGCGCTCGGAGGCGCCGTCAACCGGGTCGCCCCCGACGCCACCGCCTTCGTGCACCGCACCTCGCGGGTGCTCGCCCAGTACATCGCCTCATGGCGGCCGGGCACATCGGGCGCGAGCCAGCAGGCCTGGCTGACCCGCACGCACGACGCGATGCGCCCGTACGCGTCGGGCGCGGCCTACCAGAACTATCCGGACCCGTCCCTCACCGACTGGCGTACGGCCTACTACGGTTCGGCCGCGCCGCGCCTGGCCCAGCTCAAGAAGCAGTACGACCCGACGAGGCTCTTCGACTTCCCCCAGGCACTCTGATCCGGGGCTCTCCGAATGACAGCCAGCTGACCAGGCGTCAGATCAGGCGGCGAGGTCACGCTCCTCGGACCCCGGGTACTCGACAGCGCCGCCGGACGCGGCCGGGACCACCGTCAGCGCTTTGCGCGAGTGGACCAGGCGGCCGAGCCGCGGCGACCGGGCGACGGCCGCGACGACCGGGGTGAGCAGCATCTGGGCGAGCGGGGCGAGCAGCAGCGCGACGGCGGTGCCGAGCGCGAAACCGCCCACGACGTCGGTCGGGTAGTGCACGCCCATGTAGACCCGGCAGAAACCTTCGAGCAGGGCGAGGCCGAGCGCGATGAGGCCGAACTTCCGGTTGGCGACGAAGAGTCCGGCCCCGATCGCCATGGCGAGGGTGGCGTGGTCGGAGACGAACGAGAAGTCGGTCTTGCCGTCGGCCAGGACATCGAGGCCCTTGTGGTCGAGGAAGGGCCTCGGCCGTTCCACGAAGCCGCGGATGGGGATGTTGACCACGACGGCGATCGCGGCGGCCAGCGGCGCCCACACGATCCCGGCGACGGACGCGACCGCCGACTGCCGGTCCTCCCCGCGCCGCACGCTCCACCAGCACCACAGCACGACGAGCACGAGGCCGAGCAGGATCCCGTACTCCCCCACGAACCCCATCACTCGGTCGAGCCACGACGGGGCGTCCTTGGCGAGTCCGTTGATGTCGTAGAGCAGGCTGACATCGGGATTCGCTCCGTCGAATGCGAGTCCAGCCATGCTGCGGCCCCTTGCCTTGTTCCGGCCTGCGCTACCAACCCCCGTGGTCAGTACGTACATCAGTCACTGTCCAGGGAACGCCCTCGGTGCCCGCCGCGTTCCACTCTCCACTGAATGATCACGTCGACGTTATCGAAGAGTGACTCATCGTCGCAGCTCAGGGCCTTGGCTTCACGGAGAGTTCGAGCCACCGGGGGAGCTTGTTCAAGCCCCCGGTTTGAACGTGGGCAGGGCCGCGGCGCCGTCCTTCGTGACCCGGGTCGCGCCGAAGTAGTCGGGCGCATCGATCTTGTCGAAGCGGATGACGGCGCCGGTGTAGGGGGCGTTGATCATGTACCCGCCGCCCACGTACAGGCCGACGTGATGGATGGCCCGCGAGTTGCTGAGGTCGGTCGAGAAGAACACGAGGTCGCCGGGGAGCAGCTCGTTCCGGGCGGGGTGCGGGCCGGCGTTGTACTGGTCGTTGGCGACGCGCGGCAGCGTGATCCCGACGCTCTGGTAAGCGGCCTGCGTAAGCCCCGAACAGTCGAACCGCCCCCCTTGCTCGGGCGTCCCCTCCCCACCCCAGAGGTAGGGCGTCCC
Source organism: Streptomyces sp. NPDC001415 (assembly GCF_053597395.1). Lineage (NCBI taxonomy): Bacteria > Bacillati > Actinomycetota > Actinomycetes > Kitasatosporales > Streptomycetaceae > Streptomyces > Streptomyces sp. NPDC001415. The sequence goes on from NZ_JBSFIE010000062.1 coordinate 7,017, forward strand.
GAGCTTCTGCTGCGCGTAGTAGATGGCCCCGGCCGCCTGCTGCGAGGGCTGCACCCGGCCAACAGGAGCGGCGAAGCTCTTCTCCAGGGAGCGGATGGTTTTTACGTAGCCCTGGGTTTCCGGGTAGGGCGGAACACCCTTGTACTTGATGACGGCGTATGCGCCGGCGTTGTAAGCGGCGAGCATGTTGTCGCTCGCGTCGCCGGGAACGTCCTTGACGTATTTGGCCAATTCGCAGTCGTACGAGGCAGCTGACGGAATGGCGTCCTGGGGGTCCCAGATGTCGCGTTTGCCGTCGCCATTGCCGTCGATGCCGTGGCTGGCCCAGGTGTCGGGCATGAACTGGGCGATGCCCTGCGCGTTGACCGGACTGACGGCGCTGGTCTTCCAGCCGCTCTCCGAGTAGAGCTGCGCCGCGAGCATCGCCGCGTTGAGGGCGGGGCAGAGATTGCCCCACTTCTGCACGATGGGCTGGTACACCGAGGGGACCGCGCCCTTGGCCAGCCCGACCGCCCGGCCGCCTCCCATACTGGAGGCGAGGCCGGCAGCGGCCGAATACGTACCGACGACGAGCAGCGCGATGAAGCTCAGGCACACCCCGAACCCGATCCCGCCGACCACCCAGACTCTGCGCACCCCTCAACCCTCCCCCATCGGGGCTCAGTTCACCGCCAGTTCTCGGGCACTCATGTCAGGACGTTGCTCATCCGGCCATGAAGCCGTCGCACACGACGCTCTTGTAGTCCTTGGTCCCCTTCACATGGCGGTACGTCACCGTCCACTCCCCCGGGTCTCTGCTGAGGGGGATGGCGGGAAGCACCTTGCCACCGGCCCGGTAGGTGAAGTCATCGGGATAGGTGAAGTACTTCCACTCCGTCTGGCCGGGCGCGTACATGTTGGTCACCTTGCTCATGAACCCCAACTGCCGGTTGTTGCCACTGGCCGTGGGGCTGCCCTGGGCGTCGAGTTCGTGGAGCGGCTTGACCGCCACCGAGAGGTAGTACGGGTCCAGCCCGGGGTCCTCGTCCTTCAGCCGGTAGCCGATACGTACCTTGCCGGGCGGCACGTCGTCGTCCGGGTACTCCTCGCCGGTCGTGACCGCGTACTGGAACTGGAGGTGCGCGGCCTCTTCAGCCGGGAGGTTGCACCGGTGCGACTTTCCCGACCAGAAGTCCCCTGACGGCGCGGTCTGCTCGATGAACTGCGGTGGCCCCTTCGGGGTCTGCCCACCGCCGGAGGGCGAGGCGCTCCCGCTGGGCCCGGGTGACGCGCTCCCCTCGGGCTTGGCGGAAGAGGACGCCGGTGACGGCCCCTTCGCGCCGCCCTCCGCCTGCGCGCCCCCGCCCCCGTTGTCGCGTACGGCCCACACCGTGACCCCCACTGTCACCCCCAGCACGACCGCCACCGCCGCCGTCACCATCCACGGCGTGCGCCGGGAACGAGGTGCGGCGGGGGCCGTCGTGCCCTGCGGGGCCAGGGTCGGTATGTAGCCGGGCTGTGGTGTCGACTGGGTCGGGACGTAGCCCGGGCCCATCGTGGGCAGTTCGTGCGGGGCCCGCATCGTGGACGCCGGGACCTCTTCGGCGAGGCTCGCGAGCGACTGGTAGTACGGGTCCTCGGCCAGTGCGGAGCCCACCGCGCAACGGGCGATGACCTCGGTGGGCGACGGCCGCTTGGCCGGGTCCTTGGCCGCGCACGCCCGGATCAGCGCGGCGAGCCCGGGCTCGACCCCGGCGAGGTCAATGTCCTCGTGCACCGCCCGGTACGACACCGCGTCCATCGGCCCGGCGCCGAACGGCGGCCGCCCCGTCGCCGCGAAGGCGAGCGTCGCCCCGAGGGCGAACACATCGGCTGCCGCACTGACCTGATTGCGCATCAGGACCTCGGGTGCGGTGAACCCCGGCGTGCCGGGTGCCAGCCCCGTCTGAGTGAGCGCCGTGTCCGCCGCCCCCTTCGCGATCCCGAAGTCGATCAACTGCGGGCCCTGGGGCGACAGGATGACGTTCTGGGGCTTCAGGTCGCGGTGGGTGACCCCGTACCCGTGCACGCTCGCCAGGCCCTCCGCGAGGGCCGCGAAAAGGCGGCGGCACGTGTCCGCGGGGAACGCGCCCCGCTCGCGCACCGCGTGGGAGAGCGTCGGCCCGGCGACGTACTCCGTGGCCAGCCAGTACGGCGGCGCGGACAGCGACGCGTCGATGAGGTTCGCGGTGTACGCGCTGCGCACCGCCCGCACGGTCTCCGCCTCGCGCCGGAAGCGGGTCAGGGCCTCGGGGTGGTCGGTGATCTCGTCTTTGATCACCTTGATCGCGACGAGGCGGCCGCCGGGCGAGCGCCCGAGGTAGACCATCCCCATCCCGCCCGCGCCGAGGCGTGCGAGCAACGCGTACGTACCGATCCGTTCCGGATCCTGCCGAGGCCTGAGCGCATCCACCGCCCAACCCTGTCATGTGACCGTCCGCGGTCAAAAGCCGGGTGATCAGGCCGTGATCAAGGAAGTACGCAGGCGCACGGAATCGCCTGATTCGTAGTCAATGGCGTACTGGCGACGGTGGGTTGAGGGGCGACCGCCACACCTGCCGCCGCCGACTTCGGGTCGCCCACAGGCTTCGGGACGCCCGCGGGCTTCGGGTCGCCCGCCGCCTCCGCGAGCTTGTACAGCGACTTGGTGTGCTGCCCGAAGACGATGCTGTACGAGACGTCGGGGTCGTCGCCGCCGAACTCATACCCCCCGATCACCCCCGCGACCGCCCCGCCCTCGACGACCCAGGGGCTGCCGCTGGTGCCGCCGGGGAAGTCGGGGCAGTCGACGCGCTGCTGGGTGTCGCCGTACGCGATGGACGTGTTCGTGCAGACCTGCGGCTCCTCGGCGTCGCCCGGGTAGCCGGTGACGGTCACGGAGCGCCCCGTGGCGCGGCCGGTGAACAGCGGGGCGGCGCCCACCGCGTCCTCGACCTTCTTGCCGCCGTCCGAGCCGGGCCCGAGCACCGCGAAGGCGACGTCGCTGTCCTGGTCGCCGTCCTCGTTCCAATTGTCGTCGGCGTACACGGACTGCACCGGCCAGGTCCCGTACGGCGCCGAACCGTCCCGGTAGGCCGGCACGAACACCGCCTTGCCGCCCTCCGACTCGTCCGCGGGCAGGCAGTGCGCGGCGGTGACGATGAGGTCGCGGCCCGAACTGTGCACGACCGACGCGGTGCAGTAGTGCCCGCCGTCGAGGTCCCCCTTGAACAGCGCGCCCACCCGGGCGTTGACCGCCGTGGCCGGCGCCGCCTCGGTCTGGTTCTTCGCCGCCGCGTCATGGTCCCCGTACGTCGGTATGACCAGCAGCACCGCCACGGCCGACAGCGCGCCGAATCTTCCGCGCACGGTGGTCGCGTACTTCATCCCGGAGATGCCAGTGCGCTTCATACGGTGCGTCTCCTGGTGGTCGGCGGGCCTGCTTGCGGACTGCGAAACACTGTGACTCTCGCGGGCCCGGCTGAGAACGACCATGAGCCTTTCCTGAGAAGTTTCTTTGACTCTTCCCCCGGCCCCAGCAGGCCGATACCTGACTCACGCCGCCCGGCCCCCGGGGCCCCCGGCTTTGGACCACCTGCGGCGACACCCGCCGGCACGACAAGCGACCCAAGGATGCGACAACTGACAGCCATTGCCCGGAGTCACCTCGCGTGATACACAGAGTAACCATACGCGTTTTCGCATACATCCGATTCACCGCAGGTCAGGGCGGTGCGACCGGCGCTGTCTCGCGGGGGCGGGTAAAGAGAGGCGTCAAGGCGTCCTACTCCGACGGTTTCATCAGCGAAGATAGGATCTGACCCATGCCGTGGGGCAGGGGCTTCGAACTACCCGACAGGGGCGGTGAGTTACATGTACCTGGCAGCCGGAAAAGGCGACATCACCACCATCATCGGCGGAATCGCCCCCAACTGGGGGCCGTTCGGGACGCTCGGCAACGAGGCCCGCATCATGGTCGAGGTGGTGATGGCCGTAGCCATCCTCCTCTGCCTCGGCATCGCGGTATGGGGCGCGGCCAAACAACGGATCGGAGCGACGGCGCTGCGCGACACCTTCAGCGCCGAACAGGGCAAGGGCCTGATCGTGGCCGGCCTGACCGGAGTCTTCATCATCGGCTCGCTGGGCACGCTCTTCACCATCGTGTACGGAATGGCCGTCTGACGCCTCGTCAGCTGGCCCGTTCCCCCTTTCCGTCCCCCCTCACACCACCCGTCCGTCGTGCCCAACGGCAGAGGTTGCATCTCCCTGATGTCGAGTCACCACACCGCGCCCGCGCGGGAACCAGCACGGCTACCGTCGTACTACGCGGAACCGCACACGGTCGAGGGGGCGCAGGCATGAGTTTCGACGACGAGCCGGGCCACGGCGGGGGCGATCCGGGCCACGGCGACGACCGCTTCAGCACGCTCGGCGGCACCCGCCAGACCCGCACCCGCCTGCCCGAAGGCGCCGGCGACATCTACGGCGGCACCCGCCGCCCCCCGCGCAACAACCGCTCCCTTGTGATGGTCGTGGGCGTCGTGGTCCTGCTGGTGGCCGCGATCGCCTTCGCGAACCGGGGCGGGGATTCCGGTTCCTCCTCGGACGGCCAGAGCGCGAAGAAGCCGGAAGCGCAGTCGACGGCGGCCACGGGCACGAAGCCGGTGGACGGCAAGCAGGCGGGAATCGCGTCGGGGTTTGCGCAGACTGAGCAGGGGGCGCAGTCGGCAGCGGCCAATTACGCGGTGGCGCTGGGTTCGGAGGGCATGTTCAGCACCAGCCGCCGGCACGAGATCGTGAACACGGTGTACGCCCCCGATGTCGCGGCGGCCCGGCAGGGCGACCTCGACAAGGTGTACTCCGGGAAGGACTTCCTGACCCGCATCGGCCTCAACCCGGACGGCACGGCGCCCGCTGGGCAGACGTTCATCTCCCGGACCAACCCGGTCGGTTCCAAGGCCGACACGTTCGACGGCGCCACCGCGACCGTGTCGGTCTGGTACTCGGCGCTGTTCGGGCTGGCGGGCGAGGGCTCCAAGAACCCGGTGTCCGAGAGCTGGTTCACGAACACGTTCCATCTCAAATGGACCGGCGGGGACTGGAAGGTCACCGACTTCTCGCAGAAGGACGGTCCGGCGCCCGTCGGCCGTGACCAGGCCGCCGCTCCGGCCAAGGACATGACCGACGCCGTGGAGCAGTTCGGAGGGTTCACGTATGCCCGGTAAGCCGCCCCGCAGCGCCTCCTCGATCGCTGTCGCCTTCACTGCCGTCCAGACGGCGGCCATCCTGCTCGCGAGCAGGGCGTATGCCGCGCCCACTCCCACGCCGAGCGGGCCACCGGTCGGCAGTCCGAGCCCCAGCCCGAGCCCGAGCAACAACGCCTGCGACCTCATTCGTGGCCCCGCCAGGGACTACTGCGAATCCGGCTCCAGCAAAACCGGCAGCACACCCCCCACCGATACCGCCGGCGCATCCGACCCGCTGAGCTCCCTGGCCAAGGGCTGCGCCGACGCCGCAATCTGGGTCGTCGACACGCTCTCCAAGTTCGTGAAGACCGCCGCCAAGGTGGACTTCACCGACCCCGCCTTCCTCGGCCGCTACGCCGTCGTCTTCGCCGCCGCCACGGTCCTCACGCTCGTCCTGTGGCTGCTCGCCGTCACCAAGCGGGCCATCCGCGGGGTGCCGCTGTCGACCGCGATCTCGGAAGCCGTCGGCTTCCTGTGGCTGACCGTGCTCGCCTCCGCGTTCACCCCGCTGATCCTCTACACCGTCGTCAACGCCACGGACGCCGTCACCGACGTCATCGCCTCCGGCACCGGCGACCAGACCGACGTCTTCTTCGGTTCGTTCTCGGCCGCGCTCAAGAAGGGCACGGACATCGGCGGCGGCCCGATCATGCTGATCGTCGTTTCCCTGGTCACGATCCTCGCGGCCGGCGTGCTCTTCCTGGAGCTCTACATCCGCGCCCTCCTGCTGTACGTGGGAGCGCTGCTCGGCGTCGTCGTGTACTCGGGGCTCGTCGACAAGAACATGTGGGGCCATGTCCGCCGCTGGGCCGGGATCATGATCGCGATCATCCTGGTGAAACCCATCATCGTGATCGTCCTCAGCCTCGCCGGTGCCCTGTCCTCCGGCAAGGGTCCCGACTCGTTCTCGGCCGTCGTCTCCGGCCTGGCCATCATCCTGCTTGCGATCTTCGCCTCGGCGATGATCTACCGCTTCGTGCCCGGCTTCGGCGACGAGATCGCCTCGGCCCGTACGAACCGCAAACAGGCCACCGACGGCTCCCAGGCCGCCGCCGTCATCTCCTCACCCGCCGCTCTCGTCTCGCAGGGCATCAAGACCCACAGCGGCCGGGGCAACCAGGGGGGCGGTGCCGCCCAGGCCCGCCCCGCCAACCCCGTGTCCGGCGGCGTGGCCGCCCACAGCAGCCGGGGCTCCGGCGGCGGGGTCGGCGGCGGAACTGTCCCCTCCGCCGCACCTCCGCCGCGGCGCGGCTCCGCGCCGACGTCCGGCACACCGCACACCCGTAACAAGAACACTGGAGGTGGAGGGCGTTGACGACCCAGTCCCAGCCGGTCGCGCCCCGCCGTACGTATCTGATCGGCCGCGCCCGGCCGTCGGCCGTCGTCGGCAAGAACCGCGAGACCGGCGAGATCGTACTGATCATCGGCGGCGCGTTCCTCGGCATGATGTGCGGGCTGCTCGTCCCCGTCCTGTCCCTGCGGATCGTGCTCCTGATGGGCTTCCCGTTCCTGGCGCTCGCCGCGGTGTACCTCCCGTACAAGCACCGTACGTTCTACAAGTGGTTTGAAATCAACCGCAGTTATAAGCGCTCGCTGCGGCGCGGCACCACTTACCGCTCGGGCGCGGCCGAGGCCGGAGTGAGCCTCGACGGGCGCGAGGTCGAGGTCGGGCCGCCGCCCGGCATCGGTCACATCAGCTGGCTCGCGGCCCCCTTCGGCCCGGACGAGATCGCCGTCCTGCTGCACGCGGACCGGCGTACGGTCACCGCCGCGATCGAGATCGAGGGGCCCGGCGTCGGCCTGCGCGACAGCGAGGACCAGGAGGCCCTGGTCGACCGCTTCGGCACGCTGCTCAAGCATGTCGCCAACGGCGACGGCTTTGTGACGAGGCTTCAGATGCTGGCCCGCACCCTGCCCGCCGACCCCGACGCACACGCCAAGGACGTGGCCCAACGCGGCGACGCCAAGTCCCCCGACTGGCTCCAGGAGTCGTACGAGCAGCTCCAGTCGATGGTGTCCACCTCCAGCGAGCAGCACCGCGCCTACCTCGTGGCCTGCATGCAGTACAGCCGCGAACTCGCCGCCGAGGCCCACGCGATGGCCCGCGCCGCCAACCCGCACGGCCGCAAACTCGACCGCGACGCGGGCCTCGCGGTCGTCATGGCTCGCGAACTCACCGACATCTGCGCCCGGTTGGCGGAGGCCGACATCCGCGTACGCCAGCCGCTCGGCCAGAGCCGGCTCGCCTCGCTCGTGCACTCCATGTACGACCCGGACCACCCCATCGACCACATCCAGGCCATGACCAAGCGCAACGCCTGGCCGGCCGAGCTGGACGCCGTCGAGCCGACGTACCTCCAGGCCAAGACCCGCGAGTCCTCGACGCGGGCGCCCTGGTGCCACGCCACCGCGTGGGTCAAGGAGTGGCCGATGACCCCGGTCGGCGTCAACTTCCTGGCCCCGCTGCTCGTCCACACCCCGGATGTGATCCGTACGGTGGCCGTTTGCATGGATCTCGAACCGACCGAAGTTGCGATTGAGCGAATGCTCACGGAAAAGACCAACGACGAGGCAGAGGCGTCCCGCGCGGCCAAGATGAACCGCACCGTCGACCCGCGCGACATCGCTGCCCACGGGCGTCTCGACCAGCGCGGCGAGGACCTCGCGAGCGGCGCCGCGGGCGTCAACCTGGTCGGCTACATCACGGTGTCCTCGCGTTCACCGGAGGCGCTGGCCCGCGACAAGCGGACCATCAGAGCCTCCGCCGGCAAGTCGTATCTGAAGCTGGAGTGGTGCGACCGCGAGCACCACCGGGCCTTCGTCAACACCTTGCCGTTCGCGACCGGAATCCGCCGCTAGTTGAGAGGCAGTACCCGCCATGCGAGATCCGCTGTCTCTCATCACCGACGCCTTCACCTCCCTGCTTTTCGGCAAGGTGGAGACCACCCGGCTGCCCGTCCGCACCTCCACGGGCCAGGCCCAGGCCGTCTACCTGCCGACCGCGGCCCCCGGCCTCGGCGACTCCGGCGTGATCATCGGGCGCGAGGTGTACAGCGGCAAGGGCTACATCTACGACCCCTTCCAGCTGTACGGACAGCAGCTCCCGGCCCCGCACTGGCTGGTGCTCGGCGAGTCCGGCAACGGCAAGTCGGCGCTTGAAAAGACGTACGTACTCAGGCAGTTGAGGTTCCGCGACCGGCAGGTCGTCGTACTCGACGCGCAGGGCGAGGACGGCGTCGGCGAGTGGAACCTCATCGCGCGCGAGCTGGGGATAACTCCCATCCGGCTCGACCCGATGACCGCGATGGACGGCGGCATCCGGCTCAACCCCCTGGACCCGGCGATCACGACGACGGGCCAGCTCGCGCTGCTTCGAACGATCATCGAAGTTGCGATGGGACACGGCCTGGACGAACGATCGGGTTTCGCTCTCAAGGTTGCGCATGCGTACGTCAACGCCACGATCACGGACCGCCAGCCGGTCCTGACGGACATCGTCGAGCAACTCCGCCACCCCGAGGCCGAGTCGGCCGAGGCGATGAACGTCGACATAGACGACGTACGAGCCTGGGGCCTGGACGTCGCCCTGGTGTTGGACCGCCTGGTCGACGGCGACCTTCGCGGCATGTTCGACGGCCCGACGACGGTCGGCATCGACCTGGACGCCCCCCTGATCGTGTTCGACCTCTCCCACATCGATCGAAATTCGATCGCGATGCCGATCCTGATGGCGATCGTGGGCGTATGGCTGGAGCACACCTGGATCCGCCCCGACCGGAAGAAGCGCATCTTCCTGGTCGAGGAGGCCTGGCACATCATCAACAGCCCGTTCGTGGCCCAACTCTTCCAGCGTCTGCTGAAGTTCGGCCGCCGCCTGGGCCTGTCGTTCGTGGCGGTGGTCCACCACCTGAGCGACGTGGTGGACGGCGCGGCAGCGAGGGAGGCGGCGGCGATCCTGAAAATGGCGTCGACGCGGACGATCTACGCGCAGAAAGCGGACGAGGCAAGGGCAACGGGAAGGGTCCTGGGCCTACCCCGCTGGGCGGTGGAGATCATCCCCACCCTCACCCCAGGCATCGCGGTATGGGACGTGAACGGCAACGTCCAAGTGGTGAAGCACCTGATCACAGAACGCGAACGCCCCCTGGTCTTCACGGACCGCGCCATGACGGAATCGGCGGCGACGGACAACATCCTGGCCTCGGAGTTGGACTCCCAGCTCGAATCAGAAACAGAACGCCGAGCGGCGCTGGTGGAACAACAACTGTCCGCCGAGGGCACGGTGGCGTGAGGTGAGCGGAACGGGCACCCCGAGAGGCGACCAGCGCGGCAGCGACCAGCGCGGCATCCCGGACGGACTCCTGGTGGGTCTGCTGGCCTTCCTCCTGGGCCTGACGGTCCTGGTATGGACGGCCACGGGCTTGGCCGGCCTCTTCACCCACGGAGCCTGGCCCCCCGCCGTAACGTTCACCCACAGCCCGCTGGCCCTGCGTTCCCTGGTCACAGCCCCTCACGACCTGCCGGCGGCCTGGCCGGACACACCCCCGGACTCCCTCTCGGGCTACGGCCTGTTCTGGGGTCTGCTGATCGGCGAGCTACTGATCGCGATCGTCCTGGCGATCTTCGCGCTGGGGACGTTCACGCGGTGGCGGGCGGTCAGGGCGAGAGCGAGGCAGGAAGCAGAAGTCGCTCGGGATACACATCCCGCCCCCTTCACTCCCGCTGTGGGCGGCACGTTCCCGGCCCCCTCCACTCCCGCTGTGGACAGTCGTTCCGCAGGACGATTGGGGTCTCCCCTGGTCGAGCGAAGCCCAGACCTCGGGGAAGGGTGGGCACAACGAACCCCGCCAGCCGGAACCCCGGTCACCGCCCCCGACCCCGACCTCGGCCAACCGGTCGCACCAAACCCCGCGCGACCCGACAGCCCCGGGTCCCTGCAACTCCCCACCCCCGCAAGGGAACCCGCCCCCACGCCAGTGGAGCAATTCCCAGCCCCCCGGGCGGAGCAGCGCCTACTCTTCGGCCCCCCAGAAGCAAGAAGACCCAGAGCCCTACAGGCAATCCAGGACGCCGAGGGCGCAGCCCTCATCGTCACCTCGGACCCCACCCTGTGGGCAGAAACAAAGGACGCCAGAGCAAAGCTCGGCCCCGTACACGTCTACGACCCGACCCACCGCTGCGACACCCCCGCCAGACTCCACTGGTCCCCCACAGCCGGCTGCGAAGACCCGGACACCGCGGCAGCGAGGGCGGTCGCGCTCCTCGCCCCCGTCCGCCCCCAGGCCCGCGTGGACGCCGCCATGGCAGACACCGCGGAAACCCTCCTGCGCTGCTGGCTGCACGCCGCGGCCCTGGACAGCCGCGACGGCAGGGCGATGAAGCAGCTGCACCGCTGGGCCCAGGGAACAGCGGTCCAGGACGCCGTACGCATCCTCCGTACCCACCCCAAGGCGCAGAGCGGCGGCGCGGGGCTCCTGGAGTCGGCCCTCACCGCGTACCCCGAACGCCGGGAAATCGCCCAGGAGTTGACGGCCCGAGCCCTCGCCTGTCTCTCCTCGATCCACATCCGCGACGCCTGCACACCAAATCGAGCAGATTCGCTCGCCCTGGAATCATTTGTGAACGAGGGGGGCACCCTTTATGTGGTGGGTGAACCGATCGAGAACCCCCGGTCCCATCCCGCCGCGATGCCCCTGCTCACGGCACTCGCCTCAGACGTGGTCGAGCGCGGCCGCCGCATGGCCGAACGGTCATCTGACGGTCGCCTCGACCCACCAATGACGCTCGTCCTGGACGACGTCGCGGCCGTGGCTCCGCTTCCCCGACTTCCGGAGCTGCTGTCGACCGGTCAGGACCAGGGCATGCCGCCCCTGGTCCTGCTCCGCTCGCCAGAACAGGCCAAGGCCCGCTGGACCGAGGCGCTTACCTAAGGGCAGCCACGTAAGAGGAGTCAGAGAAATACGGCTGCGGCCGCTACGGCCGCACAACCTCCATCTCAAGGTCGTGGCAGCCGTCGCCGGACAGCAACGCGGTGACTCCGGTCGATACGAAGCCGATCTTCCGGTAGAAGCCCTGGGCGCGCGGGTTGTTCTCGTGCACGAAGAGCCGAACCCGGTTCACCCGCGGCTCTTCCAGCGACCAGGCCCATTCCATCGCGGCCGCGAAAAGCCGCTCGGTCAGCCCGACTCCGCGGTGCTCGGGCCGTACGAACACGCCCACAAGTTGCGCCTGCGGCGAGGCGATCCGGTTCCCGAAGACATCGAGACTGCCCTCGGCCTCGACCAGCACCACAACACCGCCGGCCCATTCGCCGTCGGGCCCCTCAGCGATGAAATGCCGGGCGGAATTACCCTGCGAGACCCCGGCCACCCGCTCCTGCCAGTGCGAATCGGGCCGCGCGGCCGCGTTCTCAAGCGTGTCCAGGAAGGCTACAGGAGCAGCGGGATCAGCCAGCGAAGCCAGCCGCAGCTCCTTGGACTTCCGCCATTCGTCGGCGCGGACGGGGCGTATGACATGTTCCATGGACCGATACTGCCACAACGCGAAAAAGCCCCGCACCGTGACTCTGAGAGTCTGGTGCGGGGTTTTCCCTAAAATTTGTTCGGCGGCGTCCTACTCTCCCACAGGGTCCCCCCTGCAGTACCATCGGCGCTGAAAGGCTTAGCTTCCGGGTTCGGAATGTAACCGGG
>NZ_JBSFIE010000063.1:0-16136 GCF_053597395.1 Streptomyces sp. NPDC001415
AACGGAATCACCAGGATCAGGAAGACCTCGAAGAGGTTGGTGAACCCGTTGGGGTTCTCGAAGGGGTGGGCGGAGTTGGCGTTGAAGTAACCGCCACCGTTCGTACCCAGCTCCTTGATCGCCTCCTGCGAGGCCACCGCGCCGCCGTTCCACTGCTGCGAGCCGCCCATGAACTGACCGACCTCGTGGATCCCGGAGAAGTTCTGGATCGCACCGCACGCCACCAGGACGACCGCGCCGAGTGCGGCGATCGGCAGCAGGATGCGGACCGTGCCGCGCACCAGGTCCGACCAGAAGTTCCCCAGCTCACCGGTACGCGACCGGGCAAACCCCCGCACGAGAGCCACCGCGACCGCGATACCGACGGCGGCCGACACGAAGTTCTGCACCGCCAGGCCGCCCGTCTGCACGACGTGGCCCATCGTCTGCTCGCCCGAGTACGACTGCCAGTTCGTGTTGGACACGAAGGAGGCGGCCGTGTTGAACGCCTGGTCGGCCGGGATCGACACGAACCCGAGCGAGCCGGGCAGTGAGCCCTGAAGGCGCTGCATCAGGTAGAGGAAGAGGACGCTCACCGCGGAGAAGGCGAGGACGCCGCGCAGGTAGGCGGGCCAGCGCATCTCGGTGGACGGGTTGGCGCCGATGGCCTTGTAGATCCACTTCTCGACACGCAGGTGCTTGTCGGAGGAGTAGACCCGGGCCATGTAGTCGCCGAGGGGGCGATAGGCCAGGGCCAGGGCCGCGAAGAGGGCCAGGAACTGGAGTACGCCGGCGAAGACGGGAGACATGTCGGTGCTCAGAACCTCTCCGGCTTGACGAGGGCGAGGACGAGGTAACCCAGGAGGGCGACGGCCACGATCAGACCGACGATGTTCTCGGCAGTCACAGCTTTGCCACCCCCTTGGCGATGAGCGCCACCAGCGCGAAAACCGCGATCGTGGTGACGGCGAAGGCCACGTCGGCCATCGTGAACTCCTGGAAGAGGTTCGAAAGAAACGGACGCCCTGAGGAAACCGCGTCTTTCAGCCACCGCGCGCCCTGTTAACGACGTCCTTACGGCCACTGTCGAGTCCTTGACGGGACTCTTACGCAGGTGCCGCCATGTACCTGATCACCTGTGGATATGTCGGAGACCCTTACGCCAATCGGGTCAATGCACCACGGCGGGGACATCGCGTCCCGGCCAGACTCGACCAGCCCCTGAGGGGCGGTTCAAGCCTTCCGCCGGACGTATGTAGGAGCAGCAACCCTTGCACCCTGCGACAGGGGGCAGTCAGGGAACCGTCAGTACTCCGCATAACGGCCGGAGCGTGGCATACGCGTCCTCTAGGTTCCTGTTCTGCCGCTCATTCGCGGTTGCGAGCCGCAGCGGTCTGCCCGCAACCGGCGGGCACTGCTCCCCTAAGCCGTGCCCAGGGAGGTGGTCCGCAGCGGCATCGCACCACACCGCGCCCGCTCACCCCCCTGTCGGCGCCGGGCTTCGGCGCCGACAGGGCTCCAGCCGGCTCTTCCGCGGCAGGCTCGACACCAACCGAACCGTTCGGCTCCCCCGCCCCGGCGGGCCCGAACAGCCACCGGAAGATCGATTCCCCGATGTCTTCCTCCACTCCACGTCACACCCAGACCGTCCCGGCCCCCAGCGGACCCCCGCCCCGGAATCCCTCGATCCCCGACCTGAACCGGGCGGTATCAGAAGCTCGTTAGGGACCGGTCCGCTCTCTTGAGCAGCTGCCCGGCGGCCAGTTGGATGGAGGGCATGAACAGCGGTCTGCGGCACGACGACCGGCCACCGAATCCGGTGTAGCCCGGTACTGCGCGCTGTTCCTCTGCCGGCTCCCTGAGCCGCGCCTCCCTGCCGCCGTACGCCGTCGCCGGTCCCACGCCGCGACGGCGTATGTGCGCTCCCACGTTCCCGCACGACCATCTCGCCCACTTCCGGGCGCGGCCTTGTCGTGCCTTCACCCGGGATTTCACCTTGCCTTCCACATCGCTTTCCGGCCGCACCGTCCTGGTCACCGGAGCCACCGCGGGGATCGGTTTCGAGACCGCCCGCAGGCTCGCCCAGCAGGGTGCGACGGTTCTCGTCCACGGCCGCACCGCCGAAGAGGCCCAGGCCGCCGTCGACGCGCTCATCGCCACCACCGGCGGCATCAAAACGGCCCAACTATGCGCAATAGCAGCCGACTTCACCCACCTAGACGAGGTCGAGGCCATGGCCCACCGGGTTATCGAGACCCACCCCCACCTCGACGTCCTCGTCAACAACGCCGGCATGGCCGCCCCTGAGCGCCACACCATCACGGCCGACGGCAACGAGATCGCCTTCCAGGTCAACTTCCTCTCCCACTATCTCCTGACCGGCCTCCTCGAACCGGCGATCACCAGCGACCCGGGCGGCCGCGTCGTCAACGTCTCCTCCGCCCTGCACCGCACGGGCAACATCCAGTGGAGCGACCCCAACCGCACCAAGCGCTACTCCCGCCTCGCCGCCTACGCCCAGTCACAGCTCGCCCTCACGGTCTTCGCCGCCGACCCCCGCGTCACCGCCGTCTCCGTGCACCCGGGCATCTGCGAGACCGAACTGCGCCCGCTGTACGGGAACGAAGGCGTCCCGGCCGCTGAGGGCGCCGCCCACGTCGTACGCCTCTGCGACCCGGCCACCGAAATCGTCAACGGCGCCTACTACGACCGCGACCAGCGTGTCGACCCCGCACCCGCCGCCACGGAGAACCGCTCCGTGCAGCGCCTCAACAAGCTCGCCGCCCAGTTCGTCGGCCACACGGCCTGAAGAGCGCCTCGCACCACGCACCTTGAAGGAGCCACTCCGCATGTCCAAGCGCGCCCGCAAGAAGAAGGACCGCCGCAAGAAGAAGGCCAACCACGGCAGCAAAGCCGCGAACTAGCCCTACGCACGGTGAGGGGCGGACTGGCCCGGCGGACAGTCCGCCCCTCACCCATAGCCCCGCTCCCCGAATCAGGTGAACTGCCGTGATCGAGCTTCCACTGCCCCAACTGGCCGCACACATCGGCTGGTTCCCCCGCGCGACAGCGGGTCCGACCTCACTCGCCGAACATGCCCTGGCCACCCGGACCGGCCGCCTGTGGGCCGACCGTGTCATCCGGCCCCGTGCCGTGGCCGTCGCCTGCGCGGGACACGTGCTGTTGAGCGGCGACCCCGGCGCACTCGGCCCGGCCACCCTCGCTCCCCTCGCCAACCGCTACGTCCTCGCCCCCGTGCGCTTCCTGCCAGCGCTCGGCGCCGCCTTCGACCGGGTCGTGCCCTGGGAGCGGATGGTGTACGTACGCCGTGAGGAGCCCGCCGAACCGCGCGCGCCGCGCGGGGTGACGGTGCGCCGGATCACCACCGCGGACGCGACCGCCCTGGCCACCATCGACCCGGAATCCCGCTGGATCCATGCCAGTTGGGGAGGCCCCACCGGGCTCGCGAAATCCGGCCACGCCTGGGGCGCCTTCCACCGCGGCGACCTCCTCGCGGTCGCCTGCACGTATTTCCTGGGCAGCCGCTACGAGGACATCGCGGTGGTCACCGTGCCCGACCAGCGCCGCCGGCAGCTCGCGCTGAGCTGCGTAGTGGCGCTGTGCGCCGATGTCGAGGCCCGGGGCCGGAGCGCCACCTGGACCTGCTCCCGCTACAACCGCCCCAGTCGACTGCTCGCGTGGACGGCGGGCTTCCGGCTGGAACGCGAGTACGTCCACTACGCGACCGGCACTGCCCGCTCGCAAGCGGTCAGCGGCAGGCAGCTGTCCGCCCGCCGCTGACTCCCCCAGACGGGACACACACGATCGGCACGGAGGGGGACTGTGGTGCGAGTGCGGGCCGAGAAGCTGGCCGGGCGAGCGGCGGGCTGTTTTGTGATCGGGGGCTTGGCCCTCGGGGCCTTCTTCATGCCCGGGATCGGTAACCAGCCGAAGGGGTGGGGCCTTGCCTACTCACTGGGCACGCCCGTGGCCGTCGAGCTGTCCGGGCCCTGCGACATCCGCAGCGTCCGCACGAGCAGCAAGGTGGGCAAGGCTGTCGCCAAGTGCCAAGGCGCCCGGTGGGCTCTGGACGGCGCGACCCGTACGGGGACCCTCTACAGCTACGGCAGCGACATCGCCGAGAACCCCGGCGCGGCACCCGTCTTCACCGGTGAGGCGCGGGCGTTCCGGGGCCGGGCGTACGGCAGGCCCGCGGGTCTGGAATTCGTCATGGGCTTCGCCGTTGCCGCTGTCGCCGTGGTCTGCCCGGTCGGATGCATCGCCTTCGCGGTGGCCGCCCACCGGGCGCTGCGGACGGCCTGACCCGGCCGGCCCCGCGCCTCGGACGGGACGCCCGCGCGATGCCGAGCAAGGGCCTCGGCGCCGCCGACCACCCTGCGCCCGAAGCACCCGGCGACATGATGCCCAAGGTGCGGGGCCAACTCATCGCCCCCGCACCCCCTACCGCGATTCAGTCGAATTCAGCCAGCCTCGGCCGCAGCCCCAGCACGAGGAGCAGGCCCGCCAGGAGCAGGGCGCCGCCCGCGACGGGTGCCTGGACGGCGACGGCGTCGCGGCCGGTGGTGATGGCCTGGTCGTGGTGGGCGCTGTTGATGGCGGTCACCTGGTCCAGGGCCTTCATCCATGCCCCGAAGTGGGCGTTGGAGGTGTCGGAGCCCCAGCCGATGCAGAAGACCGTGGCCTCCTGCACCTTCCCTTCGGCGATCAGTTGCCGGAAGGTGCGGTCGTCCTTCTGGTAGACGGCGTACGCCTCGACGGTCTTCTCGGCGGCCTCCCGCTCGCCGGGGAAGGTGATGTTGTCGAGCTCGCGCCGGTACTCACCGGTGAACTGCCGGTCGGCGTGGTCGCGTTGATAGGCGTCCCAGGTCGTGGCGAGCTTGTCGTCGTATGTGGCGAGGGTGGTGCCCTTCAGCCCGTACAGCTGCTGCGACTTGTCGAGGAAGGACTTCTCCAACGCGTCCCGGCGCGTCGCATCCAGCAGGAACCGGCTCTCGTCGGCGTTGGCGTCGTAGCCGATGGCCCTGGAGCGGGACAGAGCCACCACCGAGTCGAACGAATCATGGCGGGCGATCTTCAACTGGTCGGCGGAGCCGCTCAGGAGCTGTCCGCCGCACACGAGGGCCACCAGCGCGCACAGCGTGGCGCCGAGCAGAGCCGGGTTGAGGATCCGCCGGAAGCGGCGAGCGAGATGCATCTGCAGCACGACGAGCGCGGCGAGCAACAGCGTCCCGAGCACGGCCTCGGCGGTGATCTGGATGATCAGGTCGGAGTGCGCCGCGTCGTACTCGCCCTCGTACACCGCGTCGTTGGCGTCGACCAATTGCCGCGCTTGCGGCAGCAGCCGTTGCGCGAGCAGGTCGGTGGCGCGTCGGTAGTCGGCGCGGGCCGGGTCCTTGCCGTCGGGGTGCTCGTCGTTCTCCAGGGCGCGGCCGACCAGCTCCTGGTACTGCGCGAAGTCGTCGGTGAGCGCGACGACGGTGTCCTCGGTGGCCTTGTCCCCTTCGGCAGCGGCGCCAAGGGTGCGCAGGGAGCTGCTGATGGTCTCCTGCGCTTGCTTGTAGATGCGGTTGGCGTTGGCGTACGACTCGTCGAGCCTCCCCTTGCCCGTGCCTGAATCACCGCTGGAGAGGAGAATGTTGGCGGCCTGCGCGTCCATGTCGTTGAGCGCCAGGTTCAGGTGGGTGGCGGCCACCGTGCGGGGCGCGTCGCGGTGCTGGATCGCATCCCATGTTCCGGAGAGTCCGGCGGCGGTGACCGTCAGCAGAGTCAAGAGCCCGGCACCGAGCAGCAGACACACCATGCGGGCAAGACGCAGCCGACCCGGGGTGGTCTCCCAATAGCGATACCGCAGGGTGCGGACGAGCCGGGCGACGGCGATGGGAGACCGTCGCCTCGGCCGTCCTTGCCCCGGACCCCCTCTGGCCCGGGGCGACGGGATCCCCCCGTGACGAACGGCCGGCGCGGGGTCTGGTTCAGCAGTCGTTGTCGGGGCCCCCGCTCCCTGACGCTGCCCGGCACCGGCGGTGATCGCCACTCGCCCTCCAACCTCGCGCCACGGGCCGCTCGTACGAACCCGTGCGGAGATCAGCATGGCGTCCAAGAGTTCGACCGATCGCTCGCGTTGACGCTCCCCTGACGGTCAAGACCCCCGGATTGACGCGGACTTGACGCCGATGCCTTCCAGCCACGACCGAACGGCTTCAGCCTTCCAGGGCTGGGCCCGCTCCGGCATCGGCCGGCGCCGCGCCCACCTGGTCGGCGAGGGGTACGGCCACTAGACGGGTCTGCAGCGGTACGACGTCGGCGCGCCCCGGCCGCAGCATGTACCGGCCGAAGTAGTGCCCATTGCCGAACACGCGCAGCTCTGTCTCCGTCGGCGGCCATCCGCGCCGCTCCACGCTCCAGCGGCCGTGTGCCGTAGTCACTTCGCCGTCCTGCAGCAGCTGCGGCGGATGCCTCAGGAGCGACCCGTACTCGAATCGGCAGCCGTCCAGGGCGGGCAGGTCAGTGAGCTCACTGCGGACGTGATCGACAACGGCGTCGGCGGACCCGGTGCGCCGGGCGAGCTGTGCCGTGTCGTGGATGCGGGCGAGATGGCCGGTGACGATGGCGCGGACTGAGCACCTCCCGTCGCGACGTGCGGCGATTCGGATGCTGCGGCCCAGGGCCCCGCGGACACTCCCGGCACGACAGCCGTCGTCACCGGCTTCGCCGCAATGCACGGACAGGTGCCCGTCGGCCTCCGCCAACAGCGCGGTTCGCTCTCCCACCAGTGATGCTGCTGCACCCCCCGCTCGTGATGCTGGCCCACACCTCCACTATTCCGTCTTGCTAAGTACCGGTAGTCAGCGTTACCTTGTACCGGTACTCAACGTCGCTGAATACTGAAGGAGGTGCCCCATGGCCAAGCTGCTGACGGAGATGCTCAAAGGCACGTTGGAGGGCATCATCCTCGCGTCCCTGTCCGGCCGGCCCGCCTACGGCTACGAGATCACGGCACGGCTGCGGGAGCAGGGTTTCTCCGACATCGCCGAAGGGACCATCTACGCGCTGCTGATCAGGATGGAGAAACGCGGTCTCGTCGACGTGGAGAAGGTGCCCTCCGAGAAGGGGCCGCCACGCAAGGTGCACTCCCTCAACGCCGAGGGACGGGAGTACCTCGAAGAGTTCTGGAGGACCTGGAGCTTCCTCACGGAACGACTGGACCAGCTCCACGAAGGGGCCAAGTAACCATGTCCGACGTCCAAAAGAGCGGCTTCATCTCGAAGCTGATCGGGCCCAAGAAGCGCTGGAAGACGTACAAGGCCCGCGTCAAGGAGCTTCCCGAGAACTACCGCACAGCAGTCGGCGCGATCGAGCGGTGCCTGATGCACTACGTGCCGATCAGCGAAGACAGCAATGCGTCGATGTTCGAAGACCTCGCTGACCTCTTCGAGCAGGCCGCGGCGGACGGAACGCCGATCCGCGAGATCGTCGGGGAGCATCCAGTGGAGTTCGTCGGCGCGTTCGCCGAGAACTACTCGGAGGGTGGCTACGTCCCCGCCCGCGCGCGGAAACAGCTGAGCGACGACATCACGCGCGCTGCCGGCGAAGACTCCGGAAAAGAAGACACAACGGCCTGACAGCGATACAGCACATCGCGCCCAAGGCCGAGCACTACGGCTCCACTGCCAGGACTGCGCGGCCACAGGGCCAGCCCCGGCCGACTCCTTCCCCCACGCGTCAGCGGCGGCGTCCACGTCGGCGACAGCCCGCAGCAGAACGGTTGGCGATGACACATGTCATGAACAGTTCAATGATGCGGCCTCGGGGCTGCTGACTGAGCCACGCCGAACTCGACCCGACCCCCGCGCGTTCGCTGAGGGAAGCCCATGAGCGCCATGCCAGGACGGGTCTCGCACGATCGACGCCATAGGTAAGGAAATTCATGATGGAACAAGGCAACAGCGGCTTCTCCAAGGCCGGACTCAACAGACTGCGCGAGGTCCTGGCACGGCATGTCGAGTCCGGAAAGATTCCCGGCCTCGTCGCCCTGGTCAGCTGTGGCGAGGAGACACACATCGAGGCAATAGGGACGATGCACCACGACGGTGGCACGCCGATGCGCCGGGACACCATCTTCCGCATGGCCTCGACGACCAAGCCCGTCGCGGTCGCCGCCACGATGGTCCTGCTGGATGAGTGCCGGCTGCGGCTGGACGACCCGATAGATCCGTGGCTACCCGAACTCGCCGACCGGCAGGTACTCAAGCGGGCCGACGGCCCGCTGGACGACACCGTCCCGGCGCGACGCCCGATCACCGTACGGGACCTGCTCACCTCGACCTGCGGGCTCGGGCTGGACATGACGGCGCGGAGCGCTCCGATGATGAGCGCGTTCTTCGAGCAGGGGGTCTACGGCCAGGAGGACGGTTGGTTGTTGCCCGAACCGGGGCCGGATGAGTGGATGCGCCGCCTGGGCATGCTCCCGCTGATGTACCAGCCTGGCGAGCGGTGGCTGTACAACGTCAGCGACGACGTCCTCGGCGTGCTGGTGGCCAGGGTCACCGGCCAGTCCTTCGAGACGTTCCTGCGCGAGCGCATCTTCGACCCGCTGGGCATGACCGACACCGGTTTCCACGTGCCCGCCGGCAAGATCGACCGGCTGCCGCCCCTGTACGCCCCCGATCCGCAGACCGGAGCGTTCCACGTGGAGGACGAGGCCGAGGGGGGACACCACAGCAAGCCTCCGGCATTCCCGTCGAGCGGCGGCGGACTCGACTCCACCGCCGACGACTACCACGCCTACTTCCGGATGCTGCTCAACCACGGAATGCACGGGAGCGAGCGGATCCTGTCCCGTCCCGCCGTTGAGCTGATGACCACCAACCGCCTCACGCCCGAGCAGAACGCCGCCCGAGAAGCCTGGGCCCGCAGCGCCGTCCATCTGTCGCACGGCCTGGGACAGCATGGCGGTTGGGGCTTCGGGATGGCGGTGCGCACCTACCGGGGTGACTACGCGCCCATCGGCCAGTTCGGCTGGGACGGCGGAGCCGGCACCACGACCTACGCCGACCCGCACAACCAGGTCGTCGGCATCCTGCTCACCCAGACCGGGATGTCCACCCCGGACTCGGCACGGGCCATCCACGACTTCTGGACCACCCTCTACCAGGCCATCGACGACTGACCTGCCTGGTCGAGGTCGGTCCGGCAGAAGAAGACCTCGACCAGGCTCCGGCCCTCGAAACCTCCACTCTCTGTGATCAACTGCATGACCGGCTCAAGACAATTGCTCACGCCACCCTCGATGGAGCTCGGCGCCGCTGAGCGCCCGGCTCCCCTCGCAACAAAAAGGTGGCTTGTCGGACCTGGCCACCGGCAAGGAGAGCTACGGCGAACACGGCGGAGGAGACGCTTTCGGCGTAACGGATCAGGACGCCGCCGGGTGCCCCGCTCCCTGACCAGAGGGCCCGCTGCCGGAGCCACTGGCCACTGTCATGCGGGTGGGAGGGCTGCCTGCAGGGCGGCGTACGGGTGTCGGGGCCACTGAGTAAACTCGCGGGATCAGCGGTGGCAGGGGGATGTATGGCAGTGCCACGGACGGGGGCCCGGCGCCTGATGGCGCGGTACTGGGGAGAGTTCTGCCGGCATCTGGAGGGCTCGCGCACGCTGTTGTTCTTCTGCATGCTCACCGCCGGCGGCCTCGGCATCGGGGTCAGCGGCCTGCTGCACTGGTGGCGGATCGCGATGAGCCTGGGCGCGCTCGCTGTCGGGATCTTCGGACTCCTGGGCGTCGTCGGCTGGTTCGCACGGCTCGGAGAACTCGAACGGGAGCGCGCGGCACGGCGGCGTCGCTAAACGGGCTGCCGGGAGCGGGCGGCCGTTGGCCCCAACAACGCGAAGGACGCCGTCGAGTGGGCCGAGCGACTTCATGCGGCTGGGCGCCCTGTGAAGCCTTGTGATGCGCCCCTCCTGTGGGCCGTCTCATCTTGACGGATCCTTGAGATCACCCGTAGGTAGGCTCGTCTGATCAACGGCCAAACGGGGTGTGCGGGCATGTCGTTCGATCAGGAGTGGGCGGAGCTGAAGGCGACGGCCCAGGTGCGGCTGGACAGTGTGCCCGGCATGGATCCCGGCGGGCCGTCGCCCGATGGTGCGGACCTGGTCCTCAAGTACGACGACATGGGGAAGATCGGGCACGCAGCCTTCCTGCTGCACCAGCATCTGTCGAGTGCAGGCAAGCACGCACGGCAGGCCACCAAGGCCGCCGCGAAGAGCCTGGAGGGCGACGGGTTCGGCACGGGCACCGCCCTGGCCAAGGCCGGTGAGGTCTGGCAGGGGCAGCTTCAGGTGCTGCTCGACGCCTGCGCCCAGATCTCCGACCATCTCGACTACTCGGTGACGTCGTCGAACCAGGACGACCAGTTCATCGGCGCGCAGCTGCGGGTCTCCAAGATCTCCGAGTACCTGGACGGGCCACCGCCCACTCCGGGTTCCGACGTGCCGCATGTGCCGAAGGCAGAAGGTCCCATCATGTGACCCCGGTAAGGGGTGCGCTGGCGGGGATTCCTGAGCAAACCGGGGACCCTCCGGAGCAATCGACGACGGCGGCGACGCCGGGAAATGGCAGGGGGCCGGGCCTGTGCCGACGTTCGAAGAGCTTCTCCACATCAAACTCTCACCGCTCCAGTCGGCGGCCGACGACTGGGCCGCCATGGCGGTCCTGCTGAAGAAGGTCGCCACCGAGGCCGGGAGCATGCGCAGCCTGGCGCAGGGCACCGAGTGGAAGGGCGAAAACGCCACCGTCACCAAGCCGTTCGTGGTCCGGGTCTCCGACGAGTTCACCGACGCGGTCACCGAGGCGGAGAGCATCGCCCACCTGCTGAGCTCCGCACACGACCAGATCAAGGCGGCCCGGGACGACCTCAAGAACCTCTACGAGAACCCGCCCGCCGGCATCACGATCCTCGCCGGCGGAACCCTGACCCGCAGCGTCCAGCCCCGCCGCATGTCCCACGGCGACCCCGTGGAGGTGGTGACGCAGGACGACCTCGACGCCCTGCAGCGGCGCATCGACGCGATCCTCGGCCGGGTGGCGGAAGCGGACACCACCTGCTCCTGGGGCCTGGCGCAACTCACCAAGGACAAACACAAGTTCGGCAGCACGTACTACGACTCCCTCAAGGACGCGAAGACCGACGCCCAGCAGGCACAGCAGTCCAAGACGGATTCGGTGGACTACACGCCACCTGCCAAGTGGGGCAGCGGCACCATCAAGCCCATTGCCGAATTCTTCAGTTACCGCTCCTGGATGGGCGGCGTCGAGGCGGCACTGCACGGAGACGTCAATGGCGCGGTCCAGGGCGCGATCGGTGGCTCTCCCTCCGCGGCCGGCGGCGAGGCCAGTAAGGGCCTCGCCAAGGGTTCCATCCTGGGCGACGTGCACGGGAAACACCATCGCCCTACGCTCATCAACAAGATCGGCAAGGTCGGGACGAAGATATTCAGCGTGCCGGTCTCCGTGGTCGCGACAGGGATCGACTTCTACTACTCGCCCAACCAGCCCAGGACCCCGGGCGACACCCATGTGGACGCCCCGGCAGAACCGGGAAAGGTGAAGTACCAATGACGCACTCCGCAGGCCCACCCACGCGCGGGCGACGCCGCCCGAGCCTGCGGCACTGGCTGAGACCCCACAGTCCACAGACGCTCGTCTTCGGCATCTGCATGTCTGTTGGCGGACTCGCCGGCAGCGTGCGCAGCGTGATGGACGGAAAGGGGATCGGGACGGTCCTAGCCCTCCTCGGCGGGGGCGTTCTCGGCGTACTCATCGTCGTGAGTTACTTCGTCAACCTCGACAAACACTAGGACTTGAGGACCGCCCAGAGGCGCCAGGTGGCGAACGGCTGGCCGTGGTCGGTGGGCCTGGATTCGCCACTGGTGGATGGCACGGCAACGATCACTGTCGCCGCCGTGCCCTGGGCGGGCAGCACCGCCTGAGCCCGCCGCCGGACGACCGCCCGGTTTCCTCAGTCCTGATGCCCCACCTCTTCGGGCGCCTTCAGCAGTCGCTCCAGTTCGTTCCCGGCCGCGTCGTACCCCGCGTCTGCGATCCGTTGCAACTCGCGCAGATCGCCGGCCGTGACCGCGCGCCGAGTGAGCAGGAATCCGGCATGCAAGGACCCTTCGTCCAACAGCTCACTCAGCTCCCCACGGTCGCCAGCTGCGTCGGCCAGATCGGCCAGCCGGTCCAGAGCGGTCTCGTTGCCCTCGTCGGCCAGCTCGCGGAGGGTGTCCCGATCGGCATTCATGTTCGCCATGACGCCATGCTGCAACCCTGCCCCAGGGGAAGGGTCAAGTGGCACGATGGCCCAGTGATCACCATCGGGCAGCTGGCCGGGTACGTCGGAGTGTCGTCAAGACCATCCGCGTCTATCACGACAAGGGGCTGCTCCCCGAGCCCGACCGGGATGCGTCCGGCTACCGGCGGTACGGCGCGAACGACGCCATCGACCTGATCAAGATCCGCACCCTCGCCGAATCCGGCGTCCCCCTGGCCCGCATCCGGGACCTGCGATCGGCGACCGACGAGGAGTTCCAGCAGGCCCTGCGCGAGATCGACGACGAACTCACCGACCGCATCCGGAGCCTGCGGGCCACGCAGGGCCGTCTGCGCCAACTCGCCACCGGGCAGTTGGCAGCGCTCCCCACCGAGGTCGACGTCCATCTGAAGCGTCTGGCCCGCTGGGGATTCACCCCGCGATGGGTGGATCTGCAACGCGACCTGTGGATCCTTGTGTTCGCCACCCACCCCGACCACGCGATCACGCTGTTCCACGACCAGTCCGAAACCCTGGCCGACCCGGCACTGCGGCAGCTCTTCCTCGACTACGACCGCGCACATGACCTCAACGCCGACGATCCCCGCATCGACGACCTCGCCCGCCGGATCGTCGAGGCAACCCGGGAACGCTACGGCCCCCACGAACCACCCGAGCTGGATGCGACGTCGGAGATCCCCGCCCTCATCCAGGGCACCGTCAATGCCTCGTCCCCGGCATGGCAGCGCCTCGACACCCTCATCCGCGCACAACTGGACGCGTGACTCGACGTATCCGGGCGCGGGCCCGGTTGCCTGCCGAAATCAGTCCCGCGTGCGCCGCAAGATCCCCCGGTACGCCCAGCTAGTTCCCCATGCCGGCCGCAGGCAAGGACAGCACCATCGTCAGGCCGCCGCCCGGGGTGTCCTCGGGGGTGAGCGTGCCGGACATCGCTTCCGTGAGGCCGCGAGCGAGAGCGAGGCCGAGCCCCACGCCGGTGGTGTTATCCGTGTCGCCCAGCCGCTGGAACGGCACGAACGCGCGCTCGCGGTCTTCGGCGGGCAGACCCGGGCCGCGGTCGATGACGCGTACCTCGACCCGGTCGTCGAGGCTGCTCGCGGTGAGCAGGACGGTCTCGCCCCGCGGGGTGTGGCGGGCGGCGTTGCTCAGGAGGTTGGCGACTACCCGTTCCAGGAGGGGTGGGTCGGCCAGTACCGCGGGGACGGTGTCCAGGCACCGGATGTCCGTCGTAGGTGACTCGGGCGGGAGTGAGTCGAGGGCCATCGGCAGCACCTCCTCCAGGGCGGTGGCCCGCAGGCTCAGGTTGAGGGCCCCGGCTTGGAGGCGGCTCATGTCGAGGAGGTTGTCGATGAGTCGGCCCAACCGGGCCATCGACTCGTCGGCGGTGGCGAGGAGTTCGTCGCGGTCCTCATCACTGAAGTCGACGTCGCGGCTGCGCAGCGAGGCGATCGCGGCCCATCCGGCGGCGAGCGGGGTGCGCAGGTCGTGGCTGACCGCGGCGAGCAGAGCCGTACGCATCCGGTCGGCGGCCCTGACCGGTTCGATCTCGGCGGCGGCCTCGGCCAGTTGGGCCCGCTCGACGGCGACGGTGACGTGCGCGGCGAACGCGGTCAGGACCTTGCGTTCGGAGGAGGGCAGGGGGCGGCCGCGCAGCACGAGGTGCGCCCGCTCGCCGACCGGGACCTGGACGACCGAGCCGTCGTCCGGCACGGGTTCGTCGCAGAGTTCGGCGGCATCCATGCCGAAGGTCTCCCTGGTCCGCTCCAGCAGGGCCGAGAGCGCCCGGTCGCCCCGGACGATCGAACCGGCCAGGGAGGAGAGGGTCTCGGCCTCGGCGGTTGCGCGGGCCGAGCGGCGCGAGAGCCGCAGGGAGCGGTCCACGACGGCAGCGACCGTGCCCGCGACGACCGCGAACACGACTGTCGCGAGGACGCTGTTGAGGCTGGTCAGGGTGAACTGGCCGACGGGCGGGATGAACCAGTAGTTCAGGAGCAGCGACGCGGTGGCGGACGCCACGACGGCGGACACCACGCCGCCCACGCAGGCCACGGCGACGACGGCGAGCAGGAAGAGCAGTGCCTCGCTGGTGAGGTTGAGGGTGCCCCGTGTCCCGTCGAGCAGGAAGGTGAGGGCCACCGGCAGGATCAGTCCGGCGACCGGTCCCGCGATGAGCCGGCGAGTCGACAGGGTTCGCCTGCGGGAGGGCAACAGCCGTCCCCTGCCCGCCCGTTCGTGGGTGACCATGTGGACGTCGATGTCCCCGGACAGCGCGACGATCGTCTCTCCTATGCCGCGCCCGGTCACGAACCGTTCCAGGCGACCGCGGCTGCTGGTGCCGAGGACGAGCTGGGTGGCGTTCTCGGCGCGGGCGAATTCGAGGAGCGCGGTGGGGACGCTGTCGCCGACCACGGAGTGGTAGCTGCCGCCGAGGTTCTCGACCAGGGTCCGCTGCCGGGCGAGGGCGGCCGGTGAGGCTCCGCCGGCCAGGCCGTCGCTGCGGGCGATGTGCACGGCGAGCAGGTCACCGCCCACCGACCGGTCGGCAATCCGGGCGGCCCGCCGGATGAGGGTCTCGCCTTCGGGCCCGCCGGTCAGGGCGACGACCACCCGCTCCCGGGTCTCCCACACCCGGTCGATGCCGTGCTCGAAGCGGTACCTCTGCAACGCATCGTCCACACTGTCCGCCACCCACAGCAGCGCCAGCTCCCGCAGTGCGGTGAGGTTTCCGACCCGGAAGTAGTTGGCGAGGGCGGCGTCCACCTTCTCGGGGGCGTAGATGTTGCCGTGAGCCATACGGCGGCGCAGCGCCGGGGCGGGCATGTCCACCAGCTCGATCTCGTGGGCGCGCCGCACCACCTCGTCGGGGACGTTCTCCTGCTGCGGCACCCTGGTGATCTTCTCGACCACGTCCTTCAGGGACTCCAGATGCTGGATGTTCACAGCGGTCACGACGTCGATCCCGGCGGCCAGCAGTTCCTCGATGTCCTGCCACCGCTTGGCGTTGCGCCCGCCCGGCACATTGGAGTGCGCGAACTCGTCGACGAGCGCCACGCGGGGCCTGCGCTCCAGCACGGCGTCGAGGTCCATCTCCTCGAACTCGCCGCCCCTGTACGCGCGTTGAACCCGGGGCAACATCTCCAGGTCGGCCAGCTTGGCCAGGGTGTGCGGGCGCTTGTGGCACTCGACATACGCCACCACGACATCGGTGCCGCGGTCAGCGCGCCGCCGGGCCTCGTCCAGCATCCGGTAGGTCTTGCCCACCCCGGGGGCGGCCCCGAGAAAGACCTTCAGCCGACCCGGCCTGCCGGATTCCTGCCCTCCGGGAGGGATCTCGGGCTCCACCACCACAGCACACGCCTCCTCACGCCATACGCGCGCCCCGGCGCCCCCGGGAAGACCGGGGGCGCCGGGGCGCGATGTGTGCTTCCGATCATCGCCGGAAATGGCTCGGCAAGGGCGGCGGACCTGCGGACATTGATGCATCTCTGACCCAAGTGCCCGCACACCGCCCCGTGTTGGCCCGGCCGGGAGCCCGGACGGACGGGATCTCGATCCCGTCGAGTCGACCGGCCCCGGGCCCTCAGAACCGGTCCGGAAAGATCAGCGCCGCGATCAGATAGCCCAGCAGGGATACGGCGATGCACAGTCCGACGACGTTCTCGACGCTCACAGGCGTTCAGCTCCCTGGCCAAGCGAATTTCCGGGACGTGAAATCACAGGGGGCGCGGGGGGGGGGGGGGGCGGCCCCCCCCCCCCCCCCCCCACAAAAAAAAAAAAAACCCCCAACGGGGCAGGAGCAATGAGGCCACCGAG
>NZ_JBSFIE010000064.1:0-16105 GCF_053597395.1 Streptomyces sp. NPDC001415
GGCCCGTACCGCGTCCAGGGTGCTCATCGAACGGTCTCCTTCTCCTGGCGCTGGTCCTGCGCCGGGCGGGGACCCCTCCACATGCTGGGAACTCACACTGAGAGCTCACACCGAGAACTCACGACGGCAACAACACCGTCAGCAGGAGCAGCCGCCGCACTGGCAGGGTGCGCCCGACTGGCAGCCGCAGCTGCAGCCCGAGCCGCAGCCGCACGCGCCGATCAGTGGGAGCCGGGTCACTTCGACGGGCGTGACGGGTGCTTCCTGGCGTGGTTCGGTCGTGGGCGAATCGGCCATGGGTCCCTCCCGGGGTAGGCAGACGCAAGGAGCCTTCGCCCATTGCATGCCCAATTCGGCGGGCGCATCAACGGCGCACGCGCGCAAGGGAGTTGGGGCACCAGAACCCGTACGGGCGGATCAGGCCCCCTCGACCGGCGCCGACGCCTGGAGGTCGTCGGCGTGTTCGCCGGTGACCAGGTACACCACGCGCTTGGCGACCGACACCGCGTGGTCCGCGAAGCGCTCGTAGTAGCGGCCGAGCAGGGTCACGTCCACCGCGGTCTCGATGCCGTGCTTCCAGCGGTCGTCCATCAGGTGCTGGAACAGCGTGCGGTGCAGCAGGTCCATCTCGTCGTCGTCCTGCTCCAGCTGGAGGGCCAGGTCGACGTCCTTGGTGATGATGACCTCGGCCGCCTTCGCCATCAGGCGCTGGGCGAGCTGGCCCATCTCCAGGATGGTCGCGTGCAGGTCGTGCGGAACGGCGCGCTCCGGGTAGCGAAGGCGGGTCAGCTTGGCCACGTGCTGGGCGAGGTCGCCCGAGCGTTCCAGGTCGGCGCTCATGCGCAGGGAGGTCACGACGATCCGGAGATCGGTGGCGACCGGCTGCTGGCGGGCCAGCAGGGCTATCGCCCGGGCCTCCAGGTCGTGCTGGAGATCGTCGACCTTCTGGTCGGCCGCGATCACGCTCTCGGCGAGCTTCAGATCGGCGTCGAGCATGGCCGTGGTGGCGCGCCCGATCGCCGACCCGACAAGACGAGCCATTTCGACCAGGCCCTCGCCGATCGAGTCAAGTTCCTCGTGGTACGCGTCCCGCATGGGTGTCCCTCTCTACAACGTCTCCGGGGGGCCGGGGGTGCCTGTGAACCCCACGGTCCCACGTTGCGTCCGTTACGCGTCCGATTCGGCCATAGGAAGTGAACCGGCACTATCACCTCGGTGAACTCTGGGCGACGAACGTTCGAGCGGCCACCCATTTGGCTGGGAGAGTGTCGGCGGGGCCGCATAACCTGGATGCATGGACGTGAACGCGGCGGTCGCCGCATTGGCAGCGATCGCCGGGGTGTGCACCGGCGTGATCGCCATGCTGGCGTTCCGCTGGAGCGAGCGCGACCAGGCGCGGCCCACCCGGACGTCCCTGCACACCGACGCCGTACTGCCCCCGGGCGTGGACACGGTCCTTTCCGTACTGCGCTCCTCCGCGGTCGTCCTCGACGAGGGCGACTCGGTGGTCAAGGCCAGCTCCGCGGCGTACGCGCTCGGCCTGGTCAGGGGCGGCAAGCTGGCCGTCGAGCCCATGCTGCACATGGCCCGCGACACGCGCCGCGACGGCGAGATACGCCAGGTCGAGCTCGACCTGCCCCGGCGCGGTACGGGCCGGGGCGAGGCCCTCGCGGTCTCGGCCCGGGTCGCCCCGCTCGGTTCCCGGCTCGTGCTGCTCCTGGTGGAGGACCTCACCGAGGCCCGCCGCATCGAGGCCGTACGGCGCGACTTCGTGGCCAACGTCAGCCACGAGCTCAAGACCCCGACCGGGGCGCTCTCCCTGCTCTCCGAGGCCGTCATGGACGCATCGGACGACCCCGAGGCGGTCACCCGCTTCGCCGGCCGGATGCAGATCGAGGCGACCCGGCTCACCAACCTGGTCCAGGAGCTCATCGACCTCTCCCGCGTCCAGAACGACGACCCGCTGGAGGACGCGGAGCCGGTGCGCGTCGACGAACTCGTCGCCGAGGCCATAGACCGCTCCCGGCACCCCGCGTCCACCAAGCAGATCACCATGGCCGCGGGCGGCACCGCCGACCTGTACGTCTGGGGCAACCGCGGCCAGCTCGCGGCGGCCCTGGGCAACCTCGTCGAGAACGCCGTCAACTACTCACCGGCCAGGACCCGGGTCGGCATCGCCGGGCGCCGCATCGCCGCGCCCGGCGGGGACCTCATCGAGATCGCCGTGACCGACCAGGGCATAGGCATCTCCGAGAAGGACCGCGAGCGCGTCTTCGAGCGCTTCTACCGGGTGGACCCGGCCCGCTCCCGTGCCACCGGAGGCACGGGCCTGGGCCTGGCCATCGTCAAGCACGTGGCCGCCTCGCACGGCGGGGAGGTCACGGTGTGGAGCTCCGAGGGACAGGGCTCCACCTTCACCCTGCGGCTGCCGGAAGCCGGCGCCGTTCGGGACCGCGCCTCCGCCGGGCGCGGGCCTGTCACGGTCGACGAGGACGAGGATGTCCCGTACGAGACCTTCAGTTCCGCTGTGCCTGAATCACAAGCCATAGTTCCTGCCCCGGAGGTCCTTCCGTGACCCGAGTGCTCGTCGTCGAGGATGAGGAATCCTTCAGCGACGCCCTGTCCTACATGCTCCGCAAGGAGGGCTTCGAGGTCGCGGTGGCGGCCACCGGGCCCGACGGCCTGGACGAGTTCGAGCGCAACGGCGCCGACCTGGTCCTGCTCGACCTGATGCTGCCCGGCCTGCCGGGCACCGAGGTCTGCCGTCAGCTCCGCGGCCGCTCCAACGTCCCGGTCATCATGGTGACCGCCAAGGACAGCGAGATCGACAAGGTCGTGGGCCTGGAAATAGGGGCCGACGACTACGTCACCAAGCCGTTCTCCTCACGCGAGCTGGTGGCCCGCATCCGCGCCGTGCTGCGCCGCCGCGGCGAGCCGGAGGAGGTCACCCCGGCCGCCCTGGAGGCGGGCCCGGTCCGCATGGACGTCGACCGCCACGTGGTCACCGTCTCCGGCGGCAAGGTCGACCTCCCGCTGAAGGAGTTCGACCTCCTGGAGATGCTCCTGCGCAACGCGGGCCGCGTCCTCACCCGGATGCAGCTCATCGACCGGGTCTGGGGCGCGGACTACGTCGGCGACACCAAGACCCTCGACGTCCACGTCAAGCGCCTGCGCGCCAAGATCGAGCCGGACCCGGGCGCGCCGCGCTACCTGGTGACGGTCCGTGGCCTGGGCTACAAGTTCGAGCCGTAAGCCGCCGGTATCCGGTACATGGGCACGTGACAAACCGGTACACGAGCACGTGACAAAGGAGGGCGGGCCCGGATCAGATCCGGGCCCGCCCTCCTTTTCATGCCTGTGTCAGTGGCCGGCCGCGCTGTGCGACGGCGAGCCGGAGCCCGCGGGCTTGCCGCCGCTGCCCGCCGTGTTCGCCGTGTTCGGCGTGGCCGAGCCGGACGGGCTGCCCGAGACGGGGGCCGACGGCTCGCCCGACGGCGACTCCTTCGGCTTCGGGAGCTCGCTGGGGCCGACGCCCTCGAAGTAGCTGGTGGCCGGGACCACGAAGGCGTCCAGGCTCACGGTGCCGGTCCTGCTGAACTGGAAGGTGACCTTCTGCGCGTCGCCGTTCTTGGCGGCCTCGCGGCCGTTGGCGACGACCGCGGAGGCGTTGCCCTTGCCGCCGATCACCACGGAGCCGTGCGCCGGGACGGTGATCGCGCCCGTGCCCTTGGCCGGGGAGAGCTTGACGGCGGCGCTGCCGACCTGGACGGAGTCCAGCGTCTGCGGGTCGGTGCCGTTGTTGAACAGCGTCGCAGCGACGACGGCCGGGCCTTCGGCGTCGGCCTTCGGCTGGGTGACGACCGTCGCGTTCTGGACCTTGATGTCGCCGACGGTGACGTAGGCGTTGTCCGCCTTGACTCCGAGCGTCTGGGCCCCGTTGCCCGCCGCGCAGGCGGAGAGGGAGGCGAGCGAGAACGCGATGGCAGAAGCGGCGAGGGCGCCGCGTCGAAGGCTGCGGCTCACGGCGGCGGCAACTCCTTGGACGTACGAGACGGACTGCTTCGGACGGGCTACGGATCAGCCGGCCGCGTACCTAAGGGCCAGCTAAGGGTGTGTCAGCGGGCCTAGATTACCGAGCCGTCCGACGCGCCCCGCACCCGACCCGCCCCTACGGACGACGGGCCCGCGGAACTCGGGTGGATCACATGCCGATCTTGGTCTTTCGTACGCCGTTCACATATGCCGGGTGATCAATTTCCCGGGCCGCCACACATTCCTTACCGAAAATCCCCGGGAGTGGTCCGACGGGGTCGTTCGTTGATCAATTCCGGAAAGAATCCCGATCGGCCGAACGGGTGAACGAGCGCCGAACGGAGTAGACGAAGTTCACCGCCTGGAATCCGGCAAACCGGGACGTTCGGCCTCCATGGGGGTCGATCGGGGGCGCGTAACGTACGCGTTTCGCAGCCCCTTCGCAGCCGCTCCGACCTGCGAATACCACCTTCCGCAAGCCCTCCGCAGCACGTTCCTGTTGCTGTTGTCAAGCCCCGAGATATGCCCTGACCTGCGAAAACGCCATTCAGAAGAAGCCGTATCCGTGTTACCCTGGATAGCCACGGAAGGGGTACCTGTCACATGACGTTCAAGGTTGGCGACACCGTGGTCTATCCCCATCACGGGGCCGCGCTGATCGAGGCCATCGAAACTCGTCAGATCAAAGGCGTGGACAAGACCTACTTGGTGCTCAAGGTCGCCCAGGGCGACTTGACTGTGCGCGTGCCCGCGGACAATGCGGAGTTCGTCGGCGTTCGCGATGTAGTTGGTCAGGACGGGCTGGACCGGGTCTTCGAGGTGCTGCGCGCGCCGTACGCGGAGGAGCCCACGAACTGGTCCCGTCGTTACAAGGCAAATCTTGAGAAGCTCGCCTCCGGCGACGTCATCAAGGTCGCCGAAGTGGTGCGTGACCTGTGGCGTCGTGAGCGCGAGCGCGGGCTGTCCGCAGGTGAGAAGCGCATGCTCGCCAAGGCGCGCCAGATCCTGGTGAGCGAGCTGGCCCTCGCGGAGAACACCAACGAAGACAAGGCCGAGGCTCTTCTCGACGAGGTTCTCGCGTCCTGACGCCGAACGTTCCGGGGCCCGCCCCGGAATGCCCGGCATTGCCGCGGTGCCCGCTGACCAGCAGTGAAAATTGCTGTGTCGCCGGGCGCTGCGGCATGTTCGTATCCCCTCGCCGTCAACGCCCGCATTCCGTGTGTGCCGGGCCCGGGCGGCCTGCCTGACCGGTCGTCACGGAAGGGCCGGTCAGGGCATCGCGCCCGGCACTCCCCAGGCTCCAGGAGCAGGGGGTACCCCCAGGCCATACCCATGTCGTTTGAGGACACAAACCTTGTCAGACGAATCGCGCCCTTTTCGCACCGCCGCGGTGATTCCAGCGGCCGGACGCGGCGTGCGGCTCGGCCCGGGCGCCCCCAAGGCGCTCCGCGCGCTGAACGGCACGCCCATGCTCATCCACGCCGTCCGGGCCATGGCCGCCTCCCGCGCCGTCTCGCTCGTCGTCGTGGTGGCCCCGCCGGACGGTGCCACCGAGGTCAAGAACCTCCTCGCCGAGCACGCCCTGCCGGACCGCACCGACTTCCTCGTGGTGCCCGGCGGCGAGAGCCGCCAGGAGTCCGTGAAGCTCGGCCTGGACGCGCTGCCGCCCGGCTTCGACATCGTGCTGGTCCATGACGCGGCCCGCCCGCTCGTCCCCGTCGACACCGTCGACGCGGTCATCGAGGCGGTACGCGACGGCGCGGCCGCCGTGGTGCCCGCGCTCCCGCTCGCCGACACGGTCAAGCAGGTCGAGCCCCGCACCGACGGCGCGCCCGAGCGGGTCGTCGCCACCCCCGAGCGGGCCCGCCTGCGCGCGGTGCAGACGCCGCAGGGCTTCGACCACGCCACGCTCGTGCGCGCCCACGAGAGCGTCACCGAGAACGTCACGGACGACGCCGGCATGATCGAGCAGCTCGGCCTGCCCGTCGTCGTGGTGCCCGGCCACGAAGAGGCGTTCAAGGTGACCCGGCCGCTCGACCTCGTACTCGCCGAGGCCGTACTCGCACGACGGAGGGCCAACGATGGCTTCTGAAGCGTCTGACACCGGGCTGCCGCCCAGTGGTCCCGCGACTCCCCTGATTCCCCTGGTCGGGATCGGCACCGACGTCCACGGCTTCGAGCGCGGGCGCGAGCTGTGGTGCGCCGGGCTGCTCTGGGAAGGTGAGGAGTACGGCCTCGCCGGGCACTCCGACGGCGACGTCGCGGCCCACGCCGCGTGCGACGCGCTCTTCTCGGCGGCCGGCGTCGGCGACCTCGGCGCGCACTTCGGCACCGACCGCCCCGAGTGGTCCGGCGCCGCGGGAGTGACCCTGCTCGCCGAGGCCGCCCGGATCGTGCGCGCCGAGGGGTACGAGATCGGCAACGTCGCGGTGCAGGTCATCGGCGTACGGCCGAAGATCGGCAAGCGGCGCGACGAGGCGCAGAAGGCGCTCTCGGCCGCGGCCGGCGCGCCCGTATCGGTGTCCGGCACCACCACGGACGGGCTCGGTCTGACCGGCCGGGCCGAGGGGCTCGCGGCGATCGCCACGGCGCTGGTGTACCGGCTGCCGTAGAAGCCGACAACCCGCGGGGAGACCGGTCGATCACCCCGCGGAAGATCGTCAGGCGGGTCCGACACCCAACAGTCGCCAAATTGTGTGCCCCGAGGCCCGGAAGGGTCGCGGGGCACTGGTATTGGGCCACTACCCTTGTGGGGTGACCATTCGCCTGTACGACACCAGCGCCCGGCAGATTCGCGATTTCGTCCCGCTCTCGCAGGGCTGTGTCTCGATCTACCTGTGTGGTGCCACGGTCCAGGCGGCTCCGCACATCGGGCACATCCGGTCGGGGCTGAACTTCGACATCATGCGCCGCTGGTTCGAGTACCGCGGTTATGACGTGACGTTCATCCGGAACGTCACCGACATCGACGACAAGATCATCCGGAAGTCGGGCGAGCAGAACCGCCCGTGGTGGTCGATCGGGTACGAGAACGAGCGGGCGTTCAACGACGGCTACACCGCGCTCGGCTGCCTGCCGCCCACCTATGAGCCGCGCGCGACCGGGCACATCACCGAGATGATCGAGATGATGCGCACTCTGATCGAGCGCGGCCACGCCTACGAGGCGGACGGCAGCGTCTACTTCGACGTGCGGTCCTTCCCCGGCTACCTGCAGCTGTCCAACCAGGACATCGACGACCTGCGCCAGCCCGCCGAGGAAGGCATCACCGGCAAGCGCGACCCGCGGGACTTCGCGATGTGGAAGGCGTCCAAGCCGGGCGAGCCCGACTGGGAGACGCCGTGGGGGCGGGGCCGGCCGGGCTGGCACCTGGAGTGCTCGGCGATGGCCCACAAGTACCTGGGCTCCGCGTTCGACATCCACGGCGGCGGCCTCGACCTGATCTTCCCGCACCACGAGAACGAGATCGCCCAGGCCAAGGCGTACGGCGACGACTTCGCCGGCTACTGGGTGCACAACGCGTGGGTGACGATGTCCGGCGAGAAGATGTCGAAGTCGCTGGGCAACAGCGTGCTCGTGTCGGAGATGGTCAAGCAGTGGCGGCCGATCGTGCTGCGCTACTACCTGGGCACCCCGCACTACCGGTCGATGATCGAGTACAGCGAGGAGGCCCTGCGCGAGGCCGAGTCGGCGTTCGCCCGCATCGAAGGCTTCATCCAGCGCGTGGTGGAGAAGGCGGGGGGCGTGGTCGAGCCCGCCGCCCAGGTGCCGCCGGCGTTCGCCGAGGCCATGGACGACGACCTGGGCGTCCCGCAGGCCCTCGCGATCGTCCACACCACGGTGCGGCAGGGCAACAGCGCACTGGCCGCCGACGACAAGGAAGCCGCCACCGCCCGCCTGGCCGAGGTCCGCGCCATGCTGGGCGTCCTGGGCCTGGACCCGCTGGACGCGCACTGGGCCGGGGAGACCGACCGTGGCGAGGACCTGCACGGGGCCGTCGACACGCTCGTACGCCTGGTCCTGGAGCAGCGCGAGGCGGCCCGCTCCCGCAAGGACTGGGCCACCGCGGACGCGATCCGCGACCAGCTCACCCAGTCCGGCCTGGTCATCGAGGACAGCCCCAGCGGGCCCCGCTGGACCCTCGGCCCACGCTGAGCCCACGCGCGATGTGCCGCCCGGGCGATCGGGCGGCACACTTCATATACGTACGTACACGATCTGCATCCGCATGTGGATCGCGGATTCACTGAGGAAATAGGTAGGTCATGGCCGGGAACAGCCAGCGCAGGAACCGCCGCACGTCCAACAAGAAGGGCGCTACGGTCGGCAGCGGTGGCCAGCGGCGCCGTGGCCTGGAGGGCAAGGGCCCCACGCCGCCCGCCGAGATGCGCAAGAAGCACAAGAAGAACCGCATCGCGACCGCCAAGGCCAAGCAGGCCGCGACCCGTCGCCCCGCGCCCCGGCGCGGCGGCGCCAAGGGCACGTCCGAGATGGTCGTGGGCCGCAACCCGGTCTTCGAGGCGCTGCGCGACGGCGTCCCGGCGACCACCCTCTACGTCCAGCAGTACATCGACAACGACGAGCGCGTCCGCGAGGCCCTCCAGCTCGCCGGCGAGCGCGGCAACATCAACCTGATGGAGGCCCCGCGCGCCGAGCTCGACCGGATGACGAACGGCCTCAACCACCAGGGCCTCGTCCTCCAGGTCCCGCCGTACGAGTACGCGGACCCGCAGGACCTCACCGCGCTCGCGTACGACAACGGCGAGGACCCGCTGATCGTCGCGCTTGACGGCGTGACCGACCCGCGCAACCTCGGCGCCATCGTCCGCTCCACGTCCGCCTTCGGCGGCCACGGAGTGGTCGTGCCCGAGCGGCGCGCGGCCGGCATGACGGCGGGCGCCTGGAAGTCGTCGGCGGGCACCGCGGCCCGTACGCCGGTCTCCCGCGTGACCAACCTGACGCGCGCGCTTGAGGCGTACAAGAAGGAAGGTCTCACGATCGTCGGTCTCGCCGCCGACGGCGAGCACACGGTCGAGGACCTGGAGCAGATCGGCGGCCCCGTCGTCATCGTGATCGGCAGCGAGGGCAAGGGACTTGGCCGGCTCGTCGGCGAGACCTGCGACTACCGCGTGCGGATCTCGATGCCGGGCGGCGCCGAGTCCCTCAACGCCGGTGTGGCGGCGGGCATCGTGCTCTACGAGGCGGCCCGCCGACGCGCCTGACCTGGGTGATCTTGACGGGTCTCGGACAGATTCGGGCCCGTCAAGCAGTGTCCTAAACCCCCATCACTCGGTTAGATGAGTGTGGACACCAGAACGCCCCGGCCCGGGCTCGACGACCAGCCTGCCCTGAGCATGGTCAAGGTGGACTGCGACCCCGCGCAGGTCATCGTCAACCACGCGAGCTTCCGGGTGCAGCTTGCACCCAAGTCGCTGCCGAAGCCCCTCATTTCGGGCACCACGATGCGCCGCAGGGCGCCGGTGGTGTGGAGCGGGAAGTCGGCTCCGGGGGCGAGCGGACTGCTGCAGGCCGTCCGCGCCACCTCCGTCGTCGGCGGCGACAGCGAGCGCTACGACACCGGCGCGACGCAGGTCATCCCGCGCATCGCCGTCGACGACGCGATGCCGACGCCGCTCATCCCCAGACCGGGCGTCGCCCCGGAGACCGCACTGCTCCCGCAGATGCGCACTCCCTACGGCCAACAGCCGTACGCGCAGGGCGAGTTCGAGGACTTCGGCGAGCTCGAAGGCGACGGGGACGACGGCTCGACCGCCAAGCGGCGCGGCGCCGAGCCGGTCCGGCACGCCTACTACCCGGGCCGCCGGATGAACCTCGGCGTCGTGCTGCTTCCGCTGCGCGTCTTCCTCGGTTTCATCTCCGTGTACGCAGGCATGGGCAAGCTGTGCGACCCCGTGTACTTCGACGGCGGCGAGCGCGGCTCGATGGTCAAGTGGCTGAACTCGCTGCACCCCTGGGGGCTCGCCGAGCCCCTGCGCGACTTCGCACTCCAGCACCCGGTGGGCGCCGGCCTGACCGTCGCCTTCCTCCAAGTCGTCGTCGGCGTACTGACGATGCTCGGCCTGTGGCAGCGCGTGGCGGCCGTGTTCGGCGCGATGCTGTCGGCGGCCCTCCTTGTGACGGTGAGCTGGCAGACCGTACGCGCCTACGACGCCCCCGACATCATCTACCTCGCCGCCTGGTCCCCGCTGATCATCGCGGGCGCCCCGGTGTACTCGCTGGACGCCCGGCTCGCGGGCGAGGCCTGGCGCAAGCTCGGGCCGCGCTCCGAACTGTGGGAACTGAGGCGCCGGGTGCTGCGGCGCGGCCTGGTCATGACGACCGTCGTGGTCGGCCTCACCCTGATGACCGGCGCGCTCCTTGGCGGGGCGGTCCGCTCCACCACCGTGGTGACCGTGCCGGGACCCGACGACGACCCGACCAACTACCTCCCCGGCACCCCGCTGCCGAGCGAGACGGGACCCGCGTTCGCACCCCGTACCCCCTCCAAGAGCGCCAAGCCGTCGGCCAAGGCCAAGACTTCGGCGAGCCCCGCCGCGAAGGCGTCCAAGAAGCCGAGGACCCACCAGACCGCCACGGCGGGCACCACCGGCCAGCCGAGCCACTCCGCCGGCACCGGCGGCCAGCCCTCGTCCCGCCAGCGCACCGCCCCGCTGGCACCCCCGTCGACGAGCGCGGGCCCGACGTCGTCGGGCAGCACGGGCTCAACCGGGAGCAACCGCAACCCCATTGGGGGGCTGCTGGGTTAGCGGCGGCAACACAGCCAAGGGGCCGGACACGTCAGGTGTCCGGCCCCTTGGGCGTTCACGCGAAGGCGCTTGCGGCTCAGAGCCTGTGTCTCAACGCCGCTGAGCCGCAAGCTCCTTGGCCGCCTCCGTGAGGTCCTTGGCCGTGTCGATGGCCCGCCAGTACGCCCCGTGGGGCAGCGGGAACCCGGCCAGGCGGCGCTCGCGGGCGAGGCGGGGGAACGTGGTGCGCTCGTGGTCGCCGACGTCCGGCAGCATCGCGGTGAAGGCCGCGGAGAAGACGTACACGCCCGCGTTGATGAGGTACGGCGAGGGCGGCGACTCGATGAAGTCGGTGATGTGGCCGAAGGCGTCGGTCTCGACGGCGCCCCACGGGATGCGGGGGCGGGCCAGGGCCAGGGTGGCGGTCGCGTCGCGCTCGCCGTGGAAGGAGGCCATCTCGCGGAGCGAGAAGCGCGTCCAGATGTCGCCGTTGGTGGCGTACCAGGGCTGGTCGGGGTGCGGGAGCGAGGCCGCCGCGTACTTGAGGCCGCCGCCCCGGCCCAGCGGTTCGTCCTCGACGACCGTGGTGACACGCAGCGGAAGATCGGCCTTCGCGAGCCAGTCCTTCAGGACGTCGGCGAGGTGGCCGCAGGAGACCACGGCGTCAGTGACGCCCTCGGCGGCCAGCCAGGCGAGCTGATGGCCGATGATCGGGATCCCGGTGCCCGGGATCTCGACCATCGGCTTGGGGCGGTCGTCGGTGTACGGACGAAGTCGTGAGCCCTGGCCGCCCGCCAGGACCACGGCCTGCGTCGGAAAGGTCGCAGTTGTGCTCGCAGTCATGCGGTGAACGATAGGCGTCCCCGCAGCGGGGCGTCACCGCTCCTGGGCCACGCCGGAGGCGAAGGAGGTGTCGCAGACGGGGCGGGAGTACGACTGGGCCTTCACGGGGCCGTAGTGCTCGACGGCGGCCCTGCCGAGCGCGCGGGCGATCGACATGCAGTGCTTGGCGAGCGAGGGGCGGTGCTCCACCTCGCGCTGGAGGTGGGTCAGCGCGGTGCCGGGGTCCTTCTCCTGGAGCTCGGTCAGGAGCGCGTCGCGCAGGACGTCCTGCGGGGCACGGGACTTGGCGCGTACGGAGACGTTCTCGGACGAGGCGGTCAGGATCTGCGATTCATTGCCGGCCCAGTTGACCCGGGTGACCGCGAGCGTCCCGGAGAGCACGAGGACGACGGGCAGGACAAGGGCGAGAGTTCGGCCGATTCGGCGGGCTGTGTGCGTCACGGAGGCGAGCGTAGCGGGCAGTGATGATTTGGCGACATTTAGTCACCCTGCCGGGGGATGGTTCGACGTTGCTTTTCGAATCGTGTGTTGACGAACGGGATTCGAAATGGGCGGTGTGCCGGGGTATTTGTCGACAACGGGCTGCGGCCCCGCACTCGCGTGCGGGGCCGCCAAAATCGTAGACCACCTGGTGGCGGCCTTCGTAGCGTACTCAGTCGGTGAGGCGCTCGCCCGTAGAAGTGGAGAACACGTGGGTCTCACCCGGACGCGGGACGACGTGCAGCTGAGCGCCCTTGTCCGGGACGGCGCGGCCGTTCACACGGACCACGAGGTCCTTCACTTCGCCGCCGACCTCGGCGGAACCGTACACATAGCCGTCGGCGCCGAGCTCCTCGACGACGTTGACGGTGACGGCGAGACCGGCCGGGGCGTCCGCGGACTCCTTGGTGAGGGCCTTCGCGGCGCCGCCGTTCTGCTCGACGATGTCGAAGTGCTCGGGGCGGACGCCGACGGTGACCGTGCGGTCGCCCTTGTCGGCGGCGGCGGACAGCGCCTCGCGGCTGACCGGCACCACGCTGTTGCCGAACTTCACGCCGCCGTCGGTGATCGGCACCTCGACCAGGTTCATGGCGGGCGAGCCGATGAAGCCGGCGACGAAGAGGTTGGCCGGGCGGTCGTACATGTTGCGCGGCGTGTCGATCTGCTGGAGCAGACCGTCCTTGAGGACGGCGACGCGGTCGCCCATCGTCATGGCCTCGACCTGGTCGTGCGTGACGTACACGGTGGTGATGCCGAGCCGGCGCTGCAGGGACGCGATCTGCGTACGGGTCGAGACGCGGAGCTTGGCGTCGAGGTTCGACAGCGGCTCGTCCATGAGGAAGACCTGCGGCTCGCGCACGATGGCGCGGCCCATCGCGACGCGCTGGCGCTGACCGCCGGAGAGCGCCTTGGGCTTCCGGTCGAGGTACTCGCTCAGGTCGAGGATCTTGGCGGCCTCCTCGACCTTCTTCCTGATCTCCGCCTTGTTCACGCCGGCGATCTTGAGGGCGAAGCCCATGTTGTCGGCGACGGTCATGTGCGGGTACAGCGCGTAGTTCTGGAACACCATCGCGATGTCCCGGTCCTTGGGCGGCAGGTGCGTGACATCACGCTCGCCGATGCGGATCGCTCCGCCGTTGACGTCCTCCAGGCCCGCGAGCATGCGCAGGGAGGTGGACTTTCCGCAGCCGGAGGGACCGACGAGGACGAGGAATTCGCCGTCCTCGATCTCGATCTCCAGGCCGTCGACCGCGGGCTTGGTGGATCCCGGGTAGATCCGGGTCGCCTTGTCGAACGTGACAGTGGCCATGACTGATGTGTCCCTTCACCGGCAGGAACGTGCCGGACGATCCGAGTAGAGGGAGAAGTGGTTTAGTCCACCTGAGTGGACTGGGTCAGGACGCTACCTGGGGATGTGCGTGTTGTCAGCAGTCCGGGGTTCACGAACTTGCCACCGGTCCGGCCCCCGAACTTGCCACCAGTGCGGCCCGACCAAATTTCCGGCCGCGCCCGCGCGAGCGTTGGTTACACTTCACGGGTTGCCTCCTTAGCTCAGCTGGCCAGAGCACCGCTCTTGTAAAGCGGGGGTCGTCGGTTCGAACCCGACAGGGGGCTCTGCCGCAACAGATCGCAACGAACCGTCCCGGGCCCGCCAGGTCCGGGACACTTGCTTTTTCGGGGTGTGGGGAGAGAGGCAGTCAACGCATGAGTCGTCGTTCCGGCGGGCTGGCCGGTGTCTGGGCGGAGGCGCAGCGGCAGCAGCAGCGCCAGCAGGAGGCGCGGCAGCGGGCGGTCGTCCAGCAGCAGCGGCAGCAGCGGGCGTACGAGCGTGATCTCGCGCGGATGCAGCGCGAGCAGCAGACGGCGTACCGGCAGGGGCGGGAGGCGGACGCTCGGCAGCGTACGCAGGAGTTGGAGGGGCAAGTCACCGCCCTGGCAGGGCTGTTGGCGGCCGGGTGTCGCACGGATCCGTTCCGGGTTTCGGCGCTGACCCGGCCGGAGGTGATCGCGCCGTTCGAGCCGGGGCAGCTCGGGCAGCCGGTGGCGATGCCCGATCCGGCGCACTATCAGGCGCAGGGCGGCTGGACGGCCGGGCGGCGCGCGCAGGCGCAGCAGGAGGCCGAGGCCAGATACCGGCACG
Source organism: Streptomyces sp. NPDC001415 (assembly GCF_053597395.1). Taxonomy (NCBI): domain Bacteria; kingdom Bacillati; phylum Actinomycetota; class Actinomycetes; order Kitasatosporales; family Streptomycetaceae; genus Streptomyces; species Streptomyces sp. NPDC001415. Next base: position 14,242 of record NZ_JBSFIE010000064.1, read on the forward strand.
ACTGGCAGGCCGCGCAGGCCGCCGAGGCGCACCGGGTGCAGCAGCTCGCCGCGTACCGGGCGCAGTACGACGCGTGGGCCGCCGAGCAGCTCGCCGAGGTGCGCACGCACAACGCCGGCCTCGCGCAGCTGGTGGACGCGCTGCGGGCCGGTGAGCCGGGCGCGGCCGTCGACTACTTCTCCGCCGCGCTGTACGCGTCGGGTGCCTGGCCGGAGGGGTTCCCGCGGCAGGTGTCGGCCGCCTTCGACCGGGGCGCCCGGCAGCTCGTACTCGACTGGGAGCTGCCCGGGGTCGATGTCGTACCGGACATCAAGTCCGTTCGGTATGTGGCCAGTTCGGACCAGGAGAAGGAGTCGGCGCGGCCCGTCACCCAGCGCCGGGCGCTGTACCGGGACGCGCTCGCGCAGTGCATGCTGCTCGTGCTGCGTGAGGTGTTCGCGGCCGATGAGTTCGGCTGTCTTGAGTCGGTCGTCCTGAACGGCTTCGTCGATGACGTGGACCCGGCCACCGGGCGCCCGGCGGAGATCTTCCTCGCGACGGTGAGCGTGCCGCGCACCGCGTTCGAGCCGCTCAACCTCGGGCAGGTCAGCGCCGTCGAGTGTCTCGTGGAGGCGCTCCGCGGGCAGCTCTCGGCCCGGCCCGACCAGCGCACCGCCGTACGGCCCGGGCGCCGCCCCGCCGATGTCGGTACGGGCGTGGTGTCGCACGGGGGCGGCGGCGAGCCCGACCTGTTCACGATGGACCCCATCGAGTTCGAGGGCCTGGTCGCCGAACTGTTCCGGGCGCGCGGCATGCAGGCGCTCACCACCCAGCGCTCCAACGACGGCGGCGTCGACGTCGAGGCCCTCGACCCCGACCCGATCAGCGGCGGCCGGATCATCGTCCAGGTCAAGCGCTACCGCAATACGGTCCCGCCGACCGCGGTACGCGATCTGTACGGCACGGTGCAGGGTGCCGGCGCCAACAAGGGCGTCCTGGTGACGACTTCGGGCTTCGGGCCCGGCTCGTACGGTTTCGCGGAGGGGAAGCCTCTGACGCTGGTGTCGGGGGCGGAGCTGGTGGATCTGCTGCATCAGCACGGGTTGCGGGGGAGGCTGGGGGACGGCTCGGGCGAGGCGGCTGCTTCCGGGGAGGCGCCCGTCCCTGCCCAGCGGGTCGCGCGGGACGACGTTCCGGAGGCCGTCCCCGCCCAGCCGGCCGCGCCGGACGACCTTCCGGAGGACTTCAACATCCTCGGCATGACATGGACCGGGGCGGTCTCGCTCGACGTCTGCGCGCTGGTGTGCCAAGGGGCGCGGGTGTTGGCCGAAGAACACTTCGTCTTCTTCAACAACCCTGAGAATCCTGGGAGTTCGGTACGGATGGTGCCGGGTACGGGGGGTGACCGGGCGGCGGTGCGGGTGGTCTTCGACGCGCTGCCGGCTCGGGCGGACCGGCTGGTTCTGGTAGCTGCCGTGGACCCGGAGGCGAACCCCTCCCAGGATCTGGCCGGGTTCACCTCCGCGGCGATCTGTCTGCGGGATGCGGCGGGGCGTGAGCTGGACCGGCTTCCGGTCTCGGACGGCCGGCCTGGCGAGACGGCCCTGGTGCTCGGGTCGTTCCGGCGCCGGGCGGGGGGCGACTGGGACTTTGTGGCGGGTGGCAAGGGGTATCGGGGTGGGCTGGGGGAGTTGGTGGGGGAGTACGGGGTGGTGGTGGCCTGAGGGGTCGGCCCCCACCCCGCCCCTTCCCGCTGTGACACTCTGCGGCTCCGCCGCGTGGCCTCCGGGGGTTGGTTGTCCGGCTCCGGCCCGGTGGTCGTTCCTGGGGCTCCGCCCCAGACCCCGTTCGCGACTGAAGGGCGCTCGTCCTCAAACTCCCCCAA
>NZ_JBSFIE010000065.1:0-16101 GCF_053597395.1 Streptomyces sp. NPDC001415
CCACAGTCCGTCAGGAACCAGTCGCTGCGACAGATCGACACCCACAAGCGGTAATGATGCCGCAGCTCACCACATCACCACGTGAGACATCCTCTAAATGCCATCGAACGCGCACTCGAAGGTTCCCTCGACTGAAACGTTGAGCATGCCATCGGCTTCAAGGCCGGAATGATCCGTAGCGGGCATGAGCCGCAAGGGAAATGCCGCACGGTCAAGGCGCTGAGCTGGTGCCGGAGGCGCCGATGCGTCCTCAAGGTGGCGGGCGGCGACGGCACGGCGCCCCGAGGTGTTGGCCGCGATCGTGTTCGTGGCGACGTCCGGCTGTACCTGGCAGCAGTTGCCGTCCGCGTCCTTCGGGCTGTCGGGAGCGACGGCCCATCGGCGGTTTGCCGAGTGGAGCAGGGCCCGGGTGTGGGCGAAGCTGCACCGCCTGGTCCTCGACGAACTCGGCCCCCGCGAAATGCGGTGCATTCACAGGACCTGGCTCGGGCGTGACGGCCTCCCGCCCCGATACCGCGAGTACACAGACGATCTGGAAGGCTCATCGCACCTTCGTGAACGAGGCGCTGCGCGAGGGCGGGAGGCGCCCGTCTACTGTCGGGGCGGCAGTCCAGCGATCCAGCTGAATTGCTGAGCCGAGCCCTGGAACTGGAGAGAAGAGACATGGACGGACACTCGTACGCCGTTCTCATCGCGGGTGTCGCCGTCACCGTCGCCTCGCTCGATGTGATCCGTCTGTACCGGAAGTTGCCCAAGCGCCCCGCCGACGACGCGGGCTCTGCCGTTGCCGAACCCTCAGACATCGACAGGCCAGTCAGGGACGCGGCCCCCACTGTCGTACCCGACGAAACCGTCCCACCCGACTCCCAAACGGCCGCCGCCGAGCGGAACTTCGGCCTCGTCATCGTCTACCACGCAGCGTTCGTCGCCTTCGCTCTCGTCGTCGCCGGCCTGTACTGGAGTGCCGAGGACGACCAGCACTGGACCCAGGACAAAGTCGTGCACGAGACGGAGAAGATCGCGGCCGGCATAGAGAGCGGGGGACAGGCACCCTCCGCCGACGCCACACCAGGCGAGGGCAGCTTCCAGACTTTGGTCGACACCGCGGTGCGCGGCATCGTGAAGGACTACGGTCTCGGGCTGAAGGATGAGGCGGCTACTCCGCCCCGGGCGCCGTGGACAGTTACATCATCACCGGCACCACCTTCGACGATCGGACGAGGCAGGCGGAGCCCACCGAGTACCGGGCCTGTCTCGTCATCACCTCAGCAAGCCCCGTCCCGAACGGCCTGCCGACAAGTTCCGGTATCAGCGGCTTTGTTCACAGCTACGCGATCCAAACCAAGGTTACGTCCGGCGGGTGCTGACACACGGGGGTGCCCACCGTCGCCGGGTCCCGTCACTTGATCACCGAGCTGTGCCGAAGGCTCCGTCAAGCGTCTTTGGCGGCATGCTCCGGCTCCCGCTTCTCCTGCCGCCCTCGCGCGGTCTCGGCGCGCCGAGCAGAGCTTCGCGACAGCCATCCCTGGAGCAGCGGCAGCAGCAACACCATGAGGAACAGCCGCAGCGTCTGCACGCTGGAGATCAGCCCTATGTGCGCGTCGCTGGTCGACGCGCTGGCGAGGACCGCGTTGATGCCGCCGGGCGTCGTCGCGAGGTAGGCGTCGGCCCGGCTCACCCCCAGCACCGGGGCCAGGCCAACGGCGATTCCCCCGATGACGCCACAGAGCAGGACGATCGCGCCCAGTACCAGCGGGATCATGCGTTTCACCGCATGTACGGTCTCGCGGTCGAAGCGCAGCCCCACCTCCAGCCCGACGAGCACCATCAGCGTCTGCTTGAACAGGCCCGCCGGCGAATAGCCGTGCGTCAGGCCGAGCGCCGTGACGAGCGCGGAGAGCAGCATGGGTCCCAGAAGGGGCGCACTGGGTAGCCGGATGCGTTGGGCCAGGCGCATGCCGACGGCGGCCAGGACGAGGGTGATGGACACCCCGGCCAGCTGATCGCCTCGGGGCACCACGTCCCAGGTCCATCCGACGGCGCTCGCACCGCCGTCCTGCCCTGTGCTGCCGGCCGCGGGGTCGGCGATGAGCATGGCAACCAGCGGTGCGGCGGCCGAAATCACGGCGACACGGCTGTATTGCATAAAGGCCACGACCCGGGAATCCGCGCCCATGTCCTTCGCGCACGACGTAACGGCCACCGACCCTCCGGCGATCATTCCGAGCGTCGCGGTGAGCCGGTCCATGTGGCCGGTCCGTGCGATCATGACGGCGATTCCGACGCTGAGGGCGGTCGTCACCAGCGTGAGCATGGTCAGTGGGAGCATGGCACCGGCCACGTCGCGCAGGACCGAGATCTGCAGGTAGGCGCCGATCATGACGCCGATGAGGGCCTGCACGCTCTGGTCGGCGGTCTTCGACATACGGTGCTGCCGTCTGCCCCGCAGGGCGATCACTGCCCCGACGAGCAGGGCGAGGAGGAGTTGGGGTGCCGGGGCGCCCAGGGGTTCCAAGACCGCTGAGACGGCAAGGATTCCCAGCACAACACAGGTGATTCCCATCGTCCCGTCGAGTGCATTCCGGACCCGGCTCGGAAGCCGCTCAGCTATGTGCATCTGACCACCTCCGACGTTCACGTAACCCGGTGGCCATCATGAACGGCGAAAGTTGCCCAAAAGGTAAATTTGCCTCATCTCTTCCGTGAACGAGGATTTCCGTGAAGGCGGCGGAGCGCAAGCCGGCCGACCGGTGAAGAGACGACTACCTCCGGTCAGACCGGACCCATCCCCTCCGCGAGTACGTTCTGCGCCACGCAGTTACTTACTGTGCCTGCCGCTGCGATGACAGGTCAGCTGGGTTCCGAGTCGCATCGTCGCAGGTAGAGGCCGCTTCCTGGCTCACTTCATGGTCAAAGCGCCAGGGCCCGCGGCACCGGCACCCGCGGCTGCGCCCGCGCCATGAACCAGTTCAAGATCAGGTTCGGCGACCGGCAGCCGCGAGTCTCGCTGTGCACACCAGCTCGCACACGGTCCTGTACGACCCCGACGGGCTGATCGAGGCGGAGCTCCCGCTCGACCGCGAGCCGTACGAGAGCCTCGTTGTGGCCGTCGTTGCGTGGACCGGCGAGGGCACGCCCGCGACGCGCGACTTCGAGCAGATCGGCCTCCAGCTGACCGGCCACGCCCGCGCGGTCGCCTCCGCCGTTAGGCGCCGCGCGAACCAGCTGCCGAAAAACAGCGGGGCCCGGGCACTCGCCGACGTCGTCCTGCGCGAGCCGGAAGACGGGCCCCGGGAACCCGCGCCGCCTTACCGCCGACGAGACGGACCAGTCGGTGAGGCCACTGTGGCGACAGCAGGTGAAAGCCCGCCATGCCAGGCGGCCACACCGCCGCGCGTCCCACAGCATCGGCCACCCCGGAAGGCGCCGCCGAAAGCCCCGAAGTTGCCACTCAGCTCCGGCCGGCCCCCGAACTGCCCCCGAAAACTGCAAGATCCCGCCAGGTCGAATCGGTCGGACGGGATCTCGTGAACCGCTCCTGAGATATCTCAAGAACAGCCCGGGAGTGAGTGCTGGGGAGGCTCACGGCGGTCTTCGCATTCTGGTCAACTCACCCGGAGCCGAGCGGGTTCGGCGTTCTGCCCGAGGCCGGGGTGGATCGGCTTGCTCAGGCTGGTCAGTGGGGCCCCCGTGCCGCCCTGGCGTGCCGCGACGATCTCGGCCGCGATGGACAGGGCGGTCTCCTCAGGCGTTCGCGCGCCAAGGTCCAGACCGATCGGCGAGCGCAGGCGGGCCAGTCGGCGCTCGGTGACGCCGGCCTCGCGCAGCTTGTGGGCGCGGTCCTCATGAGTGCGGCGCGAGCCCATCGCGCCGATGAACGCGACCGGCAGCCGTAGTGCCAACTCCAGGAGAGGCACGTCGAACTTGGCGTCGTGGGTGAGTACGCACAGGACGGTGCGGCCGTCCGTCTCCGTGCGCCGGAGGTAGCGGTGCGGCCAGTCGACCACCACGTCGTCGGCCTCGGGGAACCGGGCCCGGGTGGCGAACACGGGGCGGGCGTCGCACACGGTGACGTGATAGCCGAGGAACTTGCCCGTCTGCACCAGCGCCGCGGCGAAGTCGATGGCACCGAAGACGATCATGCGGGGCGGCGGCACGCTCGACTCCACGAACACCGTCACGGCGCCCCGGCAGGGCGACCCGCTCTCCGAGACGGTGAACGAGCCGGTGCGCCCCGCGTTCAGGTATCCGAAGGCCTCCTCGGCCACCGCTTCGTCCAGCCCGGGATGGCCGTCGAGACTCCCCTCGTGCGAGCCGTCGGGGCGGACGAGCAGAGCCCGGCCGAGGAGCTCGGCAGGGCCCTGGACCACACGGGCGAGCGCCGCCGCGCCCTTGCCGGCGGCGGCCGACAACGCCGCCGCGAGGACGCCCGCGCCCGGCGCGCCGACCCGTACCGGCGTGACCAGGACGTCGATGACTCCGCCGCAGGTCAGCCCCACCGCGAAGGCGTCCTCGTCGCTGTAGCCGAACCGCTCGCGCACCGCCGTGCCGTCCTGGAGGGCCTGGACACACAGGTCGTACACCGCCCCCTCCACACAGCCGCCGGAGACCGAGCCGACAGCCCTGCCGTCGCTGTCGACGGCCAGGGCGGCGCCCGGCCGGCGCGGCGCGCTGCCGCTCACGGCCACGACGGTGGCGACGGCGAAGTCCAGGCCCTGCCCCACCCATCGGTTCAATTCACCGGCTATGTCAAGCACACGAACTCCCGTTGAATCATGGCTGGTTGAGGTGAACGCCGGGTCAGCCGGATGCGGTGTCCCGTGCCCCCGAGAGGAGGACACGGTCGGGCCGGATCGGCAGGTGCCGGTGGCGCACTCCGGTCGCGTGCCAGACCGCGTTGGCGATCGCGGCCGCGGCGCCGACGACCCCGATCTCACCGATGCCCTTGATACCGACAGGGTCGTCCGCGTCCGGATCATCCACCCAGTCCGCCTCGACGAGCGGCACGTCGGCGTTCGCCGCGAAGTGGTAGCCCGCCAGGTCGGCCGAGACATGCGAACCCGATGCCTGGTCCCTGACGGCCTCCTCGTGCAGTGCCATGGAGATGCCCCAGGTCATCCCGCCCACGAACTGGCTGCGTGCGGTCAGCGGGTTGACGATCCGGCCCGCGGCGAAGATGCCGAGCATCCGCCGTACCCGCACCTCGCCGCTGGAGGTGTCCACCGCGACCTCGGCGAACTGGGCCCCGAAGGAATGCCGCTCCTTCGCCGCCAGCGCCGCGACCGCCGCGGATGTGTCCGACCGGACGGTGATTCCCTCCGGCGGAATGTCACCCCCCAGGGCGAGCTGATCCTGCAGCTCGTTCACCGCGGCCATGACGGCCCATCCCCAGGAGCGGGTGCCCATCGAGCCGCCCGCGATCATCGCCGGGCCGAAGTCGCTGTCCGCGATCCGCACCCGGACGCGGTCCGGCCGCACCTCCAGCGCGTCCGCCGCGATCAGGGTCAGCGCGGTCCGCGCCCCGGTCCCGATGTCCGCCGCGGTGATCCGTACGGTGAAGGTGCCGTCCGCCTCCGCCGTCACGGCCGCGGTGGAGGGGGCGGCCCCCGCGGGATACGTGGCCGCGGCGGTGCCGGTCCCGAGCAGCCAGCGCCCTTCGCGGCGCAGACCGGGGCGCGGATCCCGGTCGGCCCAGCCGAACCGGAGGGCGCCCTCCCGGAAACAGGCGAGCACATTGCGGCTGCTGAACGGCAGCCCGGAGACCGGCCCCGAGACCGGCTCATTGCGGGACCGCAGCACGATGGGGTCGATGCCGCACTTCTCGGCGAGCTCGTCGAGCGCGGACTCAAGGGCGAACGAACCCGGTGCCTCGCCCGGCGCCCGCATCCAGGTCGGCGTCGCGACGTCGAGCGGTACGACGCGGTGGACGGTGTGGTGGGCGTCGGCGTCGTACATGACGCGCCCGATCGAGGCGCTCTGCTCGACGAATTCGTGCACCCTCGACGTGAGGTTCTGGGCCTGGTGGTCGAGGGCGCGCAGCCGTCCGTCGGCGTCGGCGCCCAGCCTGACCCGCTGCGCGGTGGGGCTGCGGTAGCCGACCGCGGTGAACATCTGACGGCGCGTCAGAACGACCCGGACCGGGCGATGCAGAACGGTCGCGGCCATCACGGCGCACACCTGGTGCGGCCGGACCCCCTTGGAGCCGAAGCCCCCGCCGACGTGTTCGGAGCGCACCCGCACCGACGCCGGGTCGAGGGAGAAAAGCTTCGCGAGCTCGTCAGCCACCCACATGCTGCCCTGGTTGGAGTCGACGACTTCGAGCCGGCCACCCTCCCAGCGCGCCGTCGCCGCATGCGGTTCCAGGGTGTGGTGGTGCTCCTGGGGCGTGGTGTACTCGGCGTCCACGACCACGGCGGACGCGGCGAGTTCAGCCTCCAGGTCGCCCTTCAGGGTCTCCGCCTGGAGCATCGGGGAGTTCTCCGGCGTGTACGTCCCTGGCCGCCCGGCGTAGAACGCGACGTCATGCGACTCCTCGTCGTACTGGACGGCCAGCGCCTCGGCGGCCTCCCGGGCCTGCTCCGGCGTCTGAGCCACGACCAGCGCCACCGGCCAGCCCGCACACGGGACGTGGTCGTCCTGGAAGCAGGCGACGATCGGGTCGGGGCGTCCCAGCGTGCCGACGTAGTCTCCGTCGACGCGCGGCGCGTTGCCGTGGTGCAGGACCGTCAGGACTCCCGGCATGGCGAGTACGGGGGCGGACTCCACCGAGCGGACCCGGCCGCGGGCGACCGTGGACAACACCATCCATCCGTGGGCGAGTTCGGCGAAGGGAAGGTCCGCCGCGTAACGGGCCGCCCCGGTGACCTTGTCGCGCCCCTCCACGCGGACGTGCGCGGAGCCGACGGATCCCGCGCTGGTCAGGCTTCCCGTCGTGGTGGTCATCGGGTGGCCTCCTCGGTGAGTTCGATCAGCAGGGCCACGACGAGATTGCGCATCAGAGTCACCTTGTATCCGTTGTCCGGCAACGGCTCGGCGGCTGCCAGCTCGGCGTCCGCCGCGGCAGCGAACGCCTCGGCGGTCGCCGGGCCACCAGTCAGTACCCGCTCGGCCGTCCTGGCCCGCCACGGCCGGGACGCCACCGCCCCGAAGGCGAGGCGCACCTCATGCACCGCTTTGTCCCGGACGTCGAGCGCCGCGGCGATCGAGCCGATCGCGAACGCGTAGGACGCGCGCTCGCGCACCTTGCGGTACCGGGAGGCGGCGGCGACCGGAGCCGGGGGCAGGGTGACGGCGGTGATCAGCGCGCCGGGCGGCAGCGCGGTCTCGCGATGAGGGCTCTCGCCCACCGGCAGATAGAACTCCGTGAACGCCAACTCGCCCGGCCCGTCGGCCGCTTCGTAGGAGACGACCGCGTCGAAGGCGGCGAGCGCCACACCCATGTCGGAAGGGTGGACGGCCACGCAGTGCTCGGACGCGCCGAGGATCGCGTGGTTGCGGTGCTCGCCCTTGAGGGCAGGGCAACCGCTGCCAGGGACCCGCTTGTTGCAGGGCCTGGCCGGATCGGCGAAGTAGCCGCACCGGGTGCGCTGCAGCAGATTCCCGCCCACGGTGGCCATGTTGCGCAACTGGCCCGACGCTCCGGCCAGGACCGCCTGGGCCAGCGCCGGGTAGCGGCGCCGCACTTCGGGGTCGGCGGCAAGGTCGTTGTTGGTCACCGTCGAGCCGATGCGCAGACCGCCGTCCGCGGTGGTCTCGACACGGTCGAGAGGAAGTTCGCGTACGTCGACGAGCAGCCCGGGGCGCTCCACCCCGGCCTTCATCAGATCGACCAGATTGGTGCCGCCGCCGAGGTAGCGGGCCTCGGGGTCGGCACTGATCAGGGCGACCGCGCCGGGGATGTCCACCGCGCGGCGATAGCCGAATTCCCTCACGCCGCCACACCCGATCCGGCCGGGCCGACGGCGGCGTCCACCGTGCCCGGTGGGGCCTGCGCGGATTCGGCGGCCCTGGCCACCGCCCGCACGATCGACACGTACGCCCCGCAACGGCACAGGTTTCCGCTCATCCGCTCCCGGATCTCGTCGGCCGTGAGCGCCGGCACCCCCGCCGCGGGCCGCACGTCGGTGGTCGCGGCACTCGGCCATCCCGCGGCGTGTTCCTGGATCATCGCGATCGCGGAACAGATCTGGCCCGGGGTGCAGTAGCCGCACTGGTAGCCGTCGAGATCGAGGAAGGCCTGTTGCACCGGGTGCAGTTGACCGCCCTGCGCCACGCCTTCGATGGTGGTGATCTCGCGGCCTTCGGCGGCCACCGCGAGCTGGAGGCAGGACACCGCCCGGCGCCCGTCGATCAGGACCGTACAGGCGCCGCACTGGCCTTGGTCGCAGCCTTTCTTGGTGCCGGTCAGATCGAGGCGCTCGCGCAGCGCGTCGAGCAGGGTGGTGCGGTGGTCGACGGGCAGCGTGTGCTTTTCGCCGTTGACGGTGAGCGTGATGGCGCTGGACGTCGATGGGGCCATGATCAGCCTTCTTTCCCGTAGGAGTACGCGGCGGGCTTCGTGGCGCGGGCCCTGATGCCGACGGCGTGGCGGCGGGCGATGCGTGAACGGTGGCGCTGTGCGAGAGGGAGCCGGCCCGGGCCGCCTCGGTGTGAGAGCGGAACGGGCGGACGTGAGAGCGACCAGCGGTCCACGCTGCCTCGGTCTGCCGCTATGGTGAGCCCAACCGGACAGCTGTCCGCTGACGGTGAACCTAACGGACGGCTGTCCGCTTAGCAAGGGTGTCCTCGGCGGCATGCGCGGAAGGAAGACGAGTGCGGCAGAACAGGGACGCACGACTGCGCTCGGACGCGCAACGCAATCGCGAGCGCATCCTGGAAGTGGCGCTGACCGAACTGACGCACTCGGCAGACGCGCCGTTGAGCGCGATCGCGAAGAAGGCGGGCGTCGGACAGGGCACGTTCTACCGCAACTTCCCCAACCGCGAGGCGCTCGTCCTTGAGGTGTACCGCTATGAAGTCCAGCAGGTGTCCGACGCCGCGTCCCAGCTGCTCGAAACCTGCCCGCCCGACCGGGCGCTGCGGGAGTGGATGGACCGCCTGGCCCAGTACGCCGTGGCCAAGGCCGGCCTGGCCGACGCCCTGCGCAAGGCCACCTGTTCGCGCGGCAGCCTGGCAGGACTCGGCTACGACGCGGTGAGCTCGGCCATCGAGCTCCTGCTCCGGGCGAACGAGGACGCGGGCGCCATCCGGCCCGGGATCACCTCCGACGACTTCCTGCTCGCCATCGCCGGGCTCTGGCAGATCGACCCGCACGGAGACTGGCAGTCACGGGCGAGCCGGCTCATGGACCTCGTCATGGACGGCCTGAGGGCCGGTGCCCCTGGGAGATGAGCCGCGCCTGAAGGTGCCAACGCGTGGCACGCCCACTGTGGTTGAGGTGGGCCGTCAGCTTCCAGAGACGGCTGATCGTGGAGATCCGCGAGGGCAGGACGGCCTGGCCGGGCGATCCGCGAGCGGGTCGGCAAGCGCGGCGTGGGCAGCGAGGTGACGAGCACCGCGGACATGCCGTACGCGTGCGGGCCGAGCGCGTCGGTCTCCGGGCTGTCCCTCACGAACAGGATGCCCTCGGGCGGGCAGCCCGCCGCCTGTGTCACCGCGGCATAGAAGCGCGGATCAGGCTTGCGGACGCCGAGTGCGCTGGAGAGCACCAAAGCGTCGAAACAGTCCGCGATCCCGGCGGCCCGCAGGGACTTCAGACGTACCGGGCCGGGGTGGTCCGTGTTGGAGGCCAGCACACACCTGAAGCCGTTCGGGTGGAGCTTCCGCACCGCCGCGACGGCCTCGACGTCCACCCTCGCGTCGGGCATCGCGGTGACGCCAGCCCTCTGGTGTCCTCCCCAAGTCGGCCACTCCCTCACCCAGACTCTCGATCAGCAAGGTGGCCGGGTAGCCCTCCCGGGCAGTCCGCAGCCTGCTGCCGAGGCGGTCGCGGCGCCTCCCTCCCGATGTCGTCGAACTCCTGGCCCGCGACGAGGACCGTGTCGTACAGCTATTCCTCGCGGAATCCTGCGACGACGCGCCCGCGGACATGCTGCTGAGGGTGTGGCAGTGGAGGACCGGCAGCCTCAACACCCCCCGATCGCCCGCAGCAATCACGATGTCCCGCTTGCTCCGGCCGGGTTGTATGTGGATCCCGGGCGGGAGGCGCTGGTCTTCCGGCATGAGAACCAGGGGGCCGTTTCCGCCCTACCCCCTCGGCGAGGAGGGGGCCGGTATCCGCTGGTTCCTCGGGACGGATGTCCTGCTGCGGGACGACGAAGGAATGGTGCTGCTTGCCCGTGCGCGTACTGAAGAAGCCCTCGACGATATGCGTGGCCTGGTCCCGGGAGACTGGCTCAACGGCTATTAGCGGACGAGGGCTCAGCAGCCGGTCAAGGCTGGTCTCTTGGGGCGGAGACGAAGTCCCTGACCAAGAGGTCGCGCACATAGGCCCCTTGGCGGGCCGGAACTGTCAGTAGCGGCAGCGATGATATATCGGGGGATGCAGTCGGAGAACCAGGGTTCCTACAGGTTGGGAAGGCGGCTGTCAGAGGCCATAAGGACAACGGGGGGGGTACGAGGCCACTCGCTGCCGCTCGGGAAGCACGGCCGGCCGTTCCCTATAGGTTGGATCACATCCCGTGGGACGACGGGCCCAGACCTACGCGTGAGGGATTTGGCATGGCCTCCATCCACCGCACCACCATGACGCCCACCAAGCTGGAGTTGCTCACCGAGTGGCTGCCGAAACAGAGCTGGTACGTGGGCAACGTAGATTCGCCGGAACTGGTTAAGGCCGGCGGGTTCCGTCTGGACGATCCCAAGGGCGCGGTCGGGATCGAGTTCATGGTCGTGGTGGACGCCACCGCGCAGGAGCCGGTGGCGTACCTGGTGCCGATGGGCTACCGCGGCGCGGCGCTCGAGGGCGTCCCCGGCGAGGCACTGATCGGCACCTCTGAGCATGGTGTGCTCGGTACCCGCTGGATCTACGACGGCGTCCACGACCCCGTGGTGTTGGCACAGTTGCGCGCGCTCCTGCGCGGCGAGGCGACGCCGCAGCACCAGAGCAAGAGCGACACTCCTGACCCGACCGTCACCGTGCATGGCACTGGCCCTGACGAGGGGCCTGACGTTCATGTCAACCGCGTCCTGCGGCAGGCGGAGGCTGCGCAGAGGTCGTCCGGACGCCTCGTCGCCGGGTGGACCTGGCCCAACGGAACGGCTGCACGGGGCGTCTTTGCGGCCGTGGCGCCACGGTAAGAGGGCGCGCGGTCAGGGGGCGTGGGGTCATGGTCGGCGGTTCGGGCGTTCGTCCCAGCGGTGGGTGGTCCAGGACCGCCGGATCATGTTGTGCACGGTGATGATCGTGTCGGCGAGGTCGAAGAATGCGTCGATGACGGTGGCGCGCCGCTCGTAGCAGCGGGCGAGCCGGGAGAAGACGTTCTGCCAGGCGGGCGTGCGTTCGGCATGCCAACGCTGCCTGGCCTGGATCGGTGCCTTCTCGCCTTCGTACGCGATGCAGCCATGCGGGCCACGTTCGTCGAGCAAGGTGCGGGTCTTGTCCGAGTCGTAGCCGGCGTCCAGGTGGACGGTGATGTCGTGGGGTAACGGCCCCAGGCCGTCCATGCGGTCCAGGGTCGGGGCGAGCAGGGGGAGCCGTGGCGGTTGGCGCCGGCCGGACTCGACCCGGCGGCATGCCGTATCCGTCCGTCATGCCCGAGCGTTTCACGCCCTGTTTGCCGCGGTCGACCGGTGAGCATCCGGCGACCTCGCCGCCTCCGGCAGCCTTGGTGATGGAGCCCGCGATCTCGGCACGGTCTCCTCGCTGACCGCCCGGTCGGTCCGGTGGCGCGGACCGCCAGGCTCACAGGGGAGGAAGTCCCCGCTGGCGATGCTGGCGATCCCAAGTCCCCCGATGCGGGCACTTGGCGAGGACGCGGTCGCCCTCGCTGTCGATACGCATCGGGACGTCCACGTGGCCGCCGTGCTCGGCATGATGGGCGCGGTCATGGACGCCACGTCCTTTCCCGCCACGGACGTGGGCCATCGCGAACTCCGGGAGTGGGCCGGCCGGCTGGGGGCGATGTGTAGGACCGGGGTGGGAGGGTCCGGCAGCTACGGAGCGCAATTACGGCGGGGTCCTCATAGTCCGGGACCGGCTGTTCGGAACGTTCGTCCCGGAGACCGAGCGGCCCGTTTACGGGCTGACCAAGAACATCCGGACGTACAACCCGCTGACGGTTGCCTCGCACGAGTACATGGCCATCGCCAAGGACATCAAGATGGCCGGCAGCTGGAACGAGCGGCTCGGTCGCCTGTTCCGCGAACCCGGCTGGCGTCCGCAGGACGGAACACCCGTCTCGATGGCGTCCCTGGCCGAGCAACTCGATGGCGTCCCCGGTCGAGGAACCGGCCGATGAGACCGTGCCGAGCTTCCTGTGCTTACTCGTCGCCCCCCGCGGTGAGCCGTCGCAGCAGGTCGAGCAGAACGGCCCGGTCGGCGGTGGGCAAGGGGGCGAAGCAGGTGGCCAGCACCTTGTTGGCCACCAAGTGGCCTGCGGCCAGGACGCGTTCACCGTCCGGCGTGAGGTGGTGCTCGATGCGCCGACCGCGCCCGGGGCGGCGTTCGGCCAGGCCCTGGGTGACCAGCCGGGTGGCGAGCGTGCCGAATGCCTGCTCGCTCTGGAACGTGGCCGAGGCCAGTGTGCGGGCCGATGCCCCCTGCCTATTACTGATCGCCCGCAGGGCATCCCACTGGGCGAGCGTGGTGCCGATGGTGGCCAACTCCCGCTCCAGTGCCCGGTGTTGCCGGTACTGGGCCTGCTTGACCGCTCTTCCCAGGGCTTGCAGCTCGACGTCCATGCCTCCACTCTAACCCGCGACTAAGGTAGCGTATATAAACAAGCTTAGTTAGAGTGCCGGTCATGTCGTCCACCCATACCGTCCCCGTGTACCCGGATCTTTGCCTCACGTCGGCCGAGTCCGGCACCGGCAGGACCGTCCTGGTCCTGCACGGAGGCGGAGGCCCGGCCACCGTCGCCGGTCTCTCCGATCACCTCTCCGGAAACGCCCGCGTCCTCACCCCCGTCCACCCCGGCTGGAGCGGCACCCCGCGCCCGGCCTGGCTCACCGGCATCGACGACCTCGCCCTCGCCTACCTCCACCATCTGCACGACCGCGGGGTGCGCGACGTCCTCGTGGTGGGCTCCTCACTCGGAGGCTGGATCGCCGCGGAGATGGCGGTACGGGACACCGCCGGCATCATCACGGGCCTCGTCCTCATCGACGCGGTGGGCGTACGGGTCGAGGGCGAGCCGATGCGGGACTTCTTCGGCCTCGACGCGCGTGGCATCGCCGACCACGCCTGGCACGACTCGGCTCGCTACTACGTGGACCCCGCCACCGTCCCGCCGGAGCAATTCGCGGCCCGCCGGGCCGACATGGAGACGATGAGGATCCTTGCCGGTGAGCCGTACATGCACGACCCCAAGCTCCTGCGCCGCCTTGGGCGCGTACGCGTACCGGCCCTCCTGCTCTGGGGGGAGAGCGACCGGATCGTCACGCCGGCCTACGGTGCCGCCTACGCAGCCGCCTTCGGCGACGCCCGACTCCAGGTCGTCCCGGAGGCAGGTCACTTGCCGCACATTGAGCAGTCCGGGGCGACCCTCGCCCTGATCGACGATCACCTGCGCGGTCTCGGTCGCCCGTAGCCTTCGGCGCCCCGCCCTCGTGGATGTGGGCCTTGGACGGGGTGGCCTTCCCGTTGGGCATACGGACGGTCCGGGCGCTGTTGGGGGAGCAGAGTCATCCACGACGGGCACACGAGGAGCAGGTCATGCCGAAAGCGGTGCGGTTCGACGAGTACGGCGGGATCGACGTTCTGCGGTTGGAGGACGTGCCGCTTGCCGAGCCCGGGGCCGGAGAAGTGCTGGTCAGGGTGAAGGCTGCCGGCATAAACCCGGGCGAGGCGAAGATCCGTGAGGGGGTGTTGCACGACCGCTGGCCGGCTACTTTCCCTTCGGGGCAGGGCAGCGACCTGGCGGGGATCGTGGTGGACGCCGGCGACGGCGTCGAGCAGTTCGCGGTCGGTGACGAGGTTCTCGGATTCACCGACCTGCGTGCCAGTCACGCCAAGTACGTGGTCGCGAAGGCCGCGGAGCTTGCGCCGAGGCCCGCCGGCGTTCCGTGGGAGGTGGCGGGCTCGCTGTACGTCGCCGGGACAACGGCCTACGCGGCGGTGCGCGCGGTGGAACTGAAGCCGGGCGACAGGGTGGCGGTGTCCGGGGCCGCGGGCGGTGTGGGTTCCATCGCCGTCCAACTGGCCAAGCGCGCCGGAGCCGAGGTAATCGGCATCGCGAGCCCGGCCAACCACTCCTGGCTCGCCTCCCACGGCGTCACACCGATCGCCTACGGCAGCGGCCTGGCCGACCGGCTGCGCAAGACCGCCGACGGGATCGACGCATTCATCGACACCTACGGCGAGGGCTATGTGAAGCTGGCGCTCGACCTGGGGGTGTCCGCCGCGCGAATCGACACGATCATCGACTTCCAGGCCGTCGAGGAACACGGGGTGAAGGCGGAAGGGAGCGCGTCCGCAGCCGACATCGAGGTCGTGGCGGAGCTGGCGTCGCTGGTCGCGGACGGGGCGTTGGAGGTGCCGATCGCGGCGGTGTTCCCGCTGGACGAGATCCACGCCGCGTTCACGCAGCTCGAACGGGGCCACACCCGAGGCAAAATCGTCCTGGCTCCCTGACCGTCACACCAGCTCTGCGTTCCGGGACACAAGCGAAGGCAGGCCGCCCGTACGGCCTGGTCTCGGTCCAGCGGCGCGAAGGGCCGTCGCGATCGTCTCGGCGCTGCCGGCGGCCCATGCCACCGTGTAGTTGGCCTAGTTTTGGCCCCTCACGCGCTCGCACATCTACGCAGAGCCGCCAAAACCAGTGGAGCGCGACCATGCGGCCGAGACCGTTCCAGAGAGGTATCCGAGGGATAGCGCCTTGGGCTCCCGAGACGCCCCGCCGTCAAATCTCCACCTGACGCCTGGCAAGCAATAGAGCAGCGTTGCCCGAAAGGGGGCCACTCACTTGGGTGGTGCCCTTTCGGGCCGCCCCTGCGGGCTGAGGGACACCCGCCAAATGGTTCAGGGCTTGTTGGCTCGGCCTGCGGAGACAAACGCGCCTGCTTGCGATGTGCCGGTGTTGTGTCAGCGGGGGCTGTAAGCCCCGACAGCGCGGAGCCGTACGGGAGGCAGGGAGGCCTCGTACGGGCGGGGGCCAGAACGGGACCCGGGCTCGGCGGGGCACGCTCGCGGAGCTCCCTTGGCGGTACAGGGCCCTGGCGGCTACGCCGGTCCCATACCCTGGCCGGCCGCGCGGCTCGCCTGCTCGCCCTGTTTCGGGTGCGCTACTACTTTCCTTGACCCTGTCGTTCAACGACCCTGGGGGTTGCCGTCACCGTCACCGTGTCGGTTGTGCCTACGGGGTGTTCGGTCGGGTGTAGCCGACCGTGCCGGGTCTTCTGCCCGGTGCCCGGGAGCCATCTCAAGTGTGACGAGCCATCAGCAATATGGCCGAAGCCCGTCGGTTGGCGAGTGTGGCGTGTGATGCCTTCTACGAGAGCGCACGGCGTGGCCTCGGCATCGTGGGAGATCTGCCGCCGTCGGGGGGAGGGGAGGCGACACAGCATGCCTGGTGTATCCGAGCCATCAGTACCAGTATCAGTGCTGAGCGCGGAACCGGCTGTCTATCCCTCATCGATCTCGTGGTCGGCGGCTTGGTTGGCGCAGTCGATCTCGGCCATGTGTTCCTCCGCCCACGTCCGCAGCCCCGCAAGCGAGACTTCCAGGGACAGCCCGAGTCCGGTGAGTCGGTAGAAGACCCGCGGCGGCACGGTCGGTTCGACCCGGCGTGACACCAGCCCGTCGCGAGTCAGGCTTCGCAGCGTCACGGACAGCATCTTCTGCGAGACACCGGGCATCCGGCGTTTCAACTCAGCGAAGCGCACCTCGTCCGGTGCGGCATCGGCGAGCGTCTTGACGGCCATGGACGTCCACTTCGTACCGAT
>NZ_JBSFIE010000066.1:0-15944 GCF_053597395.1 Streptomyces sp. NPDC001415
TCGCCCGCACCCTGCTTGTCCAGCTCGTCCTCATCACCCTCCACCCGCTGCTCATACGCGGTGTCGACACCCTGCGCGATGTCCGGGGACTGGGCGCCGATGGACACCGACACACCACACGAGGCACCGTCGAAGCCCTTCTTCGACGAGTCGTAGCCGATCTCCAGGATCTTGTCGCGGACCAGCTGCGCGATCGGCGCGTACGCCTTGGTCGTGACCTCTCCGGCCACATGCACCAGACCCGTGGTGATCAAGGTCTCCACGGCCACGCGGGAGGTCGGGTCCTCGCGCAGAAGCGCGTCGAGGATCGTGTCGCTGATCTGGTCAGCGATCTTGTCGGGATGACCCTCGGTCACAGACTCCGAGGTGAAGAGACGACGGGACACAACGCTCCCTGGGGTTGCAGCGGCTGCTGGCTGAGGTGACGGCGGTGGTGCGGTGGGGGGCCGGAGAGCCGCCGGGGGCGCGGCTCTCCGGCCGGTGCGGGGGGTGGATCAGCGGGTGCGGACGGACAGTTCGAGCCCGTCACCGATGGGCAGCGGCAGTGACGTGTAGCCGTTGGCCTCGCCGCGCACGTGGGCGAAGTAGTCCTTGAGCTTCTCCGGGAAGAGCGCGGTGTCGTCGGCGACCACCACCGAACCCGTGACGAGCTTCGGCTCCAGGAGCTCCAGCACGTTGAGGAAGAGCGGGGTCCAGCCGTCGAGCAGCAGCAGGCCCACCGGGCCCGGTACCGACAGGAGGCTCTCGCGGGCGTCGCCGCGGCGGACCTCGGCGTACTCCGCGAGCCCCGCCTCGGCGATGTTCGCGGTGGCGATCTCCGCCTTGGTCTCGTTGAGTTCGGAGCCGATCACCTTGCCGCCGCCGTTGTCCCGTACGGCGGCGGCAAGGTGGATGGTGGAGATGCCGTACGACGTGCCGTACTCGACGACCGTGGTGGCACCGGTGGCGCGGACCAGCTGGTAGAGGAGGGTGCCGACCTCCGGGGGCACGGGCAGCAGCGCGTCCTCGGCTATCCGGGAGATCCGGGTCAGCTCCGCCTCGCTGGGCAGGCCGCCCCAGGCGGTGAGCGCGCCGGCCACGCTCGGCGTCTTGGTCTCGTCCTCGACGGCTTCGGTGAAGAGGCGGTCGAGGACCTTGCGGACGGCCGGGTCGTGGAGTCCGGGGGTGCGAACGCTGTTGGGCATGGCGAAGTTCCTTTGTGGAGCGGTGTGTTGGATGGAGGAGATCCGTCGAAGGAGAAGGGTGGGTCAGTGGCGCAGGGCGCGCTCAACCCAGTCGGCGGCGGTGTCCGCGTCGATGCCCGCGGCCGTCAGCCGCTCGGCGGCCGCGGAGGTGCCGGCGCCGTCTTCGAGGGCCTTGGTGATGATCGGGAAGAAGTGGAGGTAGTCCATGAGCGATCGGTTGCGCTCGACTGCCTCCCGGGCGCTGCCGGCCGCCTGCGTCTTGATGACGTCGGCCAGCGCCTCCAGCTGGATGGTGATCAGGGTCTTGGCGACCGGGTCGGTCAGGCAGGGCTCCCCGTCGGGGCCCGTGGTCAGGGCGCTGGGCGCGGAGGGGACCACCACCTCGGGTTCGGCGATGACCAGGTTGCCGAGTCCGGTGAGGATGCGGCTGGTGTCGGTCAGTCCGCGGAATCCCTTGGCCCGGCCGAGTGTGGCGACCATGACACTGATCGCCTTCCCGGTGAGGGGGCCCCTCCCGTGCGGGCGGGATGCCCAGTCGATGGCGTTCTTGAGGACTCCGGGGATGGACTGGTTGTACTCGGGGGTGGCGATGACGAGGCCGTCGGCCTGTCGGAGCGCCGCGCGCCACCGTGCCACAGCCGGCAGCGCCGGGTCCGTGTCGAAGTCCTCGTTGTAGAGGGGGAGTTCGCCGATTCCTCCGAAGAACTCGAACTCCATGCCGTCGGGGGCGAGCGGAGGCAAGGCCTTGAGGAGCCGTGCGTTGAACGACTCCGCGCGAAGGGAGCCGGGGATGGCAAGAATGCGCGACATGGGGCGTCCTGTTCTTTCACGTCGCTGGGGCGGCTGTCTCCGAGGCGGCGTGCTCGGCCATGCTTCGGCCGCAGCGCGATCAGCCGTAGGACAGGGGCGTGATCTGTTGGATGTCGTACTTCTCGCGCAGCCGCTCCACCGCGGAGGCGTCGATCTCGCCGCCGGCCGCGAAGATCTCCAGGAGCTGGTCGAAGTACGCCTCGTGGTCGGGCGGGGGCGAGGCCTGGAAGAACATCTTCACGGGGGTGTCAGTGCGGTTGGCGAAGGCGTGCGGGCAACCGGGCGGCACGAACAGGACGCTGCCCGCCCCGGCCCGTACGGGCTTGGCGCCGACGGGGGACTCCCAGTCCGACCAGTGGCCCTCGCGCGTCACCGGGTCGAAGGCGAGGACGTCCAGCTCCCCCTCGACGATGTAGAACAGCTCCTCGCTGCGGGTGTGCGTATGGGCCCCGACGTCGAACCCGGGCGGCACGATGACCTCAAAACTGGATCCCGTCGTTGAGTGCTCGCCGGTCACCTTGAAGGTGACCTCGTGTGCCTTGGTGACGAGTTTCTTTCCCTGGCCCGGCGGAACGATGAGACCGTCGACACTCATGCCGATACCACGGCTTCGAGCGACCGTTCCAGGGCGGCATTCGTATCGGGGGTGGCCCAACTGCCCACGGCTATCTCGGCGGTGATGCCGGGACCGAATCCGGCAATCATTCCCTGTGCGCCGTCGTCCAGTCGCAGCTCGTCGAACATCCGGCCCAGCGAATCGAGTACGACGGCACTCGCGATGTTTCCGTACTCGGTGAGCGTGGCCCGGCTGAACCGGAATTCCTCCGGCGCGACCCCGAGGTATTTGGACAGGTCGTCCAGGATACGGGGGCCGCCCGCGTGGATGATGTAGAAGTCCAGATTGCCGGCGTCCCAGCCGTGCCCGCGGGCGACGTCCCGCAGGACCGGGGCCAGCGGCTCCATCGTCCCGGGGACCCGCTTGTCCAGGCGGAAGTGGAAGCCGGTGTCCTTCACGTCGTAGGAGATCCAGTCCTCGGTGTCCGGGATCAGGTAGGCGGCGTTGCGCTCCAGGCGCACGCCCGTGCCGCCCTGGCCGCGCACGACGGTGGCACCCACCGCGTCGCCGAACAGTCCGTCGGAGAGCAGGGAGCCGATGTCGCCGTCGGTCGGCTGGTAGCACAGCGAGCAGAACTCGCAGGCCACTACAAGGACGTTGGCCTGCGGATGGGCCACGCAGAAGTCGTGCGCGCGGTTGATCGCGGCGGCGCCGGCGGCGCATCCGAGCTGGGCGATGGGGATTTGGCGGGTGGTGGAGCGGAAGCCCATGGTGTTGATCAGCCAGGCCGTCAGGGAGGGCATCATGAAACCGGTGCACGACACGTAGATGATCGCGTCGATGTCCCTGGCGGTGACCTCGGCGTTGGCGAGGGCCTGCTGGATCACGGGCGGGACGCGGCGCTTGGCCTCCCGCTCGTAGATCTGGTTGCGGATCTCGAACCCGGGGTGGGCGAGGGTCTGTTCGAGCGGCTGGATGATGTGCCGCTTCTGGACTCCGGTATTGGTGATGAGGCGCAGCGCCAGCGGAAGTTGCGGACTCCCGGCATGGACCCTCTGGGCCATGTCGAGGGTCTCTTCCATCGTGATGACATTCTCCGGAACCGCTATCGCGGGTCGGCATATGGTCGCCAAAACAGTCTCCTGTACCTGTCCATAAAGGCCTTGCCGTACCGCCCTCTCACGCTGGGCAGCGGGCCTTTCAACAGGCAAGCAAACTCTGGCCACGGTCACAAGGGAGAACTTGATGCCACCATGTGGCATCCGTTTTCCTCGTGCCGAAAAAGGCAAGGAGGTATCCCGACTCCGTGCCGTGTGCCGATGAATTGCGCCGGAGGGCGCCGAGTTCCGTTCGGGGCACAAAAAAGAAAAACGCGTCCTGTTTTTCGGTGGTACGCGCTGATGGTGCCCCCACCGGAGCGCACGGGGGATTCCGCTCGCGGTGGGGGCGGTCTGGGGGTCCGGTGTCAGTGCATGATCAGCCCTCCGTCCACCGGCAGGCAGGCACCCGTGATGTGGCGGGTGAGGTCACTGGAGAGCGCCAGCACGGCGTCGGCGACGTCCTCGGCCTGGGCGATGCGGCGCAGCGGGGTGATGGTTTCGAGGGTCGCGACGCCCGGCGGGATACCGGAGGGGATGCTTCCGCCGGTGGGTACGAGGCCGGGCGCCACGGTGTTCACCCGTACCCCGTCGGGGCCGAGTTCGGCTGCGAGGACCCGCATGAGTGCCTCTTGGGCGGCTTTGGCGATCGCGATGTCGGCCAGCTCGGGTGAGCTGCCGCGGGACTCGCTGAAGCCGACGAAGACGATGCTGCCCCTGTGGCGCCGGCGCATGGCCGGGGCCACGAGGCGGCAGACATTGAGGGTGGCGCGCAGTTGGGCGTCGGTCCTGGTCTGGATCTCGAACCCGGAGTCCAGGGCGGCGCCCCGGAAGACCGGATCGCCACCGACGACGTTGCAGACGAGGATGTCGATGCCGCCGAGCAACTCCGTTGCTTGCCTGACCATTTCGGCGGCCGAGTCGGGGTCGCGGACATCGCCCTGCACGGCGACCGCCTTGGAGTGCTCCAGCTCGATGTCGCGGACCACGTCGGAGGCGGCCTGGGCGTTGCTGAGGTAGTTGACGGCCACCGAGGCGCCGCACCGGCCCAGCGCCCGGGCGACAGCGGCACCGATGCCGCGGCCACCGCCGGTCACCAGAGCGGTGCGGCCGTCGAGTAATCGGCCGACAGAGGTGTGCACGCTAGAGCTCCTGTTGCCTGAGAACTGCTGCTGGAGGAACGGGGGTTGGCTCCGAGGCGGTCAGGACGCCCGACTGATCCGGATGCGACCCGAGCCGGTGCGGACACCGACGTGGACCCGCGGCGCCGAGGCCGGCAGCTGGGGCTCGTCGATGAGGTCGTTGTACACGCCGCCGGCTCCCGAGCGGGCGTCGACGTCGGCGACCCGGTCGCGGGGTACTCGTACGCGGATCTCCCCCGAGTTCGTCTCGGCGTCGATACGGCCCGCCGCGAGGGAGTCGACCACGATCTGCCCGGTGCCGACGCGCGCGGACACCTCACCCTCGACCGTGCCGATGGCCAGCATTCCGCTGCCGGTGCGCAGCTGGGCGTTGCCGCTGAGGTGGCCCACCGCGATGGCGCCGGTGCCGGTCTCCAAGCGGGCCGACTCCTCGACACGCTCCAGGTCCACCGAGCCGGATGCGGTGACCAGTTGAGCCACGGCTGCCGCGCCGGCCACGGCGATGCCGCCGCTGCCGGTCCGCAGGCTGAGCCGGGAGTGGGCCGGAGCGGTGATGTCCACGACGAGCGCGCGGCTTCGCAGCGGATGTCCCTGCGGCGCGCTCACCTTCAGCCCGCTCTCCGGCGAGAACGAGATCAGCACGTCGTCGAGGTCCGTCGCGCCGGCGGTCTCCACCCCGCCTTCCGAGACGGCTCCTCCGGCACCCAACACCGCGCCCTGGCCCGGGATGTAGCCGCGGCCGGGCGGCACCGTCCCGTATCCGGGCACATAGCCGTGCCCGGGCGGGATCGCGCCGTGCCCGGGCGCCCAGGCCCAGCCCGCCGGCGCTACCGACGGCATGGGCTGAGAGGAGGGGACGGAAGGCACAGGCGGAATGCCGGGCACGTGGGGTGCCGGATGGTGCTCGGGATGCCGACCCCAGGAGTAACCGCTCGACCAGACACCCCCGTTGGGGAAGCCTGGCTGGGCGGCCGCCGACCAGCCCGTATCGAGCCGGACCTCGACGGCGATCTCCGCGCTCTCGACCAGCCGGACGCGGATCTCTCCGACCCCCAGCTCGACATCGACAAGGACCGGCGCGGCGGAGGAGAAAACCTCGCGCCGACGAGCGCCGGAGCCTAACGTCACCATGACCGTTGTCCTCATTTCACGGTAGAGTCCAGCATTCGGAGGGCAGTCCTCCGAACCATGCCGTCACACTATCGGAGGGAAGCCCTCCGAACAAGGGGTTTGAGTATGCCGACCAAATCGCCGGATCCAGCGGCGCCTCAGACCGGCCCACGGTTCCGCGCGGAGGCGCGCAAACGGGTCGTCGACACCGCGAAACTGGTCTTCCAGGAGAAGGGGCCGGATGCCCCACTGGAAGAGATCGCCCGCCGCGGCGGTGTGGGCATCGCCACGCTCTACCGGCGGTTCCCCACCCGCGAGGACCTGCTGCGGGAGGTCTGCCTGGCCGTCATGCGCGAGGTCACCTCCGAGGCCGCGCGCGCGGCCGAGGAGGAGCCGGACGGCTGGCGGGCACTGGCGCGCGTGCTGCACTACAGCATCTCCTCGCACGCCGCCGGGATGCTGCCGGTGGCAGCCGGCCGCTTCCTCAAGACGCCGGAGGTGCTGCAGGTGCGCGCCGAGTACGTGGCCGCGCTCACCGGGCTTCTCGAACGGGCTCGCACGGAAGGCTCGTTGCGGGCGACACAGATCAACCACGTGGACCTGCTGCTGGTACTCGCCCTGCTCTCCCGTCCACTGCCGGGCGTGGACACCGAGCTGGCACAGCAACTGGCCCACCGCTACGTGGATTTGCTGGCCGGGGGGATGACGGCCGAGGACACCCCCGAACTCTCGGGTCCGAGCCTGGACCAGGAGGCGCTGGACGCACTGTGGAACGGGTCCGCGGTCGACACGGACGGCACGAAGCCCAAGACCCGCAAGGCGGGCGGGCGGACGGCCTGACAGGCGGCACACCCGGCGGGCTGCGCCGCGCCTGGCACTGGAAACGAAACCGAAGGACGCGATCCGCCGGTCGGCCCGGTCGATGACCCGCAGGACCGGCGCGGTCGCACTCGACATGCCCGGATCCTGCGGACCTTCGGCATCCACCCGGACCGCCCGGCGTCCTGAGCTCTCCATCAGCCCGTCGCCGGCGGACTGGTCCACGATGTGGCGGGCCGTGATCCCCGACGGTGTGGCCGCGCACCTGAAGGCCCTGGGGAGGAGCCGTCGGAACGGTTCGGCGACGCGGCGAAGTGCCACCGTGCCGGACACCGCGACCCCGGCCCACCGGGCACCGTCTAACCGCAAGACCCGGGCGCCGAGGCCCACCAACGGGCCAACTCGTCGACATTCCGCAGGAGTTGGCGCCCCTTGGCGGTCAGCCCGTAGCTGACCCGCACCGGTGGTCGGTCGGTGCGCACCGTACGGTCGATCAGGCCGGACTCCTCCAACCGGCGCAGCACACGAGTGAGTTGCTTGCGCTCGACGCGAGTGGCGCGGCCCAGTTCCGCGTGGCCGCGGCTCTGCGGCCACAGCTCCACCAGGACCGTGAGGTCCCACTTTCCGGAGATGACGTCCACCACCGCGCGGACCGCCGGCAGATCAGGCAGGAGCCCCCCAGCCGGTACGTTCTCCGCACACCCCGATTCCGCCGTCTGCGTGCCAGTCATAGCACTCCCCCTTGACCTCGATGCCTCGGAATGCGGAAGCAGGCGCTCCCGTTCGGAATGAGTAGGTGATACATGCCTACCACACCGATCAGAACCGTCAGTTGAGCGGGGATGATCTTGATGGAATCCAGCCAGCCGGGGCGAGGGGGGCACGCGACGACGACAGGGACGACCTCATGCGGCAGCACGGAGACAGGGCGGCCGAAGCGCGCGCCGAGGACGGATCACCCGGCCCCCGAGACTCCGCAGCCAGAGCCCCGACACCGCCTTGACCTGCACCGCAGGGCGCCGACTTCATCGGATGCCTTTCCTCCGATTACCCTGCGGGGAGAGTATCGGAGTGCCATCCTTCGATACAAGGGGAGCCATTCACCAGGCAAGGAGGCTCAACCCGTGACTACCGCACGGCCCGCACCGCAGGCCCTCGGCCCCCGGTGCCGCGGGGAGGCTCGTCAGCGTGTGTTCGTCGCTGCCCGAAAAGCCGTGCAGGAGACGGGACCTGACGCCTCGCCGGACACCCTGGCCCGCGACACGGATGTGGGAATTGCCACTCTCCGCCGATGTCAAAGTGCCGCTGCGCGTCGACCCGCGCCTGCCCTGTGGAACGGGAGGGGACTCGGCATGGACGCGGACCGGTCCGGGCCGGTCCGTCCGCAGGGTTCAACTCCGCTCCCCCGCCCCGCTCAACTACAGCCGCGAGGAGCTGACTTGACATTGACGCGAGCGTCAAGTTCTAGCGTCGATCTCATGATCGACAGCACTCAGCACACCATCAGCCGCGAAGTCCGCCTGGCCTCCCGCCCCCACGGCCCGCTCGGTGACGAGCATTTCGAGATCGTCGAGCGGCCGGTCCCCGAGCCGGAGCACGGGCAGGTTCTCGTGCGCAACAAGGTCATGGGAATCGCCGCCGTGATGCGCACCCTCATGGACGAGTCCAGCGACGTACCGATGCGACCGTACGAGATCGGGCAGACGCTGACCGGACCGGCCATCGGCGAGGTGATCGCGGCTCCCGGCACCGACTTCACCCCCGGAGAACTGGTCGAGCACGACCTGGGCTGGCGGGAGTACGCGGTGGTGGACCCCGCCCACGTACACCGACGCGACCGCGCTCTCTTCGACGACCCGGGCGCCTATCTCTCGCAGGGGGCCACCGCCTGGATGGGCATGACGCTCGGCGCCGAGGTCCGGCCCGGTGACACGGTGTTCGTCAGCGGGGCCGCGGGTGGCGTCGGGTCGCTGGCCGGGCAGATCGCCCGGCTGCGGGGCGCGACGCGGGTCATCGGCAGCACCGGCTCCCGCGCCAAGGCCGACCATCTGATCCAGGAGCTCGGTTACGACGCGGCCGTCATCCGGGGCGAGGGCTCCATCGAGGAGCAGCTGCGCCAGGCCGCGCCCGACGGCATCGACGCGGTCTTCGACAACGTCGGCGGTGAGCAGTTGCAGGCAGCGCTCGCGGTGGCCCGGTCCGGCGCCCGCTTCGCACTGATCGGCGCGTTGTCCGGGCAGCTGTCCGCGACCGGCGGCACCCGTACCACGGCCGTGATCGACAGCATGTCCCTGATCACCAGCGGTATCACTCTGCGGGGGCTGGCCCTCTACGACCACCTCGAACTCATCCCTCAGTGGAACGAGGTGTTCGCCCGGGGGCTGCGCGAGTCGACCCTGACCTTCCCCCACTTCCGTGTGCATGGCATTGAGAAAGCGCCCGGCGCACTCGCGGAGTTGCTGACGGGGCGTCATATCGGGGCGGTGCTGGTCGAGTTCTGATTCCGCGGCCCACCTCGGGGACGCTGGACGGGAAGACGGATCGAGCAGGAGGCGGAGAGGATGCGGATCGGGGACGCGGCGGGCAAGGCCGGGCTGACGCCCAGGGCGCTGCGCTACTACGAGGAGCAGGGGCTGGTGGCCGCCAGGCGTACCCCGTCGGGCCATCGCGTGTACGGGCCGGACGAGGTGCGCCGGCTGCGGACGGTACGTGAACTCCTTGAGGCCGGGCTGACCGTGAGCGATCTACGCACCCTGGCGCCGCTGCTCGACGCGATGCCCGGGCGCGATGCGCCGGGTCTCCTGCGCGACGGGGGTCCCGGTCCGCAGCGCGCCGTCGAGCATGTGGCCAGGCGCCGCCTCGACGATCTGGATGCCCGCATCGAACGGCTCGTCCAGCTGCGCGAACGGCTCGCGGCCCAACTGGGCGCCCCTGCCCGAGCTCCGGGCCGGGTCGCTCCGTACGAGGGCACTCTCCGCGAGTGATCCCGGGCGGGGGCCGGCGTCCGACGCGCCGATGTCACGATCCAGGTCGTGGCGGGTCGGACGCTTTGCCACGACGTGGCTGAGCGCCGCCTCGGACTCGTCCGGGCGGCGCTCAGAGGAGGGGGTGCCGCAATCAGAGGGCGGCGACCGGTCCTTGGGTCGCCTTGAGGTCCTGCATCGCGGTCAGCTTCCGGACGAAGACGATCGCGAGGATCGCGGCCGCCATACTGAGCGCATCGGCCAGCATCGTGACGTCGGCGGCACGCTGAAGCGCCTCGGGAGTATCGGCGTTCTTGTACATGGTCGAGGCGATCCGCCCTATGACCAGGTTGGCCACCCACAGGCTCCACCAAGCCGTGATCGGCCGCTGGGAGACCGTGCGCCACGAGCCGTCCGGCGCGGACTGCGCGCTGGCCGTCCAGATCTCGCGGGCGATCTGGGAGGGGATCCACAGGTTGCCGACCGGGACGAACCAGCCGCCGATGGCCCAGCCCTTCCCACGGGTGCACACGTCGCCCGCGAACACGTCGGCGTTGCAGCGGACCCGGTGGAACCAGACGATGAAGACGACCGCCGTGGCGATCAGGGCAAGCACCTGAAGGAGGCCGGCCGCTTGGTAGAGGTGGTCGGCGCGATCGACTTCGTCCTCGCCGCGAGAGAGCAGATCACCGCTCACGCCGTGCATGACGGCTCCCGCGTACACGGCGAAGGCGTCAACGGCGGCGGCCACGGCGAGGAGCACGCTGGTGGCGGTGGCCAGTCCGCGCGGCGAGCGCAGCGGCGTGGCCGGAGGCGGCAGGACGACATGCTGAGGCAACACTGGTGGGACCCCCCGAGGTTTTGTGTGGATGCCCGCTGAGCCTGGGCACCGGAGGAACCTATGCCATTTGGTCTGGACCATCCAAACGAAATAGCCGGTAGCCCCCAGCACGCCCGCCCCGACGACGCCGACGGTACGTGGGGAGACCGGTGACCGCATCACCCAGCGCGCGCGTCGCCCTGACGGCGGGGCGCGCCGTCGGAGAACGCCACCCGGGCCCGATCGAGGACGTCGCGCCGGAAGGGGCGGGGCACTTGGGGGGCAGCCTGATGATCAGCGGACGGACCTGCGCCTGCTCGTACCCGGCGAGCTTGTGGTGCCCGTCGAGGACGTAGCCCACCGGGCTTTCGGGGGGGAACAGCGCGACGAGCGCTGCGCCGCGCGCGGTCCGGTGTGAGTGCCTCTGCGGGGCCATGCGATGGCCGAGGCGACTGACATGATCCGTTGCATGAACACCTCGGCCATCGCCAGTTGGGTCACCGACGCGATATCCGCCGCCCGGCTGTCCGGCAGTCCGGCAGTCCGGCAGTCGCTGTCGCGCACAGTGCACGGCGTCGACGGCTGTTGGATGCGAGACGACGCGGAGCGCCTCGTGGACGCGCACCCGGGCTGGAAGATCCGGCGGGAGTTCTCCGACCCTCTTGTCGTCAGCCCCTGTTGTCGTCGGTCTGGAACCATCGGAGCGGCATGTGGGCCTCGGCCCAGAGCTGTACTTCGATATGCGAGCCCCCAGACGGGGCGGCGCGTCCTCTCAGGGTGGGCACGTCCAGGAGGCCGGACATCTGCTCCAGCCAGAACGCCCGGTCGGCGGCGCGATCAAGGGAGTTGCGGTAGGAACAGTCCTCTTCTACCCACTCGCTTCACTCCTGGAGCCGCCCCGAGGGACAGGGCTACGTCCAGCCGAGGCCGGTGAAGCCAGGCTGACCGCGCATGCCCGCTCTTGCCCCCTACACACGGAACGCCCGGAGATGTTAAAGAAGCACTAGTGCCAACTACAACGATCGTGCGCCCGCGCGGAGCCACCGGGGGCCAAACTCTGTCAGCAGCGCTGCGCGAACACACATACCGCGAGTAGTCCGTGAGAGGACCCGATGCACACCAACGACAAAGCCCGCACTCCCGACGGCAGGAAGCCCGCCCGCTCGGTCGGCAGGGCTCCCGCCCCGGGTGGCGGCACACCCGGTGGGCTCCTTGCCCTGCAGAGCAGCGCGGGTAACGCAGCCGTCGTCCAGATGTTACGGGCCACCGGCCACGCCTTGGCCCAGCCCGAGCAGCATCAGCACGGTGCCGACTGCGGCCACCAACAAGCCCCCGAACAGGCAGCGACTGCCGTACAGCGCTCCGCCGTTCACGACATCCTGCGCACCAGCGGGCGGCCGATGGACGACGCGACCCGTACCGACATGGAAGCCCGGCTCGGCGCGGACTTCTCCGACGTCCGCATCCACAATGGCACCGCCGCCAAAGCCTCCGCCGCCGAAGTGGGTGCCCGCGCCTACACCTCCGGCAACCACGTCGTCATCGGCGACGGCGGAGGCGATAAGCACACCCTCGCCCACGAACTCACCCACGTCATCCAACAACGGCAAGGCCCCGTCGCCGGCACCGACAACGGGGCCGGTCTCAAGGTGTCGGACCCGTCCGACCGGTACGAACAAGAGGCGGAAGCCAACGCGCAGCGGGCAATGGCAGGAGCCGCCCCACTCCAGCGGTCAGCCGGCACCGCAGAAGTCCTCGCCAACGGGTTGCCGCCGCACGGTACCGAAGTACAGAGAGCGAAAGACTCCAAAAACTCGAAGGCCGCGGGAAAGAAGGCCGCCCAAGGCAATTCGAGCGCTCAGCCGGATGGCCCCAAGCAGGGAGATCATCTCTTCAATGGTCTGGGAGACACGATCCTCAAGGTAATCGATGACATCGAAAATCTTGAGCCGGGAACTCCCGCCGCCCTTGCAGCGTCAGGTCAGGCCGCCGCCATCACGGCACTGAGGGGCCTGGCAGAACGCGCCAGGGTTCAGCGGGCGAACCACGCGTTCGAATCAGCCATGGCGGTGAAGGGCGGCGGTTCTGGGCGAGCGGGCGACACAAACTCCAGGAGTTATGGAACATTTGCCGGGCACATGAGGACCGCGGTCAGCGAACTCCCGTACCTGCATGGGTGGCCAGACATGGATGCGACGCAGACAGTGCTCGCCGTGGACACCAAGACGAAACTCCTGGAGATCATATTTGACCAGGACGCCCACGACAGAAAAGAGAAGGAGAATGGAGTGAACAAGGCATCCTTCAAAACGTGGGTTACCGAAACAGAGGATGTCATGTGGGGGCTCTACTCGTCATATACGACCTTGCTGCGAAACATACATGTCGGATCCCTTGAGATATCCGACGGGCAATGAGCCTCCTCGAAGCCGGGAGAGCCACCCACACGTCCACGCCCGTGCAGCGCCCTTGGCAAGGTCCACTCGCAGACCCGGCTCGCCTGAGCCACGCTCCACTCGCCCGTCGAACCGTGTCCCGAGCGCCGGTGGCGACCCGCACCAGAGGCCGCACGAATATGCCGCCAGATCACTCGCCGAGGTCGGTCAGGGCCGGCGTCGTCCAACCGGCACTCGGGCTCCAGGACAGCACTCCGCCCGGGAGCCCGCGTACCCAATGCCGCGACGACGCGATCCAGACAGGACCACTCACATGACGCAGGGCGGGGCACCACCCCGGCGTCCGGTCAGCGGGTGGCGAGCAACTCAAGCGTGTCGATCACGCGGTTCGAGAAGCCCCACTCGTTGTCGTACCAGGCGACCACCTTGATGTGGCGCCCGTCGACGCGGGTGAGGGCCGAGTCAAAGATCGACGAGGCGGGATTGCCCGTGATGTCGGACGACACGAGCGGGTCGTCCGAGTACTCCAGGATGCCGGCGAGCGGCCCTTCGGCTGCGGCGCGGTACGCCGCCAGCACTTCGTCGCGCGTCACCTCACGGGCGACGGTCGTATTGAGTTCGACGATCGAACCCACCGGCACCGGTACGCGGATCGAGTCGCCCGACAGCTTGCCGTCGAGGTTCGGCAGCACCAAGCCGATCGCCTTGGCGGCGCCGGTCGTGGTCGGCACGATGTTGACGCCCGCGGCCCGGGCTCGCCGGGCGTCGCGGTGCGGACCGTCCTGCAGGTTCTGCTCCTGCGTGTAGGCGTGCACCGTCGTCATGAACCCATGCTCGATGCCCGCGAGTTCGTCAAGGACGGAGGCCAGCGGCGCGAGCGCGTTGGTGGTGCAGGAGGCGTTCGAGACGATCGTGTGCACGGCCGGGTCGTAGGCGTCGGTGTTGACCCCGAACGCGAGCGT
This sequence comes from Streptomyces sp. NPDC001415, assembly GCF_053597395.1. NCBI lineage: Bacteria > Bacillati > Actinomycetota > Actinomycetes > Kitasatosporales > Streptomycetaceae > Streptomyces > Streptomyces sp. NPDC001415. The sequence continues at coordinate 13,860 of NZ_JBSFIE010000066.1, forward strand.
GACGTCGGCGCCGTCCGAAGGCGCGCTGACGAGCACCTTCTTCGCGCCCGCTTCGATGTGCGCCCGGGCGCCCTTGGCCGAGGTGAAGCGGCCGGTGGCCTCCAGGACGATGTCGACGCCGAGTTCGGCCCACGGCAACTGCGCCGGTTCGCGCTCGGCCAGCACCGTGATCCGACGACCGTCAACGACGAGGGCGTCCCCGTCGGCGGTCACCGGGCGCCCGAGCCGACCGGCCGTGCTGTCGAAGGCGAGCAGCCGGGCGAGAGTGGCGGGCTCGGTGAGGTCGTTGACGGCGACGATCTCAAGGGCGCTGTCGCGCTCCAGCAGTGCGCGCAGCACATTGCGGCCGATGCGGCCGAATCCGTTGATGGCGATGCGAGTCATGAGTGTTGTCCCTTCCCTTGCGCACCAGGCTCGCCCGCGAGTGGCGTCGCCGAACAGTGGCGGGATCGCCACGGTTCAAAAGGATCCCGCCATGTTCAAAAGGATCCCGTCACACAGTGCCCGACGAGTTACTCACCCCGGGTGAAGGTGCGCCGGTACTCGCTCGGTGTGGTGCCGAGGACGCGCTGGAAGTGCAGACGCAGATTCGCTCCGGTGCCGAGCCCGATGTCGGCGGCGATCTGTTCGACGCTGCGCTGCGAGCGCTCAAGCAGTTCGCGGGCCAGGTCGATACGGGCGCGCATCACCCACTGCATCGGCGTGTAGCCGGTCTCCTCGACAAAACGCCGGGAGAACGTGCGCGGCGAGACCCCCGCCTGCCGCGCCAGTACGTCGAGGGTGAGGGGTTCGCCGAGCCGGTGGAGCGCCCACTCACGGGTGGCGGCGAACCGCTCTCCGCGCGGCTCGGGGACGCTACGCGGCACATACTGGGCCTGGCCGCCGCTTCGGTAGGGGGCCGCGACCAGACGCCGGGCCGCGTGGTTGGACGCGGCCACTCCGAGGTCGCCGCGCAGGATGTGCAGGCACAGGTCGATGCCGGAGGCCGCGCCGGCCGAGGTGAGCACGCTGCCCTCGTCCACGAACAGCACGTTCTCGTCGACCCGGACGAGCGGATACCTGGCCATGAGTGCCCGCGTGTAGTGCCAGTGCGTCGTGGCGCGTCTGCCGTCGAGCAGGCCCGTAGCGGCGAGCGCGAAGGCGCCCGTCGAGATCGCGGCGAGCCGCGCGCCCCGGTCGTGGGCGGCGACCAGTGCCTCGACGACCGCCTGCGGCGGGTCGTCGCGGTCCGGGAACCGGTAGCCGGGGACGAAGACGATGTCGGCCCACGCAAGCGCGTCGAGGCCGTGGGCGACGTAGTACGCGAGGCCATCGCCGCCGGTCACGAGACCGGGTTCCGCCCCGCACACCCGTACCTCGTAAGGCATGCTCACGCGGGTCGTGAAGACCTGCGCGGGGATTCCGACATCGAGCGGCTTCGCACCTTCGAGCACAAGGACAGCGACGCGATGCGGGCGGAGGGCGGGCACAGGAAGAGGTTACGCTCCTGATCGTTACGACCTTGGGGGAAATTGGGTGGGGGTGCCGTCGCGTGGCTGAGGTGGGCTTGGGGGCGGTGTGTGAACCTGGTGTCCATGTCGATCATCGCAACTGTCGTGGTGCTGCTCATCGCCGCGCTGCACGTCTACATTCTGGTCCTTGAGATGTTCTTGTGGACCACTCCGAGGGCTCGTGCCGCTTTCGGGACGAGCGTCGAGTTCGCCTCCGAGACGAAGGCGCTCGCGGCCAATCAGGGGCTGTACAACGGCTTCCTCGCCGCCGGGCTCGTGTGGGGCGCGGCGGCATCCGGTCCGGCCGGTTTCCAGGCGAAGGTGTTCTTCCTGGTGTGCGTCGCCGTAGCCGGCGTGTACGGGGCCGCCACGGCCAGCCGGAAGATTCTCTTCGTGCAGACCGTTCCGGCGTTGATCGGGCTGGCACTGGTGCTGGCAGCTCACTGAGCGGGGCTGACGGGACGTCAGTGGTGGGCGGCACGATCGGATGGTGTGAACGTCCTGAGAGCCTGTGTCTAAACCCCGTCCGGATCAGGCCGCGGTGTCTGGTGCGTGCGATCGCAAGGCGCCGGAAGGTCCTCGATGGGGGTACCCC
>NZ_JBSFIE010000067.1:0-14240 GCF_053597395.1 Streptomyces sp. NPDC001415
GCCCGGCCGCGGGGCTGATCGCGGGCGCGGTGCTCGCGCTGACCCCGGTCGCGGCTCTGATGTTCCGCTTCAACAATCCGGACGCGCTGCTCGCGCTCTTGATGACGGTCACCGTGTACTGCGTGCTGCGCGGGCTTGAGGACGCCCGTACGAAGTGGCTGGTGTGGGCCGGGGTCGCGATCGGCTTCGCGTTCCTGACCAAGACCCTGCAGGCCTTCCTCATCCTGCCGCCGCTCGCCGTCCTGTACGCGGTGTGCGCGCCCACGCCGGTACGCCGCCGACTCGGCCAACTCGCCTTGTCCGCAGGCGTGTTGGTGGCCTCGGGCGGCTGGTGGGTGGCCGCCGTCGAGCTGTGGCCCAAGTCGTCGCGCCCGTACGTCGGCGGCTCGCAGCACAACTCCTTCCTTGAGCTGACCTTCGGCTACAACGGGCTCGGCCGGATCAACGGCGACGAGACGGGCAGCGTCGGCGGCGGGGCCGCGCGGGCGGGCGGCATGGAGTTCCCGGGCGGCATGCGCGCGGGCGGCGGTGGCGGCTGGGGCGAGACCGGCATCGGCCGCATGTTCAACTCCGAGATCGGCAGCCAGATCTCATGGCTGCTCCCTGCGGCCCTGCTCCTGCTGATCGCGGGCCTCGTCGTCACCTGGAAGGCCAAACGGACGGACACCGCACGCGCCGCGTTCCTCGCCTGGGGCGGGGCGCTACTCATGACCGCCGTGATCTTCAGCTTCATGGCGGGGATCTTCCACCAGTACTACACGGTGGCGCTGGCCCCCTACATCGCGGCGCTCGTCGGCATGGGCGTCACCGTCCTGTGGGAGGAGCGCTCGCGCAGCTGGGCCGCGCTCGCGCTCGGCGTGACGGCGGCGGCCACGGCCGTCTGGTCGTACGTCCTGCTCGGCCGCACCCCGGACTATCTGCCGTGGCTGCGCTGGGCGGTACTGATCGGCGGGCTAGGGGCGGCGCTGGGCCTCGCGCTCGCGGGCCGGCTGAACCGGAGGGTGGCGCTGGGGGTGGCCGGGCTGGGGGTCGCGGCCTCGTTGGCCGGGCCGGTGGCGTACTCGGCCGGCACCCTCGACACCGGCCACACCGGCTCGATCGTGACGGCGGGGCCCGCCGGGGCGGGCATGGGCGGCGGCCGGATGCGGTTCGGGGGTGGGCCGGGCGCAGGGCAGACCGGCGGGCGCCCGAGCCAGGGGCACATGGGCCAGGGCCAGGGCATGCCGGGCGACGGCATGGGCCGGCCGCCCACGCCCCCCGGCCAGACCGGCGCCACGCAGGGGCGGCGTGGTGGTGCCATTGGCGAGCGCGGCGGCATGGGTGGTCTGCTCGACGGCGCCAAGGTGAGCGCCGAGGCCGAGGCGCTCTTGGAGAAGAACGCGGGCCGGTACACGTGGGCCGCGGCCGCCATCGGCTCGCAGAACGCCGCGAGCTACCAACTCGCCACCGAGAAGCCCGTGATGGCGATCGGCGGCTTCAACGGCAGCGACCCGTCGCCGACGTTGGCCCAGTTCAAGAAGTACGTGGCTGATGGAAAGATCCACTACTTCATCTCCGGCGGTGGCGGCATGCTGGGCGGCGGCGGGGGAGGAGGCCAGGCTGGTGGCGGGTCGATCGGCAGCTGGGTCGAGTCGTCCTTCAAGAAGGTCACGGTGGGTACGGCTACGTTCTATGACCTGACGGCACCGGTGGGTTAGACGCTCCGCGGGGGCGGCGGCTTCATCTGCGGGCCGGTGGGGGCTGGTCGCGCAGTTCCCCGCGCCCCTGAACCCGTCTTCGTCCTCGCGCCGTGGGTGGCTGGTCGCGCAGTTCCCCGCGCCCCAGCAGTACTGGTGCTGGCCGGCATCGGAGCATTTCAGCCCGTCATGGGGGTCCCCCCTGGCCCTTAAGGCCTTGGGGGAGTTTGAGGACGAGCGCCCTTGAGGCGCGAACGGGGTCTGGGGCGGAGCCCCAGGTGGCGAGTCCAGCCCACCCACACCCCCGGAGGCCACGCGGCGGAGCCGCAGAATGTCACAGCGGGAAGGGGCGGGGTGGGGGAGAACCCCGGGTCTGGGGCCCCCGGCGCCCGGGGTCGCGTGCGCCGGAGCCGCGAGCGTGGGCTCCAACCAGCCTGTTGCTGCGGCCAGTTGAAGCATTCGACGGTTTGGTTCGGCAAGCCTTGCGGAAGCGACCGACCGGCCGCCGCCAATAAATCGCTTTACAGCGTAGAAGAGTCTCCCTTACGGTGTACATCGCTACCCCACTTACACCGTATAAGGAGCTAGGGAGCCGCAATGACGGCAACGACCGCCGAGAATCCGACCATCCCCACCGGGCACCCGCAGCGCTGGCTGATCCTCGGCGTCATCTGCGTGGCCCAGCTCACGGTGCTGCTGGACAACACCGTCCTCAACGTCGCCATCCCTTCGCTGACCACCTCGCTCGGCGCGTCCACCGCCGACATCCAGTGGATGATCAACGCGTACTCGCTCGTCCAGTCGGGCCTGCTGCTCACCGCGGGCAGCGCGTCCGACCGCTACGGACGCAAGAAGATGCTCGCCGCGGGCCTCGCCCTCTTCGGACTCGGCTCGCTGGCCGCGGGCCTCGCGCAGAACTCGGGGCAGCTGATCGCCGCCCGCGCGGGCATGGGCGTCGGCGGGGCGCTGCTCATGACCACCACGCTCGCCGTCGTCGTCCAGATCTTCGACGACGAGGCCCGGATCAAGGCCATCGGCATCTGGGCCACCGTCAACTCGCTCGGCTTCGCCGCGGGCCCGCTGATCGGCGGGGTCATGCTCGACCACTTCTGGTGGGGCGCGATCTTCCTGGTCAACATCCCGGTCGCGGCGCTCGGCCTGGTCGCCGTGCTCGCCCTCGTGCCGGAGTCCAAGAACCCCCAGGGCGACCGGCCCGACCTGCTCGGCGCGCTGCTCTCCACGATCGGCATGACCGGGGTGGTCTACGCGATCATCTCCGGGCCGGGCCACGGCTGGCTCTCCGGCCATGTGCTGGCCTCGGCGGCCGTCGGTCTCGTGTTCCTCGCGGCGTTCGTACGCTGGGAGCTGTCCATCGAGCACCCGATGCTGGACATGCACTTCTTCCGCAACCAGAAGTTCATCGGCGCGGTCGCCGGCTCGATCCTGGTCGCCTTCGGCATGGGCGGCTCGCTGTTCCTGCTCACCCAGCACCTCCAATTCGTGCTCGGATACGGCCCGTTGGAGGCGGGGCTGCGCACCGCGCCGCTCGCGCTCAGCGTCGTCGTGCTCAACATGTCGGGCGTCGGCGCCAAGCTGGTCACCAAGGTCGGCACCCCGCGCGCCATAGCCATCGGCATGACCGCGAACGCGGCGGGGCTCGCCTCGATCGCGCTGCTCGGCGGGCACAACTACGGCGGCACGCTGCTCGGCCTCGTCGTGATGGGCGCGGGCATCGCGCTGTCCATGCCGGCCATGGCCAACGCCATCATGAGCGCGATCCCGCCGGAGAAGGCGGGCGTGGGCGCGGGCGTGAACGGCACGCTCGGCGAGTTCGGCAACGGGCTCGGCGTGGCGGTGCTCGGCGCGGTGCTGAACTCGCGGTTCGCGGCGCTCGTGCCGGTCGCGGCGGCCTCGCTGCCCGCCGCGCTCGCCGCCGCCAAGAGCGACGCCGAGCGGGGCCGCATCGCGGACGCGTTCGCCTCCGGCCTGGAGACCAGCCAGCTGGTCGGCGCGGTCGCCGTGCTCGCGGGCGGCCTCCTCGCGGCGGTCCTGCTGCACCGCGCGGAACGAAGCGCGCCCGCTCCCGCCGGGGCGGCTCCCGCCGCATAGCATCGACGGGGGTGAGAGCCCAGAAATCCGGACATGCCCCCTGAGGGGCGTGGCCCTTGTGGACAGGACCCTGCGGGGTCGGCACGACCAAGGCCCGAGGAGGACGGCGATGGTGTCGGCGGCGGACCGTACGAAGGATGCGGCGCGTACCAGCGTGTGGCTCGGGAGCAAGGCGGGGAACCGGGTGCGGCGGGCGGAGGCGCCCGCCTCCTCCGAGGGCGGCCCTGCTCTCGACCGGGACCGGATCACCGCCGAGGCCGTACGGCTGCTCGACGCCGAAGGGTCCGCCAAGTTCTCCATGCGGCGGCTCGCGGGCGAGCTCGGGGTGACCGCGATGTCCCTGTACTGGTACGTCGACACCAAGGACGACCTCCTCGAACTCGCCCTCGACTCCGTGTTCGCCGAGATCGAGCTGCCCGACATGGAGGACGAGGCGGCCGACTGGCGCGACCAGCTCCGCGCGATCGCCGTCGGCTACCGCGCGATCTTCGTACGCCACCCCTGGGCGTCCGCGCTGATCGGCCGCTACCTCAACATCGGGCCGCACTCGATGGCGTTCTCGCGCACGGCCTGGCGGATCCTGGCCCGCACCGGGCTGCCGCCGCACGGGCAGATGGGCGGTCTCGCGGCGGTCTTCCAGTTCGTGTACGGATTCGGCACGATCGAGGGGACCTTCGTGCGGCGCTGCGAGGCCGCGGGGGTCACGCAGGACGAGTACTTCGCCCAGGCGATGGGGGCGTTGAACGAACAGCCCGAATACCGGGCGCAGTTCGAGGACGCGGCGGAGTTGATGGCGGCGCGGGGCGGGGAGACGGTGGCGGAGATGCGACAGCGGGACTTCGACTTCGCGCTGTCGCTGCTCGTGGCGGGGATCGAGGCGCTGAGCGAGCGCGACCCCGCCTGACGGGTTGCGCCGAGGGTGGTCCTGGGCTCCGCCCCAGACCCCGTTGAGCCCCCCACCCCACCCCTTCCCGAAACCCGCCGGGGGTTGGAAGTGGGTGAAGCCGGTTTTCCTGGGGCTCCGCCCCAGACCCCGTTCGCGCCTGAAGGGCGCTCGTCCTCAATCTCCCCCAAGGCCTTAAGGGCCAGGGGGGACCCCCATGACGGGCTGAAATGCTCCGATGCCGGCCAGCACCAGTACTGCTAGGGGCGCGGGGAACTGCGCGAGCAACCACGCACGGCCTGCGGCCGAAGGGCGGTTTTTGGGGCGAGGGGAACTGCGCGACCGCCCCGACGGCCCGCAGTCGAAAGCTCCGCACCCCCCCACCCCCCGCAGAGCCCGACCCGCCAGGGTCAGACGCCAGGGTCAGACGCTCGGCAGGGTCGCGCCCTGGACGGTCTGGATGTCCAGTTCCACCCGCAGCGTCGTGCCGATCGCGGAGATCCCCGCCTGCACCACCTGGTTGTAGTTCATCGCGAAGTCCTCGCGCCGCAGTTCCGCCGTCGCCCGGTACGCGGCCCGCACCCCGCCCCACGGATCCGGCCCCGTACCCAGGTACGTGAGGTCGAGGTCTACCTCGCGGAGTACTCCGTGCAGGGACAGCGAGCCCTTCACCGTCCAGCGGTCCGGGCCGGCCGGGACGAGGTCCGTGCTGCGGTAGGTGATCTCGGGGAAGCGCTCGACGTCCAGGAAGTCCGGGGACTTCAGATGCCCGTCGCGCATCGCGTTGCCCGTGTCGATGGAGGCCGCGCCGATGACCGCCTCGACCCGCGACTTCTCCAGGTCCTCCGCGATCTCGATGCGCCCGCCGAACTCCCCGAACCGCCCGTGGACGCTGGAGATCCCCAGGTGCTGGGCGACCGCGCCGACCGACGAGTGCGCCGGGTCGATCGTCCAGGGCCCCGGCGGCGGCAGCTCGACGCCGCCCTGGCGGGCCAGTACCACCGTGCCGACCGCGGCCCGGCCGCTCGCCGTCACCAGCGCCGTGGAGGCCGCGGGCGCGTACCCGACGGCCGTCACGATCACCGTGTACGGGCCCGGCGCGAGGGCCACGTCCGCCGACACCGAGCCGTCCTCGGCCGCCGAGGCGCGCAGCACCTGCGTGCCGGTCATGTCGGTCATCGTCACCACGGCGTGCGAAACCGCCCAGCCGTCGCGCGTCCGTACCTGTGCCCGCAGTCCCATCCCGTTTTCTCTCCTCATGTGCAACTCAGGTGCGAAAGGCCAAGTGCAAAAGCCAAGTGCGAAAGGCCAAGTGCAAAAGGCCGGGCCCCGGGGGCGGGACGGCGGGCCGTCCCCTGCCCGCCGCCCCTTCCCCGGGGCCCATTTCCACGCCGGGTACGAACGCCGCCTCCGCTCGAAGCGGCCCCGCACCCGGGGGTCTGTGAACTACTCGCCCGGGTGGGCGAGTTCGATGTCGTGGCCGTCCACCCCGCGGCCGGCCACGGTCAGCGAGCCGGCCACCGGCGGGTAGCCGGTCGCGATCAGGGTGTACTCGCCGGCGTTCAGGTCGGCGAAGGCGTACGCGCCGTCGTCGCCCGTCGTCGTGCCGGCGACCACGTTGCCCGCCGCGTCGAGCAGCGTGACCCGGGCATCGGCCAGCGGACGGCGGTCGACGCCGCCCCGGATCGTGCCCTGGACCAGCGCGCCGGCCTGGAGCGCGGCCTCGACGCGGGTCACGCCGTACCCCGCGATCTCCACCGGCAGCGCCAGCGGGCGGAAGCCGTCCGCGTTGACCGCCACCGTGACCTGGCCCGGAACCAGCTCACCGAAGGTGAACTCGCCCGCCGCGCCCGACTTGCCGGTCGCCAGCAGATCGCCGCGCACATCGGTCACGATCACCATCGCGCCCTCGACGGGCGCCCCGGTCTCGGCCGCCTTCACCGCGCCCGTGAGGCCGCTGGTGCCGGACAGGAGGATGTCGTACGCGAGCGGCTCGGTGCCCACGACCACGGTCGAGGCCTGCGGCTGGAAGCCGTCGGCGGCCGCGATCAGGACGTACGATCCCGCGCCCGGCGCGGCGAGCAGGTACCCGCCGTCCGGGCCCGCCACCGCGCGGCCGAGCTGGCTGCCGCCGAGCGAGATGAGCGTGACGGCGGCGGAGGCGACGGGCGCCCCCTCGGCCGCCCGGACCGTGCCGCGCACCGGAGTGCCTTCGAGTATCGCGGTGGTGGCCTCGGGTGCCTCAACTGCCGCCGCCTGGGCGGGAATTGATGCCGGAGCGGGGGCGGCGGCGGGCGCCTCCCGGGTCTCAGCGGCACCGGCCGCACCGGCCGCCCCTGTACGCAGCGGAATCTCCTTGATGAACAGGGTGATGAAGAACGCGAGCAGCGCGCACGGTGCCGCGTACAGGAACACATCGCCGACACCATGCCCGTACGCGCTCTCGATGACGGTACGGATCGGCGCGGGCAGCGTGGCCAGGTCCGGGATGGTGCCGGAGCCGCCGCCGCTCTTGGCGGCGGCCGCACCCTGCGGGCCGAGCGCGGTGAGGCCGTCGGTGACGTAGTGGGTGACCCGGTTGGCCATGACCGCGCCGAGCGCCGAGACGCCGACCGCACCACCGAGGGAGCGGAAGAACACGACGACGGAGGAGGCCGAGCCGAGGTCGGCGGGTGAGACCTGGTTCTGGGTGCACAGGACCAGGTTCTGCATCATCATGCCGATGCCGAGGCCCATCAGCGCCATGTAGATCGAGAGGTGCCAGTACGGGGTGTCGTACCGCATCGTGCCGAGCAGACCGAGGCCCGCCGTCACCAGGACACCGCCGCTGACCAGCCACGCCTTCCACTTGCCGGTCTTGGTGATGACCTGCCCGGAGACGGTGGACGCGACGAACAGTCCGCCGATCATCGGGATCGTCATGACACCGGACATCGTCGGCGTCTTGCCGCGCGCCAGCTGGAAGTACTGGGAGAAGAAGACCGTGCCGGCGAACATCGCGACACCCACGAAGAGCGAGGCGAGCGAGGCCAGCGTGATGGTGCGGTTGCGGAAGAGGCGCAGCGGGATGATCGGCTCGCTGGCCTTCGACTCGGCGAGCACGAACAGCGCGCCGAGCACGATCGAGCCGCCGACCATGGCGTACGTCTGCCACGAGATCCAGTCGTACTTGTTGCCCGCGAAGGTCACCCAGACGAGGAGCAGCGAGACCGCGGCGCTGATCAGGAAGGCGCCGGTCCAGTCGACTTTGACGTCCCGCTTCACGACGGGGAGCTTCAGGGTCTTCTGCAGGACGATGAGCGCGATGATCGCGAACGGCACGCCGACGTAGAAGCACCAGCGCCAGCCGAGCCAGTCGGTGTCGGTGATCAGGCCGCCGAGCAGCGGTCCGCCGACCGTCGCAACCGCGAACGTGGCGCCGAGGTAGCCGCTGTAACGGCCGCGCTCACGCGGCGAGATCATGGCGGCCATGATGATCTGGGCGAGCGCGGAGAGCCCGCCGACGCCGATGCCCTGAACGACCCGGCAGGCGATGAGCATGCCCGAGCTCTGGGACAGACCGGCCACGATCGAGCCGGAGACGTAGATGACCAGGGCTATCTGGACCAGCAGCTTCTTGCTGAAGAGGTCCGAGAGCTTGCCCCACAGCGGGGTGGTCGCGGTCATCGCGAGCAGCGAGGCCGTCACGACCCAGGTGTACGCGGACTGGCCGCCGCCCAGGTCGCTGATGATGTGCGGCAGGGCGTTGGAGACGATCGTCGAGGACAGAATGGCGACGAACATGCCGAGCAGCAGCCCGGACAGCGCCTCCATGATCTGCCGGTGAGTCATCGGCGCGCCGTCACCGGCGGGCGCGTGCCCGCCATGCTTGGCGTGGCCGCCCCGCACACCGGCTGGTGTGGTCGTAGCCATGAAGTTCCTTGTCTTGTACGTCTGTTGGGCAGGTGTACGGGTGTGGTGCTGTGCGGTGTTCTGTGGTGCTAAGCGGTTGTACGGGCTGTCTCGGGACCTCGGACGTGAGGTGCCCGGCAGTCCCCGAAGGAGTCCCGCAGGCGGGCCAGCATGGTGTTGAGCTGACCGACCTCGTCGTCGGTCCAGTCGCTGAGGGTGTGCGCGAACATCTCCGTGGTGCGCAGCCCGAGATCGTCGATCATGGCCTGGCCCGCCGGGGTGAGCCGCAGGATCCGCGAGCGCTTGTCGGCGGGGTCGGCGGACCGCTCGATCCAGCCGCGCTGCGCGACGTGCGCGACATGACGACTCGTCACGGACATGTCCACCGCGAGGAGTTCGGCGAGCCGGCTGATCCGCATCTGGCCGTGCCGCTCCAGGAGAGTGAGCACGGCGGCGGACCCGCCCGGGCACTCGGGCGGCAGGATCCGCGCGAGCCCGCGCTTGACGGCCCCGATGGCACTGAGCTGCCGGGCCAGCTCCTCATAGAGGCTCTGTGTGGCCATGGACGACACCTCCCGACATCTTGTTGCTTCGGGCAACCATAAGATTGTTGGTTGCCGAAGGCAAACTAAATGCGGGAATGGACGGCAAAGGAAGCGCAAAGCCTTTGCATGCGAAAACCCAAGTTGCAGGTGGGGGGCGTTGCGGCCGTCTTCGCGGAGTCTTCACGAGCGTGTGGGGGTTGGCTCGCGGGCGTGTTCGCGCGGGGGCGGGGGTTGGGCGGGATCCCCATCTTCGCTAGGGTCCTGCCCCATGGCACACAACCCCCACGCGCCCCAGGGTCCCGAGGGCAACTACGACCCGGCGGGCTCCACGCAGATGTTCCGCGCCTTCGTCGACGAGGGCGCCCCGCAGGGCCGCCAGGCGGCGACCCCGGCCGCGGCTCCGGCGGGCCCGCGCGTCGGCCTGATCGTCGGAGTGGTCGCGGTGATCGCCGTCCTCGCGGCGGTGGCCTGGCTGGCGCTGGGCTGAGCAGCGGATCCGGGCGGGGTGGGGAATCCCGAGGCCCTCACCCCCAACTCGCCGTAACCGACCGCGTCTCCACATGCATCCCCAGCGGCACCCGCCACGCCTCCACGCACACCCCGTACGTACGCGAGGAAGCCGCCCCCGCGGCAATCGGCACCGGCAGCGCCTGACGGGACGTAATGGTTGCCCAGTCCACTCCGAGCAGCCCGATGATGTGCGTCGCGAACATGACGCTGCCGGACTTCACCGCCGTACCCCCGCTGTTGCGGAACTGGACGGTCACGTTCTCGCACCACCGGTGATCCCCCGCCGAACGGCTGGGCGCCCCGAGGCTGAGCACCGCGGGCCCGGCGGGCCTGGCGGAACCGGAAGGCGTACCGGACGGGGCGGGAGGAGTGCCGGGGGCGCCGGGGGTTCCCGGCGCGCCCGATGAGCCGCCGGGGTGCGAACTCCCCGGCGTGGCAGGGGAGTTGGAGGGGTTGCCACCTGGAGCCACCGGGGTCGCGGGAGTCTGTCCGGCCGAGGCGCCGGGGCCCTGCGGCACCATGGGCGTACCAGTACGAGCGCCCGGCCCCGTGCCCGAAGGCCCGGACGGTCCGGGCGCGGCCGAACCGTCCAGCGGGACCAGCTGAACACCGTCCCGTGGCGGCACCGCGTGGTCCGGACCCGAAGGGCCGCCTCCCGCCGCACCGACCGCCACGTATCCGGTTCGTTCCCCGCCGCCGGCGCAGGCGGCGAGGGTGCCGCCCAAGGCCAGTACCACCACCGAGGCGCCGATCAGCGCAGCACGTCGTCGCATCGCGCCAGTGTGTCTGACGGAGCGTCAATTCACCAGGGTGGAGCGGGAGTCGGGCGGGGTTCAGTCGGAGATGAGGCCCTCGCGGAGCTGGGCCAGGGTGCGGGTGAGCAGGCGCGAGACGTGCATCTGCGAGATGCCGACCTCCTCGCCGATCTGAGACTGCGTCATGTTCGCGAAGAAGCGGAGCATGATGATCTGCCGTTCCCTGGGCGGGAGTTTGGCGAGCAGCGGCTTCAGCGACTCGCGGTACTCGACTCCTTCGAGCGCCGTGTCCTCGTATCCGAGCCGGTCCGCGAGCGAGCCCTCGCCGCCGTCGTCCTCGGTGGCGGGCGAGTCGAGCGAGGAGGCGGTGTAGGCGTTGCCGACCGCGAGCCCGTCGACCACGTCCTCCTCGGACACGCCGAGAACGGCGGCCAGTTCGGGGACGGTCGGCGAACGGTCGAGCTTCTGGGCGAGCTCGTCGCTGGCCTTGGTGAGGGCGAGCCGCAGCTCCTGGAGGCGTCGCGGAACCCGCACCGACCACGAGGTGTCGCGGAAGAACCGCTTGATCTCGCCGACGACCGTGGGCATCGCGAACGTGGGGAATTCCACGCCCCGTTCGCAGTCGAAACGGTCGATCGCCTTGATCAGTCCGATCGTGCCGACCTGGACGATGTCCTCCATCGGCTCGTTGCGACTGCGGAATCGGGCCGCCGCGTACCGCACGAGCGGCAGGTTGAGCTCGATGAGCGTGTCGCGTACGTACGTGCGCTCCGGGCTGTCGGTGTCCAGCGTGGCGAGGCGCAGGAACAGGGAGCGGGACAGCGTGCGGGTGTCGATTGCTGCGGTGTTTGCGGCGTGTCGGCGCACGGTCGGTGCGGGTGCGCTCTTGGTGAGCGTGAGCACCTTCGAGCTGCCCTGTTCTGCGGACATGCCACCCCCTTGAGGTCGCGGACGGTCGCGTTGGGCTACGACCATCGGAGGAAGCAGCCTCCACCTGAATACCGGAGGCGGGGCTGCGGCAAACGCGGTTTCAGCAGAATGTCACATGTCGGCAACACGCTGTAGTGACATGTCGACAAGGCGGGCCCGAGTACGTGCAGGAAACAGGGGGTGTGGGGTTTTTCGGGCGGAAATTTTTTACCGGCCCGAGACGGGAGCCCGGCTCACTCGAACCGGTTATGCCTCGATTCGATTTGCGGATCGAAGTCGGGCGAAGCTCCTGGCCAGGAGCCTTGACACATGCATCTGCGACACTCCCAATTCCTGGCTGATCTGGGACTGTGTCAGATTGCTGTAATAGCGGAGCATCAGGATCCGCTGTTCGCGTTCGGGCAGCTGTACGAGAAGGTGGCGGACCAGATCGCGGTGTTCGACGCCGGCGAGCGCGGGGTCCTCGTAGCCGAGCCGGTCGAGCAGCCCGGGCAGGCCGTCGCCTTCCTGGGCGGCTTCGAGCGAGGTCGCATGGTAGGAGCGGCCCGCCTCGATGCAGGCGAGCACCTCGTCCTCGCCGATCCTGAGCCGCTCGGCGATCTCGGCGGTGGTGGGGGAGCGCCCGTGCAGGGTCGTCAGGTCCTCGGTGGCGCCGTTGACCTGCACCCAGAGCTCGTGGAGGCGGCGCGGGACGTGCACGGTGCGGACGTTGTCGCGGAAGTACCGCTTGATCTCGCCGACGACGGTGGGCATCGCGAAGGTGGGGAACTGGACGCCGCGGTCCGGGTCGAAGCGGTCGATCGCGTTGATCAGCCCGATCGTGCCGACCTGGACGACGTCCTCCATGGGCTCGTTGCGGGAGCGGAACCGGGCGGCCGCGTAGCGCACCAGCGGCAGGTTGGCCTCGATCAGCGCGCCGCGCACCCGGCCGTGCTCCGGGGTCCCCGGCGTAAGTCCCTTGAGCTGGCCGAACAGGACCTGGGTGAGGGCGCGGGTGTCCGCACCCCTGGTGGAGGTTCTGGCGGGGCCCCTGGGGCCCTCCGAGGAGTCCTGGGCGGGTACTTCGGGGGCGTCCTGGGGCTCGTTCTGGGGCGGCACTTGAGGCGTAGTACTGGCCGGCACGGTCACGCCACCCCTTAGTCCTCGGTCAACTCATCCGTCAAAAGCGGTCATAGCATCACAAGACATGTCCACTGTGTGCAAGCACCGTATAACCACGTGTTGAGGGCAAGTTGGGGCAGATGGCCCCGGTCAGAGGGCTGCCGAGGCACGAAAAAACCCCGCACCTCTCGGATGCGGGGCCGGGCCGCGTACCGGATCCGCCAAGGGATCCCGTACGGGGTCAGAACGGGTAGTCGGCGATCACCCAGGTGGCGAACTCGCGCCACTGGCCGGCCGCGTCCTGGTGGGCGGGGTGCTCCAGGTAGCGCTTGAGCGCGTCCTCATCCGCCACGGCGGAGTTGATGGCGAAGTCGTACGCGATCGGCCGGTCGGTGATGTTCCAGGCGCACTCCCAGAACTCGATCTCGGGAATGAGCCCGTCGAGCTCCTGGAAGGCCTTCACGGCGGCGACCACACGCTCGTCGTCGCGCTCGACGCCCTCGTTGAGCTTGAGCAGGACCAGGTGGCGGATCATGACTTCTCCATACGGTTACGTCGCTTACGACAGGGTGGACGGGCTCAACGGACCAGGTTGGTCATGAACTCTCCGACGCCCTTGGCCGCGCTCGATATGCCCTCGAACCCCGTCTGGACCATCCCGGCGGCCTGCACCGGCGACGTGATGATCGTGTACAGCACGAACACCACGGCGATGTAGAGCAGGACCTTCTTGACGTCCACTGTGCCTTGCCCCTCCCCGGAAACGGCGCCACCCCTGTGCGGTCGGGTGAGTCTAACCGCCACCCGTCCGGTACTCACCCGGCCTTTAAGGACCAAGGGCCCGGCGATCGGGGCCCTTTGCCCGACGGTACGGACGTGACGGGAGAGCAGGATGGTTCCTGAGCCCACCACATCTGGCAGGAATGCGGCGGGCGAGGAACAGGACCTCACTGCGGGGTCCGCGCCGCGAGCTTCCCCCCTGACCGCGGCGCAGGACTTGCGGGTTCTGTTCTCATCGGGGGGAGCGGCTTGTCCCCCCGATGCCGCTCCCCCCGTCCAACGTCGAAGCCCCGGTCACTTCCGCGACCGGGGCTTCTTCGCGGTGAGGGGCGGGGCGCCGGGCAGGCTCCGTGCTGCCCGGAAGCTACCTGAGCCCGTCAGTCGCCTCAGCCACCTCAGCCACCTCAGTCGTCGAATGCCTCGTTCAGCAGGGCGCCGCCGACCAGGCCTGCCGCGCCGGCGCCGAGGACGGCGCCCGTGCCGAAGCGGCGGCCGCCCTGCTGCTGCGGTTCCTGCGGGTATCCCTGCTGCACCGGCTGCGGGTAGCCCTGCTGCTCGGGCTGCGGATAGCCCGCGCCCGCCTGGGGCGTGTAGTACGGGGCGGGCGTGGTCTGGATGCGCTGGGCGCAGCCGCCGCAGGCCTGGATCTGCCGGGGCACACCCCACTGAGGGGACCACGTCACGGGTGTCGTGCCGGGGCCGTGGTGGGGGTCGAAGAAGCACGTCATGTCGAAACTCCCTGCTGGTTGCGGTGGTGTGGCGGTGTGCCGGTCCCGGGCGTGTCCCGGGCGGCGGTACCCGATGCCGGAGCAGCGGGTGGTAGGGGGGACGGGGCGTACGGCGACGCCGCTGCGGGTGCGGGTGCCGGTGCCGGGTTCGGGCGCAGGATGTGGGGCCGGCGGCCAGTAGGAGCGCCCGCACTCCCCTCAGAGCCTGTGTCTAAACCCCGCCCGGGCCCGTGGCGTCTGGCACGCACTCCCCCAAGGCCTTAAGGGCCAGGGGGACCCCCATGCCGCGTTGCCGAAACGCCCTAGTAGCTCCTCCCCCAAGGTCTTGAAGA
>NZ_JBSFIE010000068.1:0-13609 GCF_053597395.1 Streptomyces sp. NPDC001415
TAGTAGCTCCGCTACGAGGACCTTCCGGCGCCTTGCGATCGCACGCACCAGACGCCCCGGCCTGATCCGGACGGGGTTTAGACACAGGCTCTTAGGCGTACCGAGTCACTGACCCCCGCGCCACGCTCAAGTCGCCCTAGGCGTGAGGGGGTTGTAGGCCCCCGCGCACTACGCCCAAGTTCCCCTGGGCGTACGGGAGTTACGGGGTCGGCAGACCGGCCGTCGGCAGACCCGCCGTCGGGAGGTCGGTCGGGAGCGAGCCCGCCTTGCCCCGGGTGAAGGAGTCCGTCCCGCCGCCCTCCCACTTGACCTCAAGGTTGTCGCCCTTGATCGTGGCCATGCCCTTGGTGCGCTCGGTGTTCCCGTCCGTGCACTTCAGGGTGAGCATGGTCATGCCCGAGGACTCGGCGACGGTGCCGGAGCACACGTGCGGCGAGAGCAGGGCCGCGTTCTTGCCCGCGATGGCCATGGTGACGGCCTTGCCGCCGCTCGTCGCCGTCCAGCTGCCCTGCAGATCACCGGACTTGGCCGGAGTGCCCTCGCCGCCCGGCGCCGAGGACGCGCCGCCGGAGCCGGACGAGGCCTTGGGGGCCGGGTCGGACTTCTTGTCGCTGCTGCCGCAGCCGGTCAGAACGAGCGCGGCCGAGAGCCCGGCGGCGGCGAATGCGGCGGTACGTATGTGCCTGTGCACGGCTTGTCTTCCCCCTGTGAACGGTGTTTGGGACCGCAGCAAGCTACCAGCCAAACCCTGCCGTCCTACCAGGAGGATTTGCGGACCCCTGGCAGGAACCCGGCATGCGCCTGCTCCCTCAGCCGCACCCGTGACAGTCCGAATTTACGGAAGTGTCCGCGCGGCCGCCCGTCCACGGCATCGCGGTTGCGGACGCGGGTTGCGCTCGCATCGCGCGGCTGACGCCGCAACTCGGCCTGGGCCGCGGCCCGTTCGGTCTCGCCTGCGGACGTACTGCGGATGATCGCGGTCAGCACGGCCCGCCGGGCCGCGTACCGGGCGACGACCGCCCGGCGCTTCTCGTTCTTCGCGATCTTGCTCTTCTTCGCCATCAGACCTTCACCCCACGGCCACGGATCCGGGCCACGGCGGCCTCGATGCCGATGACGTCGACGGTCTTGATCGCCTTCGCGCTGAGCACGAGCCGCACGTATCGCCCCTCGCTCGGCAACCAGTACCGCTTGCGCTGGACGTTCGGGTCGAAGCGGCGGGACGTACGCCGATGGGAGTGGGAGATGCGGTTGCCGAAGCCCGGCTGGGCGCCGGTCAGCTGGCAGTGGGCGGACATGGTTGTTCCTCTCTGAGGAGTTGGAGCTGAGGAGTCGGAGAACGGAGAACCCTGGAGAACTCCGATGAGCCGGAGAACCCGATGGGTCTGGTGGCCCGGTGGCCTGCCGGCCCGGTGGGGCGAGCCCACCCTAGCCCCTCTTGCAAATGAAAACCATTTCCATATACTGGCTCACATGGCACGCAACGAACTCCGTCCAGTCATCAAGCTCCGCTCCACGGCGGGCACGGGCTACACGTACGTGACCCGCAAGAACCGCCGGAACGACCCCGACCGCATGACCATCCGCAAGTACGACCCCGTGGCCGGCCGCCACGTCGACTTCCGAGAGGAGCGCTGAACAGCGATGAAGCCTTCGATCCACCCTGAGTACGGACCCGTCGTCTTCCGTGACCGCGCCGCGGGCCACACCTTCCTGACCCGTTCCACGCTCGTGTCGAGTACGGAGCGGCGCATCGAGTGGGAGGACGGCAACGTCTACCCCGTGATCGACGTCGAGATCTCGAACGTCAGCCACCCCTTCTATACGGGCAAGTCCCGCGTGCTCGACACGGCGGGCCGCGTCGAGCGCTTCGAGCGGCGGTACGGAAAGGCATGACCAACCGCGAACTGCCCGTCGCGATCGTCGGCGGGCTGCACGCCGACGCCCGCCGGGCCGTGGTGGAGCGCCTCCTGCACGCCGTCCCCGGCAGCGTCGCGCTCCACCACGACCTGGCCTCGGCCGCCGACGGCACGGTGCGCCGCACGGTCCGCGACGCTCTGGGCGTACGGGACGAGGGCGAGGCCCCGCTGGTCAACGACTGCGCCTGCTGCGCGCTGCGCGAGGACCTGGTGCCGGAGCTGGAGCGGCTCGCCGAGGGCGGCTCCACCAGGCTCGCGGTGGTCGAACTGTGGGACTCCGTGGAGCCCAAGGCGATGGCCGAGGTCGTCGCGGCACACCACGAGCGCCTGCGGATCACCTCCGTCATCACCGCCGTCGACCCCGCACTCCTGCTGCCCTGCCTCGGCAACGGCGACGACCTCGCCGACGCCGGGCTCGCCGCGGCCGCCTCCGACCAGCGCACGGTCGCCGACACCTGGGCCCGCCAGCTGGAGTACGCCCCGGTCCTCGCGATCGTGGACTCCGCGCAGGTCGATGAAGAGGACCGGGTGCTGTTGAGTCAACTGCATCCCATGGCACGTCACATCCCGTACGAATCAGGCGAGTTGGCGGAGGCCGCCCTCGCCGGGTTCGACGTCGAGGCGGCCGCCGCCCGTCAGGATCCGGCCTGCGCGCTGCTGCCGCAGGACGCGGACGAGGCCGGCGTCGGCACGTATGTGTGGCACCGCACCCGCCCCTTCCACCCCGAGCGGCTGTACGCGGCGCTGGAGGACCTGTGCTGTGCGGCCGCCCGCAGCCGGGGCCGGTTCTGGCTTGCCGACCGGCCCGACACCCTGCTGGCCTGGGACGCGGCGGGCGGCGCGCTCTGCGTCGAGAACGCGGGGCCCTGGCTCTCCTCCCTGCCCGACGCCGCCTGGGAGATGGTGCCGCCGGTCCGCCGGGCCGCCGCCGCGCTCGACTGGCACCCCGAGCACGGCGACTGCTGCCAGCACCTCGTCTTCACCTCGCCGGGCCTCGACCGCGACGGCCTGTCCGCGCTGCTCGATTCCTGCCTGCTCACCGACGCGGAGTACGCCGCCGGCCGTGAGGCGTGGAAGCGCCTGCCGCCCGCCTTCGACTCCCTCCTGGAGGTCTGACCCGTATGCCCAACAACCGTGACAAGTCCGCCAAGTCCGCCAAGTCCGCCAGGTCCCCCAAGGCCCCCAAGTCCAGGCCCAATCCGCTGGACCGGGACGGCATCACGTACATCGACTACAAGGACACCGACCTGCTGCGCCGGTTCATCTCCGACCGGGGCAAGATCCGCAGCCGCCGGGTCAGCCGGGTCAGTGCCCAGCAGCAGCGGCAACTGGCCCGCGCGATCAGGAACGCCCGCGAGATGGCCCTGCTGCCGTACTCATCGGCCACGCGCTAGGAAGCCCCTCCGACTGGTGCATTCCGTATCCGGCCACCTGGACAAGGACGTGGAGGTCTGAACCAGAGGGCCGCGGAACGCGTCTCTTTCTCGGGTGGGGGATTCGAGACGGATGGCTCGGCACAACGGCTGTAACCGCCTGGGCACCCCGCGTGCACGTGCATCTTCCCATGCAGAGGCACATGAACACAGCTATGATCCGGGACAGTTGACCGTTCACAGCTGCACGTCTGCACATCCCGGGAGCGACCTTGCACCACGCGTACAACGGCATGGCGGCAGCGGAGCTTCAGGGTGTCGCTTGGCAGAAGAGCCGGCACAGCAACTCGCAGGGATCCTGCGTCGAATTCGCCAAACTGCCCGGCGGAGGGGTGGCGGTACGCAACTCACGCCACCCGGACGGGCCTGCCCTGGTCTACACCAGGGCGGAGATAGAGGCGATGCTGCTCGGCATCAAGGACGGCGAGTTCGACCATCTGATAGCCGACTGACGGGTGATGGTCGTGGGCTCGCAGCGCATGGTCGACGGCCGGCAGCGCATAACTGGCAGCCGACAGCGCACAGCCATCCGCTGACAGCGCACAGCTGTCCAATGACAGTCGGCCAACTCTGAACAGTCGGCCAACTCTGAAATGTGTCAGCTCACTCCGCCGGCGCCAGCCGGAACAGTGCCCATACGACCTTGCCGCTGATCGCTCCCGACAGCGGGTGCCAGCCCCAGCTGTCGGCGAAGGACTCGACCAGGAACAGGCCGCGCCCGGACTCGGCGCCGAAGTCGTCGCTCGCGCGCTCGACGGGGCTCTCGATGCTGGGGTCGCGTACCGCGCACACCAACCGGCTTGTCCAGCGCATGAGATGGAGCCGCACCGGCACCTCGGTCTCGCGCGGGGTGTCGGCGGGCAGTGCGTGCCGCAGCGCGTTGGTGACCAGTTCCGAGACGACCAGCGCGACATCGTCGAAGCACTCGCCGAGGCCCCACTGGGTGAGGGTCGACCTGGTGAACTTCCGTGCCCCGCGCACCGCTTCGTAGCGGGCGGGCAGCGCACAGGACGCGGAGCCCGCCACGGTCGAGGGGTCGATGGGGGGAAGTGCCTGCCTTAAGGGCTCAAAAGGCTCCAGCATGGTCGATCCGTTCGTCCCCATGCGAGGCACTCCCCGTGGTTCGCGGCCGTGGCGGTACAGGACGCAAGCGACTAGACGCAGTTGAGCACGCAGGTGCGCGGGGACCATGGTTCCGAATGCTTCGGCCCGATGCAAGGGCAGATGCACGTGCACGCGACCGACCTGTCCCCGACCGTGCCGTTTCTTGCTCATTTCTTCCTCAGAAGTTCCCAGAAGTTTCGCAGGCCGATTTCGCTACTTGACCATTTCCGTAATCACGCGGGTACGGGGTGAAGCGTTTTGATGGCAGACTGCCCACCACCATTGGATGGGGAGGACGGCGAAGTGACCGCAGGGGAGGCATGGGGATCCCCCCGGCCGAGCGCAGTCGAGGCCGGCGGAGGTTCGGTGGTCCGGCGCATTCTGCTGGGCTCTCAGCTGAGGCGCCTGCGCGAGGCGCGCGGCATCACGCGGGAAGCGGCCGGCTATTCGATCAGGGCGTCCGAGTCCAAGATCAGTCGTATGGAGTTGGGGCGGGTGAGCTTCAAGGCCAGGGATGTCGAGGACCTGCTCACGCTCTACGGCGTCGGCGACGAGTCGGAGCGCATGTCGCTGCTCGGCCTCGCCAAGGAGGCCAACATCGCAGGCTGGTGGCACAGTTTCGGTGACGTGCTGCCAGGCTGGTTCCAGACGTACATCGGTCTGGAGGGCGCGGCCTCGCTGATCCGCATCTACGAAGTCCAGTTCGTACACGGCCTGTTGCAGACCGAGGCGTACGCCCACGCGGTCGTATCGCGGGGCATGCACGGTGCGCCCGCCGCCGAGATCGACAAGCGCGTCGCGCTGCGTCTTGAGCGGCAGAAGGCCCTGGTGTCCGAGCGGGCCCCGCAGTTCCACGCGGTGCTCGACGAGGCCGCGCTGCGCCGCCCGTACGGTGAACGGGACGTGATGCGCGGCCAGTTGAAGCATCTCATCGAGATGTCGGAGCAGCCCAACATCAACCTTCAGGTCATGCCGTTCAGCTTCGGCGGGCACGCGGGGGAGAGCGGCGCCTTCACGATGCTGCGGTTCCCCGAGTCGGACCTGTCGGACATCGTGTATCTCGAACAGCTCACCTCCGCACTGTATTTGGACAAGGCGGAAGAGGTCGCGCAGTACGAACGGGCGATGGCCCGGCTCCAGAAGGACAGCCCAGGCCCGGAGGAAAGCCGCGATCTTCTGCGCGGACTCCTTCAACTCAGCTGACTCATCAGTAGGATGACGTCACATCAGGCCAGTGACGCGGTTGACCGCGCGGAGCCGGCGGACACAGCAGTAGGGGATGGCATGTCCTTCTTCACCGACCTCGCCCACCAGTTCATAGACGGCCAGTGGCGCACCGGCAGCGGGTCGTGGGACATCATCGACTTCGATCCGTACAACGGGGAGAAGCTCGCCGCCATCACCGTCGCCACCGTCGAGGAGGTCGACGAGGCCTATCGCGCGGCCGAGCGCGCCCAGCGTGACTGGGCCGAGACCAATCCGTACACCCGCAGACTCGTCTTCGAGCGCGCCCTGCGCATCACCGAGGAGCGCGAGCCGGAGATCATCGAGGCGATCACCACCGAGCTCGGTGGCACGCGGCTCAAGGCGGTGTACGAGGTCCACCTCGCCAAGGAGTTCCTGCGCGAGGCGATCCAGCTGGCGCTGCGCCCCGAGGGCCGGATCCTGCCGTCGCCGGTCGACGGCAAGGAGAACCGCGTCTACCGCCTCCCGGTCGGCGTGATCGGGGTGATCAGCCCGTTCAACTTCCCGTTCCTGGTCACCATCAAGTCCATAGCTCCCGCACTGGCGTTGGGCAACGCGGTCGTCATCAAGCCGAACCAGAACGCGCCCGTCGTCGGCGGCGGGCTCATAGCGAAGATATTCAAGGACGCGGGACTGCCCGCCGGGCTCCTGAACGTCCTGGTCACCGACATCGCCGAGATAGGCGACGCGCTGATAGAGCACCCCGCCGCCAAGGTGATCTCGTTCGCGGGCTCGGACCGCACCGGCCGGCACGTCGCCTCGGTCGCGGGCAGCCATTTCAAACGCGTCATCCTGGAGCTGAGCGGCAACAGCGCCCTGGTCGTCCTCGACGACGCCGACCTCGACTACGCGGTGGACGCGGCGGTTTTCAGCCGCTTCGTCTATCAGGGCCAGGTCTGCATGGCGGCGAACCGGATCCTGGTCGACCGGTCGATCCTGGAGGAGTTCACCGGCAAGTTCCTCGCGAAGGTGACCTCACTCAGAACCGGCGACCCGGCCGACCCCGCCACCGACATCGGCCCCGTCATCAACAACTTCCAGGCGGAAGCGCTGACTTCACTGGTCGACCAGGCCCTCGCCGAGGGCGCCACCGCGCTCGTACGCGGCCGCACGCGCGGCAACCTGGTGGAACCCACCGTGCTCACCGACCTGCCCGCCGACTCTCCCGTACTGCGTCAGGAGATCTTCGGCCCGGTGGCCCTGCTCATCCCGTTCGACGGGGAGGAGGAGGCCGTACGCATGGCGAACGACAGCCCGTACGGACTCAGCGGCGCGGTGCACACCGCCAATGTGGAGCGCGGGGTGCGGTTCGCCAAGCGGATCGACACCGGGATGATGCACGTCAACGACTCGACGATCCAGGACGAGCCGCTGGTCGCGTTCGGCGGCGAGAAGTACTCGGGGCTCGGGCGGCTGAACGGCGACTCCACCGTCGAGGCGTTCACCACCCAAAAGTGGATCTCGGTCCAGCACGAGCGCAGCCCGTTCCCGTTCTGACGGATGTCAGTGAACGGCTGACGGATATCAATAAGCGGCTGACAGAGGACAGAATCTGACCTCTTTCCTCCCTAACGTGGTTCTTGTCAGCAGGCCGGTACACCAGCCCGGCACACCGGTTGCAGCATTCGAACGAAGGCGGTCGGATCATGCCCACTCACGTTCCCGCAGAGGCGCACGGCGACGAGCGCGGCGCTCTCCTCAGCTTCGTGGAAGCCCAGCGCGGCGGGCTGCGCCGCGCCGTCCTCGGTCTCACCGAGGAGCAGGCCGCCAGCCGCCCGAGCGCCAGCGAACTGTCCCTCGGCGGACTGGTCAAGCACGTCGCCGAGGTCGAACTGAACTGGCTGCGGATGGCGCAGCAGCGCCCCAACGAGAAGCAGCGGGACCAGTCGAACTGGCACGAGAGCTTCCAGCTCGTCGGCGACGAGACCATCGAGGGCATGCTGGCCTTCTGGGCCGAAGTGGCCGCCGAGACCGAGGAGTTCATCCGCAAGGTCCCCTCGCTCGACGACACCTTCCCGCTGCCGCCCGCCCCGTGGTTCCCGAAGGACGGCCGGGTCTCGATGCGCTGGCTGATGCTGCACCTCGTCGAGGAGATGGCCCGGCACGCCGGGCACGCGGACATCGTCCGCGAGTCGCTGGACGGCAAGACGGCGTTCGAGCTGGTGGATCTCGACAACGGCTGAGACAGCCGAGGTCATAGGGTGGCGGCCATGTCAACCATCCGTCTCCTCGTCCTCGGCGCGGTACGTCAGCACGGCCGGGCACACGGCTACCAGGTGCGCAACGACCTGGAGTACTGGGGCGCCCACGAGTGGTCCAACGCCAAGCCGGGTTCGATCTACCACGCGCTCAAGCAGATGGCGAAGCAGGGCGTGCTCCTCGCCCATGAGGTGGCGCCCAGTACGGCCGGCGGCCCGCCGCGCACGGAGTACGAGCTGACGGAGGCGGGCCGGGAGGAGTTCTTCCGGCTGCTGCGCGAGGCGCTCGCCTCCTACGACCAGAAGATGGACGTCCTCTCGGCGGCGATCGGCTTCATGGTGGACCTGCCGCGCACGGAGGCCGTCGCCCTGCTGCGCGACCGGCTGGAGAAGCTGGCGGGCTGGCGCCGCTCGGCGACGGAGTACTACACGCCGGAAGAGGGCCCGGGCCAGCTGGGGCACATCGGCGAAATCATGAACATGTGGGTCCACTCCGCGGATGCCGAGGCGGAGTGGACCCGCGGCCTGATCGCCCGGATCGAGGGCGGGGCGTATGTCTTCGCCGGTGAGGGCGAGCCGTTCGTGGGCATCCTGGCCGAGGGCGAGGAGAACCCGTACGCGACGGGGGAGCGGGACCCCGGGGACGCACTCTAATCAAGTTTGACGAGTGGGTGGCGGTGGAGTACTTTCAGGTCTAGGTAGTCAAGTTTGACTATCGGTTTTCTTGGTGGGGATCTGCTGGTGAAGCCGCTGAGGGGGCCCGCCGGTGGAGTTGCTGAGGGAGAAGAAGAGATTGCCTGACGCGGACGTGAACGGAAACTCGATCCTCGTGGAAGACGTGGGCAAGCGGTACGGGGCGAAGCGGGTCCTCGACGGGCTCGACCTGGCCGTGCGGCGCGGCACGGTGCACGCGGTGCTCGGGCCCAACGGCGCCGGCAAGACCACGGCCGTACGGATCATGACCACGCTGCTGCGCCCCGACGCGGGCCGGGTGCTGGTCGCGGGCCACGACGTACGCCGAGAGGCGGGCGAGGTGCGGCGGCGGATCGGTCTGCTCGGGCAGCACGCGGCCGTCGACGAAGGGCTGGGCGGGCGGCAGAACCTGGAGATGTTCGGCCGTCTCCATCATCTCGGGGCGCGCAGGGCGGGGGCGCGGGCCGATGAACTCCTCGCCCGTTTCGGCCTGGCGGACACCGGGCGCAAGGCGGTCAAGCAGTACAGCGGGGGCATGCGCAGGCGGCTCGACCTGGCGGCCTCCCTCATCACCGACCCGGAGGTGCTGTTCCTGGACGAGCCCACGACCGGGCTCGATCCGCGCGGCCGGGCGGAGGTGTGGGAGGCGGTGCGTTCGCTGGTGGGCGGCGGCACGACGGTGCTGCTGACCACCCAGTACCTGGAGGAGGCCGACCAGCTGGCCGACCGGATCTCCCTGATCGACGGCGGCAGGGTGGCCGCCGAGGGCACGGCGGACGAGCTGAAGGCGACGGTGGGCTCGGACCGTATCGAGGTGGTCGTGTGCGATGCGGCCCAACTGCCTGATGCCGTAAAGGTGTTGGGGCTACCCGGGTCGGTCGTCGACCGGGACCGCCGCCTGCTGAGCGCGCCCGCGGCCGACCGGATGGGGGTGCTCGTCGACGTCGTACGGGAACTGTCGGCGGCGGGCATCGAGGCGGAGGACATCGCGGTGCGCAGGCCGACGCTGGACGAGGTGTTCCTGTCCCTGACGGAGGGCGGGCCTCCGGCTGCGGGACCCGCGGCAGGGCGCGAGCGGGGGGTGGCGGTGTGAGGGGGGTCGACTGCCGGGTGGTGGCGCGGTCCTGGGGCGTGTCCGTGACCGGCTGCAAGCGGGATGGGTCGGAGGTGGCGGTGTGAGTGCTGTCGGATGGGTGGTGGCCGATTCCTGGACCATGACCCGGCGTGAACTGGCGCACTGGGCGAGGCAGCCGGTGCAGGTGGTCGTCGGGCTCGTCTTCCCCGTGATGCTGCTGCTGGTGTTCGGCTATCTGGTGGGCGGCGGGCGGGGGGTGTCCGGCCCGTACGTCGACTTCCTGGTCCCCGGGATGCTGGCGCTGACCATGGCCTTCGGCCTCGAAGGCACGATGCTGGCGGTGACGCGGGACCTCGACAAAGGGGTGATCGACCGGTTCCGCTCGATGCCGATGGTGTCGGGGACGGTGCTCGTCGGGCGGGCGGTGGCGGACATGCTGCAGTCGGCGGCGGGGCTCGTCGTGATGATCGGCGTGGGGTACGCGATCGGGTGGCGGCCGGGCGGGGGCGCGGGGTTCCTCGCGGCGGTGGGGCTGTTGCTGATGTTCCGCTTCGCGATGCTGTGGGTCGGGATCCAGCTGGCGATGGTGGCGGGGCGGCCGGAGCTGGTGCAGGCGGTGCAGATCCTGGTGTGGCCGGTCGGCTTCCTGTCGAATGCCTTCGCGGTGCCGGCGTCGATGCCGGGGTGGCTGGGCGCGGCCGTGGAATGGAACCCGCTGTCCGCGACGGCCACGGCGGTGCGGGATCTTTGCGGGGTGGGCCCCGGGGGCTCGTCCTGGGCGGCCGAGCATGCGGGGCTGTTGGCGGTGGCGTGGCCGGTAGTGCTGGTGGGAGTGTTCCTGCCGCTGGCGGTGGGGCGGTTCGGGCGGCTCGGGGGGTAGGTGCCCGGGCCCCAACCGCCCCTTCCCCAACCCTCCCCGGGGGGTCGGCTGTGGCCGGTTGGTTCGGGTGCGGGGAGTGCGTGGTTGTTCGCGCAGTTCCCCGCACCCCTGACAGCACCGGAGCCCCAGGGGGCGAGCTATCCCACGCTGGGCAACGGGTGGGTTGGGCAAGCGCCCTCGGGGGCTGGGGGCGGAGCCCCGGGGCGCTAGTGGTGGAACGCTGTCGCCACCGATTCGTCCCGGCCCAACGGGCCGGCCTGGCGGCGGAGTTCCGGGAGGAGGCGCCCCAGGTCCTCCAGGAGCAGCGCCCCCAGGTCCGAGGAGAAGCCATTGCGGCAGACCACCCTCAGCACCGACAGGTCCTCCCGGTTCGCCGGGAAGGTGTACGCCGGCACCAGCCAGCCCCGCTCGCGCAGCCGCCGCGACACGTCGAAGACGTCGTACCGGTGCACCTCAGGCGCCGTCGTGAAGGCGAACACGGGCAACTCGTCGCCCCGCGTGAGAAGTTGGAAGTCGCCGAGCGCCTCGATCCGTTCCGCGAGCGTCCGCGCGACGTCCCGCGTGGTCTGCTGCACGGCCCGGTACCCCTCCCTCCCGAGCCGCAGGAACGTGTAGTACTGCGCTACCACCTGCGCCCCCGGCCGCGAGAAGTTCAGCGCGAAGGTCGGCATGTCGCCGCCGAGGTAGTTCACCCGGAAGACCAGTTCCTCGGGGAGCTCGGCCGCCGTGCGCCACAGCGCCCAGCCCACCCCCGGGTACACGAGCCCGTACTTGTGCCCCGAGGTGTTGATCGAGGCCACCCGGGGCAGCCGGAAGTCCCACACCAGGTCCTCGTCGACGAAGGGCGCGACCATCGCCCCGGACGCCCCGTCGACGTGCACCGGGATGTCCAGACCCGTACGCTCCTGCAAATCGTCGAGCGCCGCGCACAGTGCGCCGATGGGTTCGTACGACCCGTCGAAGGTCGAGCCGAGCACCCCGACGACGCCGATCGTGTTCTCGTCGCAGAGCGCGGCGGCGGCCTCGGGGTCGAGGTGGAACCGGTCGCCCTCCATGGGCACCTGCCGCGCCTCGACCTCCCAGAAGTTGCAGAACTTCTCCCAGCACACCTGCACGTTCACGCCCATGACCAGGTTCGGGCGCGCCTCGCGGGACGGGTAGCGGTCCGCGTTCTTCTGCGCCCAGCGCCGCTTCAGCGCCATCCCGGCCAGCATGCACGCCTCGCTCGACCCGGTCGTCGAGCAGCCGACCACGGCGTTCGGGTCCGGCGCGTGCCACAGGTCCGCGAGCATGGCCACGCACCGCCGCTCCAGTTCGGCGGTGCGCGGGTACTCGTCCTTGTCGATCATGTTCTTGTCCCGGCACTCCGCCATGAGCACCCCGGCCTGCGGCTCCATCCAGGTGGTGACGAACGTCGCCAGGTTGAGCCGGGCGTTCCCGTCGAGCATCAGCTCGTCATGGACCACCTGGTACGCGGTCGCCGGGGCCAGCGGCCGGTCGGGCAGCCGGTGCCGGGGCGGCGCGGAGGTCATCGAGCCGACCGGGTCGGCCTCCCCGAAGAAGGGGTTGAGCGCGAGCCGCCCGTACTCCTTCTCGTCGACGTGCTCCTTCTCGCTGCCGCCGCGGTGCAGTGCCATGGAGGGTCAACCACCTTTCGCTGGAGGGGAGTTGATGCCGAGGCCGGTCGCCATCAGAGCCTGTGTCTGAACCCCGTCCGGATCAGGACGGGGTTCAGACACAGGCTCTCAGTTGCGGGACAGGACCACCGCGGTTCCGTACGCGCAGACCTCCGTACCCACGTCCGCCGCCTCCGTCACGTCGAAGCGCATCATCAGGACCGCGTTCGCGCCGCGCGCCTTCGCCTGCTCCACCAGACGTTCCATCGCCTGGTTCCGCGTCTCGACCAGCGTCTTGGTCAGCCCCTTCAACTCGCCGCCGATCATGGACTTGAGGCCGGCGCCGATCTGGCTGCCCAGGTGCCGGGAGCGTACGGTGAGGCCGAAGACCTCTCCGATGACCTGTTGCACGGTGTATCCGGGTACGTCATTGGTGGTCACCACCAGTACGTCCGACTGCGGGCCCTGTCCGCCGCCGTATTCCTCGATGCCCATGTGGTTCCCCTTCGGTAGCCCTTGTCGGCCCTACCCAGCCTGCCCCTGGAACCACGCATTCGCGCGTTACGTTGATAACTTTGGCTGCCGACGGCAGACAGCCCGCCCGACACCCACATCAGGAGCCCGGTACCCGTGACTTCCCTTGCCCTCGGACCGAGCTGGCTGGACCCCGACTATCTACTGGGAACCTTCGGCCTGGCCGGCCTGCTGATCATCGTGTTCGCCGAGTCCGGGCTGCTCATCGGCTTCTTCCTGCCGGGCGACTCGCTCCTGTTCACCACCGGCCTCCTGGTCACCACCGGCAAGCTGGACACCCCGCTGTGGCTGGTGTGTGTCCTGGTGGTGCTCGCCGCCGTCCTCGGTGACCAGGTGGGCTATCTGTTCGGCAAGAAGGTGGGGCCGTCCCTCTTCAGCCGGCCCGACTCCAGGCTCTTCAAGCAGGAGAACGTCGAGAAGGCCCACGAATTCTTCGAGAAGTACGGCCCGAAGTCGCTGGTCCTGGCCCGCTTCGTGCCGATCGTGCGCACCTTCACACCGATCATCGCGGGCGTCAGCGGCATGAACTACCGCTCGTTCGTCACCTTCAACGTCATCGGCGGCACCCTGTGGGGTGCGGGCGTCACGCTGCTCGGCGCGGGCCTGGGCAACGTCGACTTCGTCCACCAGCACATCGAGCTGATGCTCGTCGTGATCGTGCTGGTCTCGGTCGTGCCGATCGCCATCGAGTTCCTGCGGGCCCGCTCCAAGGCGAAGAAGAACCCGCAGGCGGCGGAGGGCCCCCGAGGCCCCGGCCAGGCACCGCAGCGCGGCGGCCGCCACGCCAAGCGCTGAGCAGCCTTAGAGCCTGTGTCTGAACCCCGCCCGGGCCCGTGGCGTCTGGCACGCACTCCCCCAAGGCCTTAAGGGCCAGGGGGGACCCCCATGCCGCGTTGCCGAAACGCCCTAGTA
>NZ_JBSFIE010000069.1:0-11456 GCF_053597395.1 Streptomyces sp. NPDC001415
CCAGGGGGTACCCCCATCGAGGACGCTCCGGCGCCTTGCGATCGCACGCACCAGACGCCCCGGCCTGATCCGGGCGGGGTTCAGACACAGGCTCTTAAGGCGCGAACGGGGTCTGGGGCGGAGCCCCAGGGGCGCCCCCTCGGCGGGGGCCAAATGGCGAACCCCCGGTCCCGCCATTCGGACACCCTGTCCAGATGGCGGAGCGGCGGCGTAGGCTCACAGACAGCCCCCTGTCTGAAGGAGACGAGCGACGATGCCCGAGCTGAGGTCCCGCACAGTCACCCACGGCCGCAACATGGCGGGCGCCCGCGCCCTTATGCGGGCCTCCGGTGTAGCGAGCGAGGACATCGGCAAGCCGATCATCGCCGTGGCGAACAGCTTCACCGAGTTCGTGCCGGGCCACACCCACCTCGCCCCGGTCGGCCGCATCGTCAGCGAGGCGATCCTGGCCGCGGGCGCGGTGCCCCGCGAGTTCAACACCATCGCCGTGGACGACGGCATCGCGATGGGCCACGGCGGCATGCTCTACAGCCTCCCCTCGCGCGACCTCATCGCGGACAGCGTGGAGTACATGGTCGAAGCGCACTGCGCCGACGCCCTGATCTGCATCTCCAACTGCGACAAGATCACCCCCGGCATGCTGATGGCGGCGCTGCGCCTCAACATCCCCACCGTCTTCGTCTCGGGCGGCCCGATGGAGTCCGGCAAGGCGACCCTGGTCGACGGCACGGTCCGTACGCTCGACCTCGTCGACGCGATCTCGGACGCCGTGAACGACAAGATCTCCGATGAGGACATCCTCCGCATCGAGGAGAACGCCTGTCCCACCTGCGGCTCCTGCTCCGGCATGTTCACGGCCAACTCCATGAACTGCCTGACCGAGGCGATCGGACTCTCCCTCCCCGGCAACGGCTCGGTCCTCGCGACCCACACCGCCCGCCGGGCCCTGTACGAGAACGCGGCCCGCACGGTCGTGGAGATCACCAAGCGGCACTACGAGGACGACGACCACTCCGTCCTGCCCCGCTCCATCGCGACCCGCGCCGCGTTCGAGAACGCGATGGCGCTCGACATCGCCATGGGCGGCTCCACCAACACGATCCTGCACCTGCTCGCCGCCGCCCAGGAGGCCGAGCTCGACTACGGCCTCAGCGACATGGACGCCATCAGCCGCCGCGTCCCGTGCCTGGCCAAGGTCGCCCCGAACGTCGCCAAGAACCGTACGTACTACATGGAGGACGTGCACCGCGCCGGCGGCATCCCCGCGATCCTCGGCGAGCTGTACCGCGCGGGCCTGCTCAACGAGGACGTCCACACCGTCCACTCCCGCTCCATCAAGGAGTGGCTGGACACCTGGGACGTGCGCGGCGGATCCCCGTCCGACGAAGCGGTCGAGCTGTGGCACGCGGCCCCCGGCTGCGTCCGCTCGGCGACCGCCTTCTCGCAGTCCGAGCGCTGGGACACCCTGGACACCGACGCCGCCGAGGGCTGCATCCGGGACGCGGCGCACGCGTACAGCAAGGACGGCGGCCTCGCGGTCCTGCACGGCAACCTCGCCGAGGACGGCTGTGTCGTGAAGACGGCCGGCGTCGACGAGTCGATCTGGACCTTCGAGGGCCCGGCCGTCGTCTGCGAGTCGCAGGAGGAGGCCGTCGACAAGATCCTCCGCAAGGAGATCACCCATGGCGATGTGGTCGTGATCCGCTACGAGGGCCCCAAGGGCGGGCCGGGCATGCAGGAGATGCTGTACCCGACGTCGTTCCTCAAGGGCCGTGGCCTCGGCAAGACCTGCGCGCTGATCACCGACGGCCGCTTCTCCGGCGGCACCTCGGGCCTCTCCATCGGCCACGCCTCACCCGAGGCGGCGTCCGGCGGCACGATCGCGCTGGTCGAGGACGGCGACCGCATCCGGATCGACATCCCCAACCGTACGATCCAACTCCTCGTCCCCGAGGCTGAGTTGGCGACCCGCCGCGAGGCACTGAACGGGGTGTACGCCCCGAAGAACCGCGAGCGCAAGGTGTCCGCCGCGCTGCGCGCCTACGCGGCGATGGCGACCAGCGCGGACCGGGGCGCGGTCCGCGACGTGACGAAGCTGGGCTGAGCCCCGTACGGGCACCCCGCCTGACGGAGCGTCACCAGCTCCCGATGTCCCCGGGATCGACCGCGAAGACCGACCCGTCGGGGGAGGCGGCATACACCCGCCCCCCGGCGGCGAGCGGCGTCGGCAGGGTGGGTGTGAAGGTGTAACGCCCGTTGTTCATGCGGGGGTTGGTCTGCCCGGCGAGTACGCCCTTGCGCGCGTCGAAGGCGAGCAGTCGGCCGTCGGCGCCGGTCAGATACACCTGGCCGCCCGAGGCGACGGGCCGTGAGGCGCGCGCCACCCCCGTGTCGAGCCGCCACTTCTCGCCGCCGCGCACGGAGTCGACCGCGACCAGCGCCCCGCCCGCCCCGAACAGGTAGACCGCGTCCCCGTCGACCCCGGCCTGCGCCTGGTCGAGCGGTGCGGTGAGCGCGGCGCGGCGGGCGGTGTGGGTGGCGGCGTCGAGGCGTACGACGGCCGAGGTGAACCCGCTGGGGTCGGTGGCAAGCAGGAACACGGCCTTGCCGTCGGCCGCGACGGGCCGGAGCCGCCCGTCGGCCCGGGCCTGCCAGCGCACGGACCCGGTGGCGGGATCGAGGGCGGCGACGGAGGTCGAGCGGCCGTCGGCGGAGGGAGTGGCGACGTAGGCCACCCCCGCACCACCACCGGCGGGAACGACGAACTGAGCCCGAGGCCCTCCGATCGCCTTCCGCCAACTCTCCTTGCCCGTAACGGAGTTGAGTGCGGTGACGTGTCCGTCCGCCGTGGCGAGCAGCACGGTGTCGCCCGCGGGGTGCACTCCGGAGTACGCCGATACGTCGGCGGACCACACCGGCTTCCCGGTCCCGGCGTCGTACGCCCGCAACGGTCCGCCCGGGGCCCGCACCAGGACCCGCCCGCCGGCCACGACGGGGGTGAGGTCGTCGGAGAGTGGCTGCCCGCCGCCCCCCGCCACCGACCAGAGAACCTTCCCGCCGACGGGATCGAGCCGGGCGGCGGCGACCCCGGGCGCGGCGCAGTACAGAGCACCGCCACCCGCATCCGCCGAGCAGAAGGCCGTACGATTCCCGTCCCCCGTGGCGGCCAACTGGGCGCTCCAGGGCCGGAATTGGGCCGCCGCATGCTGTTCCGGGGCGGCGACGGTCCCGGTGCCGTCGGGCAGCGCCTGAACGGCGACCACGCCTGCGCCGACGAACCCGATGAGCACGGCCGCGGCGACGGCCCAGCGGGCACGCCGACGCGAGGGCGCAGGGGCGGCGGGGGCAGACCCATCGGCGGATTCGCCCGAACTTCCAGCGGACTTGGGGGACTTGGCGGACTCGGGGGACTCGACGGACTTGGAAAACTTGGCGGAACCAGGGCCCTGGATCTGAACAGGATTGCGGAACCGCTGCGTAGGAATATGGGCCTCGGAGCCGTAAGCGGCGGACCGGAGCGCGGACATCAGCTCGTCCGGGGTGGGCCGGTCGTCGGGATCCTTGGCGAGGCAGCGGCGCAGCACGGGCGCGAGATCCTCGGGCACCCCGTCCAGGTCGGGCTCGTTGTGGACGACTTGGTAGGCGACGACGTACGGCGAATCGGAGTCGAAGGGCCCGCTCCCGGTGGCGGCGTGCACGAGCACGGCCCCCATGGCGAACACGTCGGCGGCGGGCCCGACCTCGCGAGGCCGCTGGAACTGCTCGGGCGCCATGAAGGGCGGCGTGCCGATGAGCTTCCCGGTCTCGGTCCGCAGATCGCTGTCGTACGGCCGTGAGATCCCGAAGTCGATGACCTTGGGCCCGTCGGCGGCGAGCAGCACGTTGCTCGGCTTGAGGTCGCGGTGGACGACTCCGGCCCGGTGGATGTCGCGCAGGGCTTCGGCGAGTCCGGCCCCGAGCCGGCGCACCTCGTCGGCGGGGAGCGGCCCGTTGTCCTTGACGCGTTCGGCGAGGGTGGGGCCCGGGATGTGGACGGTGGCCATCCAGGGCCGGGCGGCATCGGGGTCGGCGTCGACGACGGAGGCAGTGAAGGCCCCGCTGACCCGCCGGGCCGCCGACACCTCCTGCCGGAACCGGGCCCGGAACTCCGGATCGGCGGCGTGCTGGGCGTGCACGACCTTGACGGCGAGCCGCATCCCGGAGGGAGAGGTGGCCAGGTGCACCACACCCATCCCGCCGGAGCCGAGCACGGATTCGAGCCGGTAGGCCCCGACGGATTCCGGATCCTCGATGCCCTCCGCCCCGAACCCGATACTGCGCGGCGAGGCCATGGTCCACCCCCGAGTGTCCGTTGTACGCGCGCGTCCCGGCGGAGCCTAGTCGATGGGGCGTACGAGCCCGATGGGGCTTGCTAGCCTGCGTGTTGCACGCAGAGTGAAACCGATGGGGGAGCTTCACATGGGATCAGAATCAGCCGAATCCGTGTCGTCCGCGTCCATGCCGTCCGCGTCGACCGGGACCCAGCGCTACCCGGTGGCCCCCGGCTACGAACTGAACGTCCGCAGCGGCCCCGGCACGGGCTACTCGATCATCGACGTCCTGCCCCAGGGCGCCACGGTCCCGGTGAACTGCCAGACGCCGGGCACCCAGGTCTCGGGCCCGTACGGCACCTCGAACATCTGGGACAACATCGGCAACGGCCGATTCGTCTCGGACGCGTACGTGAAGACGGGGAGCGACGGGTACGTGGCGCCGCGCTGCGGGTAGCCGGGACCGGCCACTTCGGCGAGGTGGATCCGCACGACACCCCTCTGCGGTGATCCCTACGGCGTCCGGACGGTGCCGGAGCGGGGCGCGGGTTCGTCGCGACGGGCGGCGCGTCGGATCCCGACCAGCAGGAGGACGTCCGCGCACAGGAGGATCGGCCACGGCGTGGCGACCAGGACCGCGGCGCCGACCACGGTCCAGATCACCAGTGCCCAGGCGAGGAACGGCGGAGGCGCCATGCCCCGGCGGTCCAGCCAGAGCACCATCAGGCCGATCAGGAAGAGTGGCACGCCGAAGCTGTCCACGCTCAGCCACCACGCGCTGTCCGCCGCGTCCATCGCGGCGAAGTCGGCCCCCCACAGGCCTCCGCCGAACCACGTCCCCGCGTGGCGCGCGGCTCCTTCCAGCGTCAGGGCGAGGAGTGTGTGTGCGGCGCCGAAGAACACGATGAGCCGGCCTGCCCACTTGATCATGTGAACTCTCCATTTCCCGCGATGAAGCCGCTTCCCGCGATGAAGCCGCTTCCCGCGACGAGGCCGCGAGGCGACGGGCGGCGGGTGGGCGGCGGGCGCGGGCGGCAGCAGGAAGCCGCCGTCTCCACCCCCTCCGCCACCACCCTTATACGATGGCGTACAAGATGAGGCTAGACCCGTTGTGCGGCGCCGTACAACGCCTTGGTGACGGGTTCGGAAGTGAGGTGGGACACGCCATGGGCGCACTGCGCACACCGCCCGAGAAGTGGGTCGAGCAGGGCCTGCGGGCGCTGGCCGAGGGCGGTGTCGACGCCGTGCGCGTCGAGGCCCTGGCCAAGGCGCTCGGCGTGACCAAGGGCGGGTTCTACGGCTACTTCGCCGACCGGGACGCCCTGCTCGAACAGATGCTGGACACCTGGGAGCGAGAGAGCGTGGACGACGTGCTCGACCGCGTCGAGCGCGAGGGCGGCGACGAGCGGGAGAAGATCCGGCTGGCCGGCCAACTGACCCTCTCCGAGCGGCTGCTGCCCATCGACCTCGCGATCCGCGACTGGGCGCGCCGGGACGAGGCGGTCGCCGAGCGCCTGCGCCGCGTCGACAACCGGCGCATGGGACTGCTCCGCGAGAAGATCGGCTCCTTCTGTCCCGACCCGGACGAGGTCGAGGCCCGCGCCCTGCTCGCGTTCTGCGCGGCTATCGGCCACCACTTCCTCGCCGCGGACCACGGCGGCCGCCTCCGCAGCGAAGTCCTGGGCCGCGCCTCCGACCTGCTGCTCGACATCCCCCACGACGGGCCCGGCCACTGAAAGTGCGCCCGGGGATAATCGACTCCATGAGCGAGAACAAGGGCGAAGCCGCCGAGGGCCCCCAGCCCGAGCCCATCCGTTTCTTCGGCACGACGTGGGTGGACCACGACAACGGGTACGGGCTGCGGCGGGCCGGCGCGGCGATCGGCTCGCTCGCCGCGGCGGTGGCGGCGTGCTTCGTCCTGCGCTTCGCGTACGAGGGCCTGCAGCTCTCGAACACCGGCACCTTCGTGAACGTGCTGGTGGTCGTGATGTTCGCGATCTGCAGCGCGCTGGCGTTCCGCAAGACGTGGGACGGCTTCTCGGCCCGCCCGGCCGACCCGGAGGCGGACCGCTCGCTCCAGGGCCTGAAGGCCATCGGCTTCATCGGCTCGCTGCTGGCCTACTTCTTCCGCACGTTCACGGAGGCACCCGGCGAGGGCCTGCACCGCGAGGAGTACGAAACGGCCCGCGCCCAGTACGCCCGCCGCAAGGGCACCCGAACGGGCAACCCGTCGGCCAGGAAGAAGCCGAAGCGGAAGTAGGGCGGGGCCCCGCCCAGGGTGACAACGGGGACGGGCCGCGTGCCGAGCGGCAACACAGGCGTCCGGGAAGGGCCGACCGGGCGGGTGGCAGAGCACGCCGCCTTCGGGAACGGGGCCGGGGGCGAGTGTCAGAACGCGCCGCCTCCCGGACCAGCGGACCGGGCGGTTCGCAGAATGTGCCGCCTTCCGCAACCGTCGGTCGGCCGGATGGCAGAACGTGCCGCTCCCGCAATCGCCGACCGGGCGGGTGTCAGAACGCGCCGTCTCCCAGACCAGCGGACCGGGCGGTTCGCAGAACGTGCCGCCTCCCGCAACCGTCGGTCGGCCGGATCGCAAAACGCGCCCCCAAGCCATCACCCCGCCCGGCAGACTCGCCCCATGACAACCCGCGCCCTCTCCTTCAACGCCGCCGCAGCGCAGTACGCCGCGAACCGCCCCTCGTACCCCCCGCTCCTCCTCGACGCATTGGAGGAGCTGGCCGGACGCCCCCTGAAGAACGCCCAGGTCGCGGACGTCGGCGCCGGCACCGGCATAGCCACCAGCCTCCTGCACGCCCGCGGAGCGAAGGTCACCGCGGTGGAGCCCGGCGACGGCATGGCCGCCGAGTTCCGCAGGAACAACCCCGGTATCCCGCTGGTGAGGGGCGACGGCAACAACCTCCCCCTCGCCACCGCATCCGCGGACTTCATCACGTACGCCCAGGCCTGGCACTGGACCGACCCGGCGAAGGCGGGCCCGGAGGCCCGCCGCGTGCTGCGCGAGGGCGGCGCGCTCGCCCTGTGGTGGAACATCTCGGACCACTCGGCGGAGTGGGTCGCCGCCCAGGACGCCCGCCTCCACGACTTCTTCAAGCCGGACAGCAGTGACCTCTTCCGGCCGCACAACGGTGAGGGCGAACAGCGAGGCGGCCACCCCGGGACCGACGTCTCCGGCCTGGACTTCACGGACCGCCGTATCCCCCACACACGCAAGGTCCCCCTCGCCACCCACCTGGCGAACCTGGGAAGCCACTCGGCGTTCCTGGTCCTGGGCGAGGCGCGGACGAGGCGGTTCCTGGCGAGGGAACACGACGTACTGAGCGAACTCTTCCCGGACGGCACGGTGGAGGAGCGCTACGTGGTCCACCTGAAACTGGCGCTCAACTGACCGCGGGCCCCATCAAGACCCCCGAACCCGGAGCCACACCAATCCCCACACGAAGCGCCCGCCCCCCGGTCACCCCCGACCCCCACGGTCACCACCCGCCCCCCGATCGCCACCCGACCCCCCCGATCAACCGCCACAGCCCCCGATCCTTGACGCCCGAACCCGACGGGCGCACTATTCATCACATGGTGAATTATGACCCGAACCCCACGGGTAACAGCACCACCCCAGGGCGCAACACCAAGCCAGCCACCTCAGGCACTCAAGGCGCTCCGGGCACCCAAGCCGGCCCCGCCGTAACAGCCCGAGCCCTCACCGTCGTACGAGGCGGACGTCAGGTCCTGAAGGCCCTGGACTTCACCGTCCCGCGCGCCCGCATCACCGGCCTCCTCGGCCCCTCCGGCTGCGGAAAGTCGACCCTGATGCGCGCGATCGTGGGTACGCAGGCGAAAGTCACCGGCACCCTCACCGTCCTCGGCAGCCCCGCGGGCACCCCCGCCCTGCGCGAGCGCATCGGCTACGTCACCCAAGACCCGTCCGTCTACCAGGATTTGACGGTTCGTCAGAACCTGGACTACTTCGCAGCCGTACTGAACCCCGGCCGAGCCCACCGCGCGGCCCGCGCCGAAGCGGTCACCCGGGCCATCACCGACGTCGACCTCACCAGCCACGCCGACGACCTCGCGGGCCGGCTCTCCGGCGGCCAGCTCAGCCGCGTCTCCCTGGCCGTCGCCCTGCTCGGCACCCCGGAACTGCTCGTCCTGGACGAACCGACCGTGGGCCTCGACCCCGTACTGCGCCGCGACCTCTGGAACCTCTTCCACACCATCGCCGCCACCCGCGGCACCACCCTGCTGGTCTCCTCGCACGTCATGGACGAAGCGGAACGCTGCCACCGCCTGCTCCTCCTGCGCGAAGGCGCCCTCCTCGCCGAGGACACCCCGGACGACCTGCGCACCCGTACCGGCACCGAAACCGTCGAGCAGGCCTTCCTCCACCTCGTGGACGAGGCCGCCACCCACCCCGAGGCACCCCGATGACGGAACCAGGAGCCACTCCCACGACCGCCGCAGCCCACCCCGAGGCCCGCTCATGACCGCATCCCGCACCCTCGCGACCGCCGCCCGCGTCCTGCGTCAGCTGCGCCACGACCCGCGCACCATCGCGCTGCTCCTGATCATCCCGTCCCTGATGATCATCCTGCTCCGGTACGTGTTCGACGGCAGCCCCGCCGTCTTCAACAGCATCGGCGCCTCGCTGCTCGGCATCTTCCCGCTGATCACGATGTTCCTGGTGTCCTCCATCGCCACCCTGCGCGAACGCACCTCGGGCACCCTGGAACG
Source organism: Streptomyces sp. NPDC001415 (assembly GCF_053597395.1). Classification (NCBI taxonomy): domain Bacteria; kingdom Bacillati; phylum Actinomycetota; class Actinomycetes; order Kitasatosporales; family Streptomycetaceae; genus Streptomyces; species Streptomyces sp. NPDC001415. Next base: position 9,060 of record NZ_JBSFIE010000069.1, read on the forward strand.
CCTCCTCGCCATGCCGCTGGGCAAAGGCGACCTGATCGGGGGGTACGCGCTGGCCTTCGGCGCCCTGGCCGTACTCCAGTCGCTCATCGCGACGGGCATCTCCGTCTGGCTGCTCGACCTGAGCGTGGTCGGCTCCCCGTGGCTGCTGCTCCTGGTGGCCCTGCTGGACGCCCTGCTCGGCACGGCCCTGGGCCTGTTCGTCTCGGCGTTCGCCGCGTCGGAGTTCCAGGCGGTCCAGTTCATGCCGGCGGTGATCTTCCCCCAGCTCCTGCTGTGCGGCCTGTTCACCCCGCGCGACGCGATGCAGCCGGTCCTGCGCTGGATCTCGGACGTCCTGCCCATGTCGTACGCCGTCGACGCCATGACCCAGGTCCTCCACCACCCGGACGCGACGGCCACGTTCGCGAAGGACACCGGCATCGTGGCGGCGATCGCGCTCCTGGTCCTCACGCTGGGCGCAGCCACCCTGCCCCGCCGAACCCTCTAGGGCCTGCCCGGCGGACCTTGTCCGGGACGCGCTACAAGGCCTGGGCACCTCGACGGCGACCGGATCCGCGGGACGGACCCCAGCCGTACCGCCCATCGGACGCCCCCTTCAGGCACTCGCCCCCGATGCGAGGATGACGTCAGGAAACGCCGCACCACCTGGAGGGTGACCGCATGACCCAGACCGTCGCAGTCCTCGGCACCGGCAAGATCGGCGAGGCCCTCCTCAGCGGAATGATCCGGGCCGGCTGGCACCCGGCCAGCCTGCTCATCACCGCCCGCCGTCCGGAGCGCGCCGCGGAACTCAACGCCCGCTACGGCGTGGACGCGGTCACCAACGCCGAGGCCGCCAAGCGCGCGGACACCCTGATCCTCGCGGTGAAGCCCCAGGACATGGGCAGGCTCCTGGACGAGCTGGCCCCGCACGTCGCGAGCGACCGCCTGGTGGTCAGCGCCGCGGCCGGCATCCCGACCTCCTTCATCGAAGCCCGCCTCGCCGCCGGCACTCCGGTCGTACGCGTCATGCCGAACACGCCCGTACTGGTCGACGAGGGTATGTCCGTGATCAGCGCCGGCAGCCACGCGACGCCTGAGCACCTCGCCCATACGGAGGAAATCTTCGGCGGAGTGGGCAAGACCCTGCGCGTACCGGAATCCCAGCAGGACGCGGCAACCGCCCTCTCCGGCTCGGGTCCGGCGTACTTCTACTACCTGGTCGAGGCGATGACCGACGCGGGAATCCTCCTCGGTCTGCCCCGCGCCCAGGCGTACGACCTGATCGTGCAGTCCGCGATCGGCGCCGCGGTGATGCTCCGCGACAGCGGCGAGCACCCGGTGAAGCTCCGCGAGGCGGTCATGTCCCCGGCGGGCACGACCATCAGCGCCATCCGCGAGCTGGAGAACCACGGCGTACGGGCCGCCCTCATCGCAGCCCTGGAAGCCGCCCGCGACCGCAGCCGCGAACTGGCCTCCGGCAACAGCTGACCGGTTACGCCTTCTCGCGCGGCCGCCGCACCACAGCGGCGGCCACACCCCCGCCGACCAGCGCCAGCGCGCCCCCGCCCACCAGGCTCAGCACCCCAGCGGGGGTATGCGGAAGAGCCGTCCGCGCAGCTCGGAACACGCTGTTCCCGTCCCCGGCTGAATGACTGTCCCCGGCCGGATGACTGGCGGAGTCCGTCCCGTGGCCGCCGCGCGACGGGACTGCCCGCACAGCCCGCAGGTCAGCAGCGAGCCGCCTCCCCTCCCGGAACTTCTCCTCAAGCCGAGCCAACTCGCCGGACGAGGCGAGGCCGGCCCGCGCCCGCTCGATCTCGACCCGGGTCTCCTCATTGACCGTGTCGACGACCCGCAGCCGCATGCGGGCGACGTGCTCGTCACCGTCCACGGCGTAGGCGGCGCCGGACCCCACGGCCATCCCCAGCACGAGGAGGGTCGCAGCGGCCACGGCAATCCGAAGAAGAGACCTCATACCTGCCAAGCTAGGGCGCACGACGGGACCACCAGATCGGCCGTCCCGCCAGGCCTGCCTCAGCCAAAAGCACGAGGTCCAAGGCGTGCGAGCCCCCTGGACGAGACCTCCGCCGGCCCCTGGCCGAGGGTTGACACGGCCATCCCCGGTACGTAGTGTTCTCCGAGTTGTCCGACGTGAGCGCCGACTCCGGTCGGTCCCCGGACAGCCATTCCGCATCAACCACTTCTTATGAACGACACCTCGTCGTCTCGTTTTTCGTGCGCTTTTGCGAAATGAGGAATCCGCGTTCGAGAACGCACCCCGATTGGCGTCGGGGGCCAGGATTCCGCTAATGTCTCACTCGTCGGAACGGCCCAACAGCCGGGAAGACAAGCCGACTTGGACCCGGGAGACCGGAAATCAGGCCCGAAAGGATCTGATAGAGTCGGAGCCGCCGG
>NZ_JBSFIE010000070.1:0-11190 GCF_053597395.1 Streptomyces sp. NPDC001415
ACTTTTGGCACGCTGTTGAGTTCTCAAGGAACGGACGCTTCCTTCGTACTCACCCTCGCGGGCTTTCCTCCGGGCGCTTCCCTCCGGTATTTCGTTTTTCCAGCTTAGCAGATCCGATTTCCGTTTCCGCCACCCGCTGGAGCGGGGATTTCGCTTTCCGGCCTTATCGGCTTTCCGGCGATTCAGACTCTAGCAAGTCTTTTCCGTCTTCCTGACCACCGTCCCCGCAAGCACGCAGGGTCGGAAATCCGGGTTAGGATCGGGACTTGGTAGGTGCCGCCGACCGCGAATCACAGTGTTGTGATGGGGTCAGGCAGGAGTACGACAGTACAGGCCGCCGGGAGTTGAGGCAAATCGTTTCCGGTGCGCATCTAGGTCAGCCAACCGGCACCTGTCATGCGGAACTAGGACTTCTTATGACTTACCCTTCTGAACAGTACGCCGTCCAGGACAGGTAGTGACGGCGACACTAGAAGCTCCGCCCCTGGGAGGCTCCCCATGACTAGCGTGACGTCCCCACTTGCTGGAAAGGCCATCGGGCTTGTTGCAGTGCCCGATCCCGTCTTCTCCGGCGCGATGGTGGGCCCCGGCACCGCTATTGATCCCGTACGTGAGCCGTCGGCGGCCGTGGCGCCCGTGGATGGCGTCGTTGTGTCCCTGCACCCGCACGCCTTCGTCGTCGTCGACGCCGAAGGTCACGGTGTGCTGACGCACCTCGGAATCGACACCGTCCAGCTCAACGGCGAGGGCTTCGAGCTCCTCGTCAACAAGGGCGACACCGTGACGCGCGGCCAGGAGGTCGTGCGCTGGGACCCGTCCGCCGTCGAAGCGGCCGGTAAGTCCCCTATTTGTCCCATCGTGGCTCTTGAGGCCACCACTGACTCCCTCTCCGGTGTCATCGACAGCGGTGACGTGAAGGCCGGCGACGCGCTGTTCGGCTGGCAGTGACGCCCGCGCCGCTGCGACGGCGCGCTGGACGGACAACAACGGCGGCGGCACTGACCGCCGCGACTATCGGAGACGGGTGAGATGGAGACAACGCTGCGAGGCGTCGGTGTGAGCCACGGTGTGGCGATCGGCGAGGTACGGCACATGGGTACGGCGGTTCTCGAACCGCCTGCCAAGCAGATTCCGGCATCGGAGCACGGGCGCGAACAGGGGCGCGCTCGCCAGGCCGTGGAGGCTGTGGCGGCCGACCTGATAGCGCGTGGCAATCTGGCCGGCGGTGAGGCGCAGGCCGTGCTTGAGGCCCAGGCGATGATCGCCCAGGACCCGGAGCTGATGGCCGATGTCGACCGGCGCATCGTCGTCGGCAGCACCGCCGAGCGCGCCGTGTACGACGCGTTCTCGCACTACCGCGAGCTGCTCGCCGGTGCCGGCGAGTACATGGCGGGACGCGTCGCCGACCTCGACGACGTACGGAACCGGATCGTGGCGCGCCTGCTCGGTGTGCCGATGCCGGGTGTGCCGGACAGTGACGAGCCGTACGTGCTCATCGCGCGGGACCTCGCGCCCGCCGACACCGCCCTGCTCGACCCGGCGCTTGTGCTCGGCTTCGTGACCGAGGAGGGCGGGCCCACCAGCCACAGCGCCATCCTGGCGCGGGCGCTCGGTGTTCCCGCGATCGTGGCCCTTCCCGGCGCCGGTGAGCTGGCCGAAGGCACGCTGATCGCCGTGGACGGCAGCACGGGCGAGATTTTCGTCGACCCGAGCGAGGAGAAGCAGGCCGAGCTTGAGCGGGCCGCCGCTGAGCGCAAGGCCGCGCTGTCCGCGTCGTCCGGTCCGGGTGCCACCTCGGACGGCCACAAGGTTCCGCTGCTCGCCAATGTCGGCGGTCCCGCCGATGTTCCGGCGGCTGTGGAGGCGGGTGCCGAGGGCGTCGGTCTGTTCCGTACCGAGTTCCTCTTTCTCGACGACTCCGCCAAGGCGCCGTCGGAGGAAAAGCAGGTCGAGGCGTACCGCAAGGTGCTTGAGGCGTTCCCCGAGGGGCGCGTCGTCGTGCGGGTTCTGGACGCCGGCGCCGACAAGCCGCTCGACTTCCTGACCCCGGCGGACGAGCCGAACCCCGCGCTCGGTGTGCGAGGTCTGCGTTCGCTGCTCGACCACCCCGAGGTCCTGCGTACTCAGCTGACCGCGCTGGCCAAGGCCGCCGAGGGTCTGCCTGTGTACCTTGAGGTCATGGCGCCGATGGTGGCCGACCGTACCGACGCCAAGGCGTTCGCCGACGCGTGCCGGGAGGCCGGGCTGCAGGCGAAGTTCGGCGCGATGGTGGAGATTCCCTCCGCCGCGCTCCGGGCCCGCTCGATCCTGCAGGAGGTCGAGTTCCTTTCGCTCGGCACCAACGACCTTGCGCAGTACGCCTTCGCGGCCGACCGCCAGGTGGGCGCGGTGTCCCGGCTCCAGGACCCGTGGCAGCCCGCGCTGCTCGACCTGATCTCGCTGTCCGCCGAGGCCGCCAAGGCCGAGGGCAAGAGCTGTGGTGTGTGTGGCGAGGCTGCCTCCGATCCGCTGCTGGCGTGTGTCCTGACGGGGCTGGGTGTCACCAGCCTGTCGATGGGTGCGGCTTCCATTCCTTATGTGCGTGCGACGCTGGCGAAGTACACGCTGGCCCAGTGCGAGCGTGCGGCGTCCGCGGCTCGTGCCGCGGACACCGCCGAGGATGCGCGCAAGGCCGCTCAGGCGGTGCTGTCCGGCGAGTGACCGGACGGTCGTGAGACCGGTGTGGGTCGTGAGACCCGTCGGAGAGGGGCTTCCCGTCGCGGTGCGGCGGGGAGCCCCTTTTCCTTGCCCCCTGCCGTTGTTTCAGTGGTGGCTGTCCGGTTGGTCGATGGGGAATCCGGGCCGGTATTCGACGTCGGGTTCCGGGGCGAGGGGGTCGCCGGTCGTGGCGTCGGTGCAGTACGCGCTGAAGACCTCGCCCGCGGTCAGCGGGTCGAGCCGGCCCTGGTGCAGGCGCCAGCCGTGCAGTCGGTCCGGGATTCCCGATTCAGTCGTACGGAGTACCAGCCCTCCGGCGCTCGGCAGGGCGATGCCGGCCGCGAGGACGGTCACGAACTCGGCGGCGTCCGTCTCGTCCAGGCGTACCGGGTTGAATCCCTCCCGGTCTGCGTGCAGGACGGCGATGAGCTGCTCCGCCTGGGCAGGGATGCTGCACACCAGGTGGTGGGTGCCCGGCCCGGCCGCTTCCAGCAGGCTCAACAGGAGGTGCGAGGCCCGGTCGAAGGCGGCCCGGCCGATGTCCTGGCCGCATTCGGCGCACTCCCCCGCCTCTGCCAGGAGCAGCGTCGCGTACTCCCAAGTCGCTTTGCGGACCGCCTTGTTGATGAGTTGTGGGACGAGGCTGTCGATCGGCTGGCCCGCGTAAGCCACGCAGGCGCCGCCCGCCGCCAGTTCGGCCGTGAAGCGGGTGCGGCTGTCCGCCGTGTCCGGGTCGAGGCCCTGCGACGTACAGAACTCGGTGAATTCGTCCGGGTCGAAGAGTGCGACCGTCGTGTGTGCGCCCTGGGCGGCGAGTGAGCGCAGGAGCCCCTCGACCTGGCGGAGGTAGGCCGCGTGGTCGTCGAAGGCGAAGGATCGGTATCTCGTCATGGCCGTGAAGTCGTGCACGTCGGCGATGAGGCCGACGGTGCTCGGCATTTCACGGCGAAGTGTGCGCCGGATGGCCCTGATGTGATTGGCGTGCGCCATGTTTCCCCCTGAGCACGGTGTTGATCAATGCTCACTCACCGTAACCGACGCCACTGACAGCGGCGTCCGCCGCGGTCGCGGCCGGGCGAGACGGTGCTGGACCAGGCAGGTTCCCGCGATGACGGTGCCGAAGGTGATCCAGCCGACCGGTCCGGTCGCGATGGCGGCGGTGACGGCGAGCGGGCCGACGCTGCGCTGGACGGACTGGGCCAGGCCGTGCACTCCGAGGTAGGCGCCCTGTGCGTCGTCGGGTGCGAGAGCGATCGAGAGTTCCCAGGAGATGGTCGCGTGGATGATCTCGGCCAGGGTGAAGGCGGCCGTCGCGGTCAGGAGGAAGGCGGTGGCGAGTGCGGCGCCGTGCGCCGCGGAGGCCGCGATGGCAACGCCCGCGAGCGCGAAGACCGCGGAGAGCGGGAACAGGAGCCGTCGGGCCGCCGCGGTGGTGGCGCCGAATCGTGCGAGGGGCACCTGAAGGCCGACCACCATCACGTTGTTGAGCACCATGAGCAGCGGGACGAGTCCGTGTGGGGCGTCGGTGGCGTGCACGGTCCAGAGCGGGAGGCCGACCTTGAACACGGCGTCGTCGAGGAAGAGCACCGTTTCGCTGGCCACGAAGGCCAGGTAGCAGCGGTCGCGCCAGGGGTTGGTCGGCTTCGGCCTGGCTGCCGGGTCGCCGGACTTGGCGACCGTACGTGCGGGCGCCGGGGGTTCGGCGCAGAGCGCCGTGATGAGGGCGGAGCCGACGAACGAGAGGGCGTTGCCCGCGAGGAGCCACTCGTAGGCGGAGGCCGAGCCGATGGCGAGGGCTCCTGCGGCGGCGAGGCCGCCGACGGCCCAGCCCGCGTTGGCGACGGTCCGGCTGACGGCCTGGTAGCGGACGCGGTCGGGGCCGGCGATCCGGGCGGCGTACAGCTTGGTGAGGACGTTGGCCGAGCGGTCGCCGAAGCTTCCTACGGAGGCGATCAGGAGCAGCAGGACGAAGTTGTCGGTGGTCAGGAGCGCGAACATGGCGATGGCGCGCAGCGATTGGAAGCCGACGAGGACGCGGGTCAGGGGCAGTCGGTCGGCGATGCGGCCGCCGATGGGCGCGCCGGCGATTCCGACGGCTCCGGACGCTGCGACGAGGGTGCCGATCTGGGCGAGCGAGAGCCCTGCCACGTAGGTGAAGTAGAGAACGGAGACGGCCTCCCACAGTCCGCTTCCGGTTCTGTCGACGAAGGCGACCGACAGCATCCGGCGGCCGTCGAGGCCTCCCGGGATCCGTTCCCACAGGGCTGCGCGGCGGCGGCTCCAGCTCATTGCTCCCCCTTGACGGAATTTATGTAGTGGTACAAAATCTTTTACGTGGCAGCACAATATTCGATCTCTGGTACGACAGCCAAGGGGATTGCCGCGTCTGTCGAGCGCGCGGTCGCCGACGGGGGCCTGTGCCCCGGTGACGCGCTCCCTCCTGTGCGCAGGCTGGCCGACGATCTGGCGGTGAGTCCCGGCACGGTCGCCACCGCCTACAAGGAGCTGCGCCGGCGCGGTGTTGTCGTGACCCGTGGGCGCGGCGGAACCGTGGTGGCCCCGGAGCCCGCCGTCGCTTCCCGGAGGCCGCCCAAAGTCCCCGAAGGGCTGCGGGACTTGGCGGGCGGCCATCCCGACTCGGCCTTCCTTCCGGATCTTCCGGGGCTGGTCGCGCCGTCCACGGGGCCCCGCTCGCACCGGTCCACGCCGCGGCTGCCGCAGCTGGAGGAGCGGGTGCGCGCCTGGTTCGCGGGGGACGGGGTGCCGTCCGAGTGCGTGACGTTCGCCCATGGGGCGCTGGACTGCATCGCGCGGCTGCTGACCACGGAGTTGCGGCCCGGGGACGCGGTGGCGATGGAGGATCCCGGGTACCACCATCTGCTCGATCTGCTCCACGCCATGGGGCTGCGGACGATCGCGGTAGCCGTTGACGACGAGGGCATGCGGCCCACGGAGCTGCGGGAGGCGCTGCGCGGCGGGGCGCGGGCCGTCGTATGCAGCCCGCGGGCGCAGAATCCGTACGGAGGCTGCTTCTCGGCGGCGCGGCGCGACGAGCTGGTCGAGGTGCTGCGGCAGGCGCCCGAGGTGCTCGTGATCGAGAACGACCATGCAGCCGAGATCGCGGGCGTGGAGCTCAACTCTCTTACAGAGGGCGGGCTTTCGCGGTGGGCCCAGGTGCGGACCGTGACCAAATACCTGGGCACGGACCTGCGGTGGGCGGCCGCCGCATGCGACCCGGTGACGCTGGCGCGGCACGACGGGCGGCTGCTGCTCACCTCCGGCTGGGTGAGCCATCTGCTGCAGGCGGCCGTGCTGACCTTGCTGGACGACGCGTCGGCTCAGCTATTGGTGACGCGGGCTGAGGACACCTATAGGGAGCGGCGCACGGCATTCGTCAAGGAGCTGGCCCAGCACGGAATTACGGCGCACGGGGCGAGCGGGATGAATGTGTGGGTGCCGGTGCGCGACGAGTCGGCCGTCGTCAACGGGCTGCGTACGCGCGGCTGGTGGGTCGCCGCCGGGGCCCGCTTCCGCATGGCCTCGGCTCCCGGTGTACGCATCACCGTGGCCAGTCTGGACAGCCCGGAGGCGGTGCGGCTGGCCTCGGACTTCGCCGGGGTCCTTGGCGAGTCCGAGGCCACCTACGGAGGTTGAGCGCCTGTGTCTGAACGCCGCCCGGGGCCGGACGGGGTGCGGACACAGGCTCTGATCAACCGCGCTTGCGGGCGATGTCCTCGTAGAAGCGCAACAGGTCCAGGTTGTCGACCGAGCCGGGGTTGACAGCCTTGTCGAGAGCCGTGCCTTGGAGGAGGCGCTTCACGGGGACCTCGATGCGCTTGCCGGTGAGGGTGTGCGGGACGCCGGGAGCCTCGATGATCTCGTCAGGGACATGGCGGGGCGAGAGTTCCGAGCGGATCGCCTGCTTGATCTTCGTACGGAGTGCCTCGTCCAGAGCTGCGCCTTCGGCGAGATGGACGAACAGGGGCATCCAGTAGCCCCCGTCCGGCTCTTCGAGGCCGATGACGAGGGACTCGCGGATCTCCGGGAGACGCTCGACGACCTCGTAGATGTCCGCTGAACCCATGCGCACGCCTTGACGGTTGAGGGTCGAGTCGGAGCGGCCGTGGATGATCACCGAACCGTGGTCCGTGATGGTGATCCAGTCGCCGTGGCGCCATACGCCCGGGAACATGTCGAAGTAGCTGTCGCGGTAGCGGCTGCCGTCGGGGTCGTTCCAGAAGCGGATCGGCATCGACGGCATCGGGTTGGTGACGACGAGCTCGCCGACCTCGCCGATGACGGGCCGACCCTGCGCGTCCCAGGCCTGGAGGTCGGTGCCGAGGCACGGCGCCTGGAGCTCGCCGATGTGCACGGGCAGTGTCGGGACCGCTCCCGCGAAGCAGGAGCAGACGTCGGTGCCGCCGCTGACCGAGGCGATCCACAGGTCCTCGCGCACCTCGTCGTGCAGCCAGCGGAACCCGTCGGGCGGCAGCGGCGAGCCGGTTGTCGCGACGCCCTTGACGCGGGACAGGTCGAAGTCCCGGCCCGGGTACACGTCCGCCTTGCGGCAAGCCATGACGTACGCGGCCGACGTGCCGAACAGGGTGGCGCCGGTGCGCTCGGCCACGCCCCACTGGGCGCCCGTCTCGGGGAAGCCGGGGCTGCCGTCGTACAGGACGACGGTGGTGCCGGTGAGCAGGCCGGAGACGAGGAAGTTCCACATCATCCAGCCGGTGGACGTGTACCAGAAGAAACGGTCCTCGGGGCCGAGGTCGCAGTGCAGTCCGAGCTGCTTGAAGTGTTCGAGGAGGATGCCGCCCTGGGACTGCACGATGGCCTTGGGCAGGCCCGTCGTGCCGGAGGAGTAGAGCACCCACAGGGGGTGGTCGAAGGGCACCTGCTCGAAGACGGGCTCCACCTCGTCCGAGGTGAGGGCGGACCATTCGAGGGTGCCTTCGGGGGCGGGCGTGCCGAGCAGCGGGATGTGCACGACGGCGCGCAGGGTGGGCAGTTCGCGGCGCAGTTCCGCGACGACGTCCGTGCGGTCGTGCTCCTTGCCGCCGTAGCGGTAGCCGTCGACGGTGAACAGGACGACCGGCTCGACCTGCTGGAAGCGGTCCAGGACGCTGCGGGCACCGAAGTCGGGGGCGCAGGAGGTCCAGACGGCGCCGACGGCGGCCGAGGCGAGCAGCGCGGTGACCGCTTGCGGGACGTTGGGCAGATAGCCGCTGACCCGGTCGCCGGGGCGTACGCCGAGGGCACGCAACTGGGCGGCGAGCGAGCCGACTTGGCGGCGGAGTGCGGACCAGCTGATCTCGACCGGTTCGTGGGCCTCGTCGACGTGCAGCAGGGCCGGGGCATCGGCCCGCGCGGGGTCCTCGGCGGTGCGCAGCGCGTGCTCCGCGTAGTTCAGTGCAGCTCCCGGGAACCACTGGGCGCCGGGCATCGTTCGATCAGCAAGGACAGCTGTGTACGGGGAGGAGAAGCGGATGTCGAACCATGCGGCGACGGCCTGCCAGAAGGTGTCGAGTTCGGCGACCGACCAGCGGTGGAGAGCCGGGTACCCGCCCTCGGCCGGTGCCCCGTAGCGCTCGGCCGCCCACGCCTGGAAGCGGGTGATCCGCGCGGCGGCGATGCGGTCGGGGTCCGGCTGCCACAAGGGCGCGGGCTGCGGAGCGGGGTTCGCTGCTGAGGTCATGGGTCGGCTCCCGGGCTGTAACGCGTGATCTGCGTGTTTCCCGCGCACACGCGAAGGGGTGTGCGCGTGAGGCGGCTGACAGGGACGATGCCATGTGATCGTCTTCCGCACCAGGGTCCCCCACCCATGGTCGGATGCCCTGACATGTGGCGCCACCACGGTGAACGGCAGTTGAACGAACCGCGCACAGGGCCGTCCGGGTGGCAGGGTGAGCCGCATGAACGGCGATGACCTGGTGCGCTCGGTGAAGGCGGTCGGCTCGGTGCGGGGGCTGCGGGCGCTGCGCTCGGCCCTGCGGCGGCGCCGGGCGGACGCGCGGGACCTGCCCGCGCGCGGACCGGAGCGGGCCCGGGTGCCGGGGGCGGTGATGGAGGCCGAGCCTCGGGCCGGCGGCGGTCTGGTGCGGTTCGCGCGTTCCGAGCTGGAGGTGCGGGTCGCGGTGGGCGGCGCGGTGTTCTGGGGCTGGGACGGGGCCGGGCCTGAGCCGTCGTACGCCTTGGACGGCCGGGCGCCCGAGCCGGATCCGCGGGCGATCCTGGAGCCGGACAAGGACGGCGGCTGGCGGGTCGTGTCCGAGCGGCTGACCGTGGTCATCTCCCGGCACGGCGCGGTGGACGTGTGCACGCCGGGCGGGGTCGTGCTGCGGCGGGAGCTGCCGCCGCGCTGGTGGGAGCCGGTCGGCGGCGGGCCGGCCCGCTGGCTGCAGCGGTCCGAAGTGGCCGCCGACGCACGGTTCTTCGGGCTCGGCGGGCGCGCCGGCGGGCCCCGGCTGCGGGACGGTGCGTACCGGCTGTGGAACACCGATCCCGGTGGCGGGTTCGGTCCGGGTGACGACCCGCTGTACATCACGATGCCCGTGCAGCTGGTCGTCGCGGACGCGGGGACCCACCTCGCGTTCTACGACAGCACGTGGGACGGGCGGGTGGTGCTGCGCGAGGGCGAGGAGGGCGCGGGGTCCGGGCACGACCGGCCGGGCGGGAGCGAGCTGCGCATGGAGGGAGGCCCGCTGCGCTGCTGGGTGGTGGCGGGCACTCCGGCCCGGGTGCTGCAGGGCTGGACGGCGCTCACCGGCGCGCCCGCGCTGCCGCCGTCGTGGGCGCTCGGCCCCCAGCACGCGCGCTGGGGGTTCGGCAGCGAGCGCGAGGTGCGGCGGATCGTCGGCGGGTACGCCGAGCGCGGCCTGCCGCTGTCCGCGCTGCACCTGGACATCGACCACTACGACAACCATCAGGTCTTCACGGTCGACCGCGCTGCCTTCCCCGATGTGCCGCGGCTTGCCAAGGACCTGGCGGAGGAGGGGGTGCGGCTGGTCTCGATCGTCGATCCGGCGGTGAGGGCGGAGCGTGGAAATCCGGTGTACGACAGCGGCCTCGCCGCCGGGGCCTTCGTGAAGGACGCCCACGGCCACGAGGTGCACGGCGAGGTGTGGCCCGGGGAGTGCGCCTATCCGGACTTCACCGACCCGAAGGCGCGCACGTGGTGGGGCGGGCTTTACCAGGAGCGGCTCGACCAGGGCTTCGCCGGAGTGTGGCACGACATGAACGAACCGGTGGCTTTCGCGCCCTTCGGGGATCCGACGCTGCCCCGGTCCGCGCGGCACGACCTGGACGGCCGGGGCGGCGATCACCGGGAGGCCCACAATGTGTACGGCCTCACCATGGCCCGCGCCGGATACGAGGGGCTGCGCCGGCTGCGCCCCGACGAGCGGCCGTTCCTCTTCTCGCGCTCCGGCTGGGCCGGAACGCAGCGCTACGGCGGCACCTGGTCCGGCGATGTGTCGACCGGCTGGCCCGGGCTGCGCGCCTCGCTGTCCCTGGTGCTCGGCCTCGGCCTGTGCGGGGTGCCGTACTCGGGCCCCGACGTGGGCGGCTTCACCGGCAGCCCCTCGCCCGAGCTGTATCTGCGCTGGTTCCAGCTCGGCGCCTGGCTGCCCCTGTTCCGTACGCACGCGGCGAAGTGGGCGGGGCGGCGGGAGCCCTGGGAGTTCGGCCCGAAGGTGCTGGAGGGCGCGCGGGCGGCGCTGGCCGAACGGCAGCGGCTGCACCCGTACTTCGTGACGCTGGCCCACCTGGCGCGGCTGACCGGGGCGCCCTATGTGCGCCCGGTGTGGTGGGGCGCACCGGCCGACCGGGCGCTGCGCGACTGCGAGGACTCGTTCCTGCTCGGCGACGCGCTGCTCGTGGCGCCGGTACTGGAGCGTGGGGCCGACCGGCGGGCGGTTCGGCTGCCGCGCGGGCGCTGGTACGACACGACGACCGGCGAGGCCCACGACGGCCCGGGCACGGTGCTGCTCAACGCCCCGCTGTCCCGGATCCCGGTCCTTGCCCGGGCGGGTTCGGTGATTCCGGTGCGGGGCGACGGCGGCAGCCTGGAGCTTGAGGTGTGGGCGCCGGTCGCCGGACGTACCGGAGGCGGGATCGTGGTGCGGGACACGGGGGACGGCTGGGAGCCGGCGAAGTTCGAGCGTTTCTCGACCCGGGTCGCCAACGGCCGGGTGGTGGTGGAGCGGGTCGACGGCGGGGCGGACGGCGAGGTCGGCTATCCGGTACGGGTGCGGGGAGGGGTGCGCTGAGCCGCCTTTCGCCAGGCGGGGTGGCGTTCCTTCAGGCCGAGCCGCCATCGCCAGGCCAGACGGCGCTCCTTCAGACCGAGCCGCCATCGCCACGCCGGGCCGCGCTCCTTCAGGCGGAAGGTCTCGCCACCGCTAGACGAGTAGTTCCGTTGTGGCTCAGTGGTCGTAGGCGATGAGTGACCTGGTGATGGGTGCGTCGATGGTGCGGTTGTGCCAGATGGCG
>NZ_JBSFIE010000071.1:0-10465 GCF_053597395.1 Streptomyces sp. NPDC001415
GCCCCAGACCCCGTTCGCGCCTTAAGGGCGCTCGTCCTCAAACTCCCCCAAGGCCTTAAGGGCCAGGGGGACCCCCATGACGGGCTAAAGATGCCGCTGCTGGCCACGATCAACCCTGCTAGGGGCGCGGGGCTGTGACATGTGCGGCTCCGCCGCGATGGGGGTCCCCCCTGTTCATGGGGGTCCCCCCTGTTCGAGCGAAGCCGAGAACTTGGGGGAGCGACCAGCCACCCACGGAGTTCAGGGGCGCGGGGAACTGCGCGACCAGCCTCGACGGTCCGCAGGCAAACCACCACCCACCCCCGGCCGGAGCCGAACCCCCACTCACCCCCGGCGGGTTTCGGGGAGGGGTGGGGTGGGGGACAGTTTCGCTGTGGTGGACAACGTACGCATGGGCACCGCCCCCGGCCGCTGGGTGCTGCTCACCACCGTCCTCGGATCGGGCATGGCCCTCCTCGACTCGACCGTCGTCAACGTCGCCCTGCCCCACATCGGCACCGACCTCGACACGGACATGGCCGTACTCCAGTGGACCGTCAACGCCTACATGCTCACCCTGGCCGGCCTCATCCTGCTCGGCGGCGCCCTGGGCGACCGGTACGGCCGCCGGAAGGTGTTCGTGATCGGGGTGGTCTGGTTCGCCGCGGGATCGCTGCTGTGCGGGCTCGCCCCGAACGCCGGGGTGCTCATCGCCGCCCGCGCCCTCCAGGGCATCGGCGGCGCCCTGCTCACCCCCGGCTCCCTCGCGATCATTCAGGCGGGCTTCCACCCCGACGACCGGGCCCGCGCGGTCGGCGTGTGGTCGGGACTCGGCGGGGTCGGGGCGGCCGTGGGCCCGTTCCTCGGGGGCTGGCTGGTGGACGGCCCCGGCTGGCGCTGGGTGTTCCTGATCAACGTGCCGCTGGCCGCGCTCTGCGTACCGGTGGCCCTGCGCCACGTACCGGAGTCGCGGGACCCGCGCACCCACACCGCCCGCTTCGACGTGATGGGCGCGGCCCTCGGCGCGCTGACCCTGGCCCTCGTGACGTACGCGTTGATCGAGGCGCCCGGGCAGGGTTCGTCGCGGCTGGTCGTCGGGGCGGCGGTCGCCGGGCTCGGGCTCGGCGCGGCCTTCGTACGGCGCGAGCGGCATCTGGCCGACCCCATGCTGCCGCCGGACATCTTCCGCTCGCGGGTGTTCACCACGGTCAACGCGGTCACGGTGTGCGTGTACGCCGCCTTCGGCGGATTCTTCTTCCTCGCCGCCCTCCAGCTCCAGGTCGTCGTCGGGTACTCGGCGCTCGGCGCGGGCGCCGCCCTGCTGCCGACGACGGTGCTGATGCTGCTGCTTTCGGCGCGTTCGGGCGAGCTGGGGCAGCGGATCGGGCCGCGCATCCCGCTCACGGTCGGGCCGCTGCTGTGCGCGGCCGGGATGCTGCTGATGCTGCGGGCCGGCGAGCACGCGGCGTACGTACGTGACGTCCTGCCCGCGCTGCTCGTGCTCGGCCTCGGCATGGTCACCCTGGTGGCGCCGCTCACCGCGACGGTGCTCGGGTCGGTCGACGTGGGGCGGGCGGGGCTGGCCAGCGGCATCAACAACGCGGCCGCGCGTGCCGCGGGACTGATCGCGGTGGCCGCGTTGCCGCTGGCCGCGGGGATGGGGCCGGAGGCGTACCGGTCGGCGGCGGAGTTCGGGGCGACGTTCCGGCGGGCCATGCCGATGTGCGCGGGGGCGCTGGCGCTGGCCTCCCTGATCGCCTTCCTGGCCGTGCGGCGGCCGGCGGACGGGGTTGTGCCGGAGTGCCGCGTGCAGTGCGGCGTGTCCGGCCCGGCCCTGGAACCCGACCACGACGAGCCCGCGCCCTGAACACCCTGGGGCGGAGCCCCAGCGCACCCCGCCCGGACCCGCGCCGCCCGCTCCCGCCCCCGGGGCCGGGCGGGGGAAAAAACCAGCCGCCCCGGCAGACTCCCGCGGTGGCAGACTTGGCGCATGTCCATTCACGAGAACCTGCTCGGCGGCCCCGCCCCGACGCTCCTGCCCGACGACCCCGAGCCGCGCGAGCTGCTCGCCGGGGGCACCGCGCCCGCCGACGTCGCCGCCAAGTACCCCACCTCCTCGCTCGCCTGGGCGCAGCTCGCCGACGACGCGTTCGACGGTGGCCGCACCGTCGAGTCGTACGCCTACGCCCGTACCGGATACCACCGCGGCCTCGACTCGCTGCGCCGTGCCGGGTGGAAGGGGCACGGCCCCGTGCCGTGGGAGCACGAGCCCAACCGCGGGTTCCTGCGGGCCCTGCACGCCCTCGCGCGCGCCGCCCAGGCCATCGGCGAGGACGCCGAGTACGAGCGCTGCACCACCTTCCTGCGGGACTCCTCGCCGCTCGCCGCGGACACCCTGGGCTGATCCCCCCTGGGCCGGGGCCCGCCCCCGGCCCGGGTCCCGGAGACCCGCACCGGTGACAACGCCTGGCCGCCGTGCACCGCGGAAGGGACGTTCGTCACGGCGCCACCGCCGCCCTGACGAAGCGCACGGAAGCGTGCTTATGATGCCGGTGGGGACCGGGGCTCCGATGCCGACCAAGGAAGGGGCGGACCGCTACCCGGACACATCGAGGAGACAGCGATGTCATCAAAGATGTCCGAACCGGTCACGCCGCCCGAAGCGGGCGACGAGCCGGAGACCCCGAATCTGGACTTCGAGGGCACGACACCGTACGAGGACTACGTCCAGGCGGACGTCCTCACCCACCTTCAGCATCTGCGCTCGGACGACCCGGGCGAGATGGTCTTCCTGGTCACCACCCAGGTCATGGAGCTGTGGTTCACGGTCATCGTGCACGAGTGGGAGACCGCCTCGCGGGCGCTGCGCGCGGACCGGGTGCCGGTCGCGATCGACGCACTGAAGCGTTCGGTACGGGAGCTGGAGGCGCTGAACGCCTCGTGGACGCCGCTGGCGCAGCTGACCCCGGCCCAGTTCAACTCCTACCGGGCCGCGCTCGGCGAGGGTTCCGGGTTCCAGTCGGCGATGTACCGGCGGATGGAGTTCCTGCTCGGCGACAAGTCGGCGTCGATGCTGGTGCCGCACCGGGGCGCGCCCCGCGTTCACGCCGAGCTGGAGAAGGCGCTCGGTGAGCCGAGCCTGTACGACGAGGTTCTGGCGCTGCTCGCGCGGCGCGGGTACGCCGTTCCGTTCTCGGTCCTCCAGCGCGACCTGACCCGCAAGTACGAGCCGTCCGCCGAGGTCGAGGCGGTCTGGGCCGAGCTGTACGCGGGCGACCAGAACGGTGAACTGGTGCGCCTGGGCGAGGCGTTGACCGACGTCGGCGAACTCGTGTGGCGATGGCGCAACGACCATCTCGTGGCGACCCGGCGGGCCATGGGCTCGAAGTCCGGCACCGGCGGTTCGGCCGGGGTGGCCTGGCTGGAGAAGCGGGCCACCAAGAACGTGTTCCCTGAGCTGTGGACGGCGCGCAGCCATGTCTGAGGCACTGGAGACACTGGCCAAGAAGGCCGCGGCACTGGACGCCGCAGACGAACTCGCCCGGCACCGCGACCTGTTCGCCCTCGACGACGGCGTGGTCTACCTCGACGGGAACTCGCTGGGCGCGCTGCCCCGGCACGTTCCGGCCCGTATGCAGGACGTGATCGCCCGCGAGTGGGGCCAGCTGCGCATCCGCTCCTGGGAGGAGAGCGGCTGGTGGACCGCGCCTGAGCGGATCGGCGACCGTATCGCTCCGCTCGTCGGCGCCGGTCCCGGCACGGTCGTGGTCGGCGACTCGACGAGTGTGAACGTCTTCAAGGCGCTGGTGGCGGCGGTACGCCTGGCCGGCGACGACCGGGACGAGATCCTGGTCGACGCCTCGACGTTCCCCACGGACGGCTATGTCGCCCAGTCGGCGGCCCGTATGACGGGCCGTCACATACGGGCGCTGCCACCGGCGGAGATCGTCGCCGCGCTCGGTCCGCGCACGGCGGCGGTCCTGGTCAACCACGTCGACTACCGCACGGGCCGCCTGAACGATCTGCCCGGGATGACGGCGGCGATCCAGTCCGCCGGAGCCCTGGCCGTCTGGGACCTGTGCCACAGCGCGGGCGCGCTGCCGGTCGGCCTCGGCGAGCACGGCGTCGACTTCGCGGTGGGCTGCACCTACAAGTACCTGAACGGCGGCCCGGGTTCACCGGCGTACCTGTACGTACGCGGCGACCACCAGCCCCGCTTCGACACCCCGCTGCCCGGCTGGAACTCGCACGAGGACCCCTTCGGGATGCGGCCGGCGTACGTGCCGGGCGACGGCGCGGTACGGGGCCGGGTCGGCACCCCGGACATCCTGTCCATGCTCGCCCTGGAGTCGGCGCTCGACGTGTGGGACGGCGTCCCGATCGAGGCGGTCCGGGCCAAGTCCCTCGCGCTGACGGACTTCTTCCTGGAGTGCGTCGAGGCGTACGTTCCGGCGGGGCGGGTGTCGTCGGTGACCCCGGTCGCGCATGCGGAACGCGGCAGCCAGGTGTCCCTGAGCTGTGAGGGAGCGGGCGAGGTGATGCGCGCGCTCACCGCCCGGGGCGTGGTGGGCGACTTCCGCCGCCCCGACGTCCTGCGCTTCGGCTTCACACCGCTGTACGTGGGCTTCGCCGATGCGGAGCGCGCGGCGACGCAACTCGCGGCGCTGCTGGGCTGAGGGTCTTCCCCGGGCGGGGGCGCCCCCAGCGCACCCCCCGGGCCGCCCCGGGTCGTGACGGTGGGCGCCCTGGTAGCGTCCGGGGCGCCCGGGTGATCAACCGGCTTGGCCTGGCGAAAGGTTGGGGAATGACGGATCCCGCAGAGCGCGACGCGGCTGAAGAGGCCTCCGCCTTCTCCCACCCCGCAGTCGCCCCGGACGCCGCCGCGGCGTACGGCAGCCACCCCGACCAGGTGATCGACTTCTACGCCCCGCGGGACGGCCGGGCCGGTGCCCCCCTCGTCGTGCTGCTGCACGGCGGCGCCTGGCGGGCCCCGTACGACCGCGTACACCTCACTCCGTTCGCGGATTTCCTGGCCCGGCGCGGGTTCGCCGTGGCCAACGTCGAGTACCGGCGTGGGAGTCTGCTGCCGCAGCAGGGTGGTGCGGGGCCGGTGGCGGGGCGCTGGCCGGACACGTTCGACGACGTGGCGGCGGCGCTGGACGCCCTGCCCTCCCTCGTACGCGATGCCGTCCCGCAGGCCGATCCGCGCCGCATCGTGCTGGCCGGGCACTCCGCGGGTGGCCACCTCGCCCTGTGGGCGGCCGCCCGGCACGTACTGCCGGCCGGCTCCCCGTGGCGCACCCCCGGGCCCGCCGCGCTGCGCGGTGTCGTGGCCCTCGCCCCGATCGCCGACTTCGCCACCGCTGTGGAGCTGGACGTCTGCTCGGGGGCTGTGCTCCAACTCATGGGTGGAGAAGGGGAGTTGGGGGCACGTGGTCCGCATGCCGATCCCGCCGCGCTACTGCCCACCGGGATCGCCACGGCCGTCGTGCAGGGGCGCGAGGACATCGTTGTGCCGCAGGCGGTGGCGGAGGCGTACGTCGACGCGGCGGCGAAGGCGGGGGAGATGGTGGGGCTCACCCTGCTGGAGGGTGTCGGCCACTTCCCCCTCATCGACCCCGCGGCGGACGCCTGCGCCGTAGTGGCCGAGGAGATCGCCCAGCTGGCGTACTGAGTGCTCCGCCGGGTGCGGTTCATTACGTGCCGACCGTGCGTGGTTGCTCGCGCCCCCAAGGTCTCGGCTTGTTCCCCCAAGGCCTCGCCCCTTGCGGAGCTCAGGCAGTCGTCCTGCTGAACGCGCCACCCATGAAAGCCAGTTCAGCGAATCGCTCCCCCATGCGGCGATGGGTCTCCGCGTCCGGATGCAGCGCGTCCGGAAGGGGTAGTTCGCCGGCGTCCCCCTCCCCGTACAGGGAACGGCCATCCAGGTATTGGACGTTCGGGTCGTCCACCGCGCGCTCTGCCACTATCGCCGCCAGCTCCTTGCGGATGGTGCTGAGCGTCAAGCGGCTCGGGTCCGTCGGGTCGCCCGCCGCGCGGAACCGCAGTCGGCCGGAGGCCAGTTCGGTGAGGTCCGGGGCGCTGGGGCCCGGGGTGTTCTCGTGGATGGGGCACAGGATGGGCGAGATCACCAGCAGGGGCGTGGTGGGGTGGCCGTCCCGGATCGTGTCCAGGAAGCCGTGCACCGCCGGGATGAACGCCCGCAGCCGCATCAGATCGTGGTTGACCAGATTGATGCCGATCTTGACGCTGATCAGGTCCGCGGGCGTGTCCCGCATCGTCCGCGCGGTGAACGGGTCGAGCAGGGCGCTGCCGCCGAAGCCCAGGTTGATGAGTTCCACGCCGCCGAGCGAGGCGGCCAGGGCCGGCCAGATGGACGTCGGGCTCGCGGCGTCCGAGCCGTGGCTGATCGAACTGCCGTGGTGCAGCCACACCTTGCGGCCCGCGTCCGGCACCGGCTCGACGGGCGCGTTGGTGCGCAGGGCGACCAGTTCGGTCGTCTCGTGGTACGGCAGCCAGATCTCGACGTCTTTGACGGTGTCGGGAAGATCGGTGAAGCGGAGGGTGCCGACCGGACCGGGGTCGTTCGTGACGGACCCTGTCGCCATGTCGACGGTTACGGTGCGGCCCCCCGCCACACTGCCCTGACCTGCGAGGCGGCCGTCGATCAGCAGGTCGTACACGCCGTCTGGCCGGGCCGGGGCGCCGACGTACACGCGCTTGGTCGGCAGCGTGTCCAGCTCCACGGTGGTGGCCCGGGTGCGGAAGGCGAGGCGGACGCCGGAGGGCTGGGTCTCGGCCATGGCGAGCTGTGCGTCGGCGCCCTGGGCGCGGGCCCGGGCGGGCAGCCGGTGCGGCAGCACGCCGTGCTCGGTGTTCTCCAACTCGATTGCTCCGCGCAGGAGTTGGGCCGATATCCGGGTGGTGATGGGGGCCGTGATCGGGTTCTCGATCCCGTCGCCTACGGGCCCGGTCATGATGCCGGCCAGTTCCGCAGCAGGGCGTCGAGCGCGTCCAGGGTGCGCTCCCAGGTCTCCTGGGTGTCGGGGGCGCTGTGGCTGAACCCGCCGCCCATCTCCAGGCTGATGTAGCCGTGGAAGACGCTGCCGAGCAGCCGCACCGCATGCGTCTGGTCCGGCTCCGGCAGGTCGTAGCCGCGCAGGATCGCCCGCGTCATCTGCGAGTGCCTGCGGCCCGCGCTGGCGGCCGCCGCCTCCGCGTCGAGCCGCAGCTGGGTCGCGGCATAGCGGCCGGGGTGGGCGCGGGCGTAGTCGCGGTAGACGTTGCCGAGCGCGGCAAGGGCGTCCTTGCCGGACCGGCCGGCCACCGCGTCGGCGGCCAGGTCGGCGAGTTCCTCCAGGCCGAGCAGGGCGAGCCGGGTCTTGAGGTCCTGGGAGTTCTTCACGTGTGAGTACAGGCTCGCGACCTTGACGTCGAACCGTCTGGCCAGCGCCGAGACGGTCACCTGCTCGAAGCCGACCTCGTCGGCCAGCTCCGCGCCCGCCAGGACCAGGCGCTCGGTGGTCAGTCCTACCCGTGCCATGCCCTTCCTCCCTCTCGCTCTGCTGCTTCTCTCGCTCTGCCTGCCAGAAGCCTACCTTAAGCAGTTACTCATTTGCCTAAAGGCTTTAGGCAATCTACCGTGACGTATATGAAGCCGCTGACCGAGCAGGACATCCGTGCCGCCTTCGTGAACTGCACCAAGGGCGAGGCCAAGCGCCTGGCCGTCCCGCGCGACCTGGCCGAACGGCCCTGGGACGACCTGGACTACCTCGGCTGGCGCGACCCGCAGGCGCCCGACCGGGGCTACCTCGTCGTCGAGCTGGACGGCCGCCCGCAGGGCGTCGCCCTGCGCTGTTCCAGCGCCGCCGTCGGGCAGCAGCGGCGCAGCATGTGCTCCCTGTGCCTGACCACCCACTCCGGCGGCGTCGCGCTGATGGTCGCGCCGAAGGCGGGCAAGTCCGGCAAGCAGGGGAACTCGGTCGGCGCCTACATCTGCGGCGACCTCGACTGCTCGCTCTACGTACGCGGCAAGAAGGACGCGGGTGTAGGGGCGCGGCTGCACGAGACGCTCACCGTGGAGGAGAAGATCCGGCGGACGGTCGCGAACATCGCCTCGTTCGTCGCCAAGGTGACGGCTGACTGAGAGCCCGTGTCCCAACCCCGCCCGGGTCTCCGACGGGGCTTGGACACGGGCTCTGATCGCGGGGTCGCCGGCGCGGCAGCGCGGTCTCGGCCCACCCCCGGGTGCACCGCGTAGTCCCTGAGGCGGACCCCGCAGGATCCCCACCGGGCCGGACGCCCCGGTGCGGCCCGCCGCCTACCGTGGTGGTGTGAACGAGACGACCAGGCTCCGGCAGGGGAGCGGCAGTACAGCGGGTGGCGGCGCCGAGCGCACCCCGGAGTTCCGGCTGGCGATGGACGCGTACGGCGGGCTGCGCAGGGACCTGTTCCACGACGCCTTCGCCTACCGGCCGCTTCCGCGCATGCGGACCGACGGCCCGATCACGCGCCGGCTCCCGGGCCGCATACGCGAAGCCGCGGCCTGGACCCCGCACGCGGAGGTCGGCTTCCTCGCGTTCCTCACCATGATGTTCGGCTACACGCGCAGCCTGAGCGGAGTCGGCGGGGGCCTCGCCTGGTTGGTGAGCGGGCTGATCGTGGCGGTGCCGGTGGTGATGACGCTGGTACGTCCCATCGGCGCGTTCTGGATGTCCTGCGCGGCGACGCTCCTCACCGGGCTCGTGGGGGAGCACGGCAGCATGACCCCCTGGACGCCCGGCTCCGTCTTCATGCACCTCAGCGTCCTGACGGTGGTGGCCCTGCGCACCCGCCCCCGCGTCGCGGCCTGGATGTGGGCGGTCACCGCGGCGCTCAGCGTGGTGCTGGGCTCCGCGCGCGGCCACTCGGGCTCGTTCGGCAGTCTTCAGATGGTGTTCGTCTACGGCATAGTCCTGCTCCTCATCTCCGTCGTACACATACGCAAGGACGCCGAGCGGCAGGTCAGCGCGGAGAAGTCGGTCACCGCGGTGGAGCGCGACAAGCGGACGGTCCTGGAGGAGCGCACCAACATCGCGCGTGAGCTGCACGATGTAGTGGCGCACCACATGTCGGTGGTCGCCATCCAGGCCGAGGCCGCGCCGTACCGGGTCGAGAACCCGCCGCCCGAGCTGGCGCAGGCCTTCGCGACGATCCGCGAGAACGCGGTGGCGGCCCTCACCGAACTGCGCCGAGTGCTCGGCGTCGTACGCGCGGAGGACTACGAGGCGCCGGACGCCCCCCAGCCCACCCTCGCCGACCTGGAGGGCCTGCTCGCGAACGTCCGCGAGGCCGGCCTTCCGGTCGAGAAGGTCATCACCGGTGCGGTACGGGAACTCCCGCAGGGCGTCGAACTGTCGGCGTACCGGATCATCCAGGAGGCCCTCAGCAACACCCTGCGGCATGCGCCCGGCGCGGGGGCGCGGGTGGAGATCGGGTACGTTCTGGGCGGGCTCGGCCTGCGCATCGTGAACGGCCCCGCGACCTCGAAGGCCGGACCCTCGCAGGGTTCCGGGCACGGGCTCACGGGCATGGCGGAGCGGGTGGCGATGCTCGGCGGCGCGATGACCGCGGAGCGGACGGGGGAGGGCGGGTACGAGGTGACGGTCTTCATCCCGGTCGAGCCCGCGGAGCCCGCCGAGGCCGCAGGATCGGCCGAGGCGACGGAGAAGGAAGAACACGCATGACGATCAAGGTCCTGATCGTCGACGACCAGATGATGGTGCGCGAGGGTTTCTCCGTACTGCTCGGCGCGCAGCCGGACATCGAGGTCGTCGGCGAGGCGGTCGACGGACGCGAGGCGGTCGCCCAGGTGCGGACGCTGCGTCCCGATGTGGTCCTGATGGACATCCGGATGCCCGGCATGAACGGCATCGAGGCGACGCGGGAGATCGTGGCGGCGGACGACGCCTCGAAGGTGCTCGTCCTGACCACCTTCGACCTCGACGAGTACGTGTACCAGGCGCTGCGTGCGGGCGCGTCGGGCTTCCTCCTGAAGGATGCCTCGGCGCGTCAACTCGCGGATGGGGTACGGGTGGTGGCGTCCGGGGAGGCGCTGCTCGCCCCCTCGGTGACCCGGCGGCTGATCAACGAGTTCGCGCGGGTCGTGCCGGTGCAGCGGGCGGGTTCCTCCGCGCCTCCCGGCCAGGTGGAGGAGCTGACCGACCGCGAGACGGAGGTGCTCGTTCTGATCGCCCAGGGGCTGTCGAACCAGGAGATCGCGGATCGGCTGGTGGTGGCCGAGTCGACGATCAAGACGCATGTGAGCCGGGTGCTGGTGAAGCTGGGGCTTCGTGACCGGACGCAGGCGGCGGTGTACGCGTACGAGACCCGCCTGGTAACCCCGGGTTGATCCCCCACCCCGCCCCTTCCCGCTGTGACACTCTGCGGCTCCGCCGCGTGGCCTCCGGGGGTTGGTTGTCCGGCTCCGGCCCGGTGGTCGTTCCTG
>NZ_JBSFIE010000072.1:0-7459 GCF_053597395.1 Streptomyces sp. NPDC001415
GCCCCAGACCCCGTTCGCGCCTTAAGGGCGCTCGTCCTCAAACTCCCCCAAGGCCTTAAGGGCCAGGGGGACCCCCATGACGGGCTAAAGATGCCTGCGCGAGCCAGCATCGATCCTGCTAGGGGCGGGCTCCGCCTCATGGGCGCGACCGGCAGCGCTGGGTGCCCTACAGGGGCGCGGGGAACTGCGCGACCAGCCACCCGCGGCCCGCAGGCCGAAAGGCTACAAGGGGGTCGGGGCTCGGCCCCCAGGGCGCCCTCACCCCACCCCCCTGCCAGGGGCGTGGGACTGCGACATTGTGCGGCTCCGCCGCGTGGGCGCAAACGGCTGAGCGGGGCCCCGGGTAGCCGGAACCCCGCTCAGTTCAAGGCCGCTTACAGGAACGAGTTGATCTCGATCGTCTCGGTGCGGCCGGGGCCGACCCCGATCGCGGAGATCGGCGCGCCCGACATCTCCTCCAGCGCCTTCACGTACGCCTGCGCGTTCTTCGGCAGGTCCGCGAAGGTCTTGGCCTTCGTGATGTCCTCCGACCAGCCGGGCAGGGTCTCGTAGATCGGCTTCGCGTGGTGGAAGTCGGTCTGGGAGTACGGGAGTTCCTCGACACGCTTGCCGTCGATCTCGTACGCCACGCAGACCGGGATCTGCTCCCAGCCCGTCAGGACGTCCAGCTTCGTCAGGAAGAAGTCGGTGAGGCCGTTCACGCGGGTCGCGTAACGCGCGATCGGCGCGTCGAACCAGCCGCAGCGGCGGTCACGGCCGGTGGTCACACCGCGCTCGCCACCGATGCGGCGCAGCGCCTCGCCGTCCTCGTCGAAGAGCTCCGTCGGGAACGGGCCCGCGCCGACACGGGTCGTGTACGCCTTCAGGATGCCGATGACGCGGCTGATCTTCGTCGGGCCCACGCCCGCACCCGTGCAGGCGCCGCCCGCGGTCGGGTTCGAGGAGGTGACGAAGGGGTACGTGCCGTGGTCGACGTCGAGCAGGGTGCCCTGGCCGCCCTCGAAGAGGACCACCTTGTCGTCGTCCAGCGCCTTGTTCAGGACGAGGGTGGTGTCCGTGACGTACGGCCGGATCTGCTCCGCGTACTGGAGCATCTCCTCGACGATCTTGCCGGCCTCGATCGCGCGGCGGTTGTAGATCTTGGCGAGCAGCTGGTTCTTGCCCTCAAGGGCCGCCTCGACCTTCTGCTCCAGGATCGACTCGTCGTAGAGGTCCTGGACGCGGATGCCGACGCGGTTGATCTTGTCGGCGTAGGTCGGGCCGATGCCGCGACCCGTGGTGCCGATCTTCCGCTTGCCGAGGAAGCGCTCGGAGACCTTGTCGAGCGTCACGTTGTACGGCGTGATCAGGTGAGCGTTGCCGCTGATCAGGAGCTTCGACGTGTCCACGCCTCGCTCGTTCAGTCCGCTCAGCTCGGAGAGCAGGACCGCCGGGTCGACGACGACACCGTTACCGATCACCGGGGTGCACCCCGGCGAGAGGATCCCGGAAGGGAGAAGATGCAGCGCGTACTTCTGGTCGCCGACGACGACCGTGTGGCCGGCATTGTTGCCGCCCTGGTAACGCACCACATAGTCAACGGATCCACCGAGGAGGTCGGTGGCCTTTCCCTTGCCCTCGTCACCCCACTGAGCACCGAGCAGCACAAGTGCGGGCACAGGCGTACACCCCTTCCGGGCGGGGCATGTCCAAGGTCAGGGGCATACGCGTTCCATATGTGGAGGCGTACACCATGGGCCTGAACCGAAGAAAGCTGCCCCGGAATAGACGAAGCCCCTGGCGCAATAGCGCAAGGGGCTCTTGCACAAAGATGCTACCCGAGGAAGGACCGAGGTGTCGGCTGCGCACCAGCTCGTCGTGCTCATCGACCCGGTCGCCCGCCGTATTGACGGCGAGTCCGTACGGATCGCGAAGGATGTGCTGTGTGCGGGAGCACAGGCGAAAATCTGCTGGCCACAGGGACCGGAGGAATTTGCCAGGGCACTGGCCCGCCGGGGCGGGCGGCGCACCGTGGTGGTCGGCGACGACCAGGCGCTGCTACGCACCGTGACCCTGCTGCACCGCGAGCGTGAGCTCGGCCGGGGTGCGCTTGCCCTGGTTCCGGTGGGCGCGGCCGACTCCCTGGGTCTTGCCCGCTCGCTGGGCGTGCCGATGGGCGCGGTCGCGGCCGCGCGGGCCGCGCTCGACGGCTCCGGGCACCGGCTCGACCTGCTGGCCGACGACAGCGATCAGGTCGTGCTCGGCGCCTTGCGGATCCCGGCGGTCAGCCCGCCTCCCGCGCCGCCCGCGACCCCGTCGGTGTGGGGCGCCGCCCGCTCGCTGGTACGCACCCTGGTACGGGCGCCCGCACCGGTGGCGGCGGCCGTGGCGCACCGGCTGCGGGTGGAGGCGGACGGGGTGCTCCTGAGCGACCTCGACCGGCCCGTGGCGGGGGTGTCGGTCGCCTCCGCCGACGGGCTCGCGCAGGTCGTGGTGCACGGGCGGACCGGCGAGCGGATCCGTGCCGCCGCGCGCGCCGTCACGATCTCGGGCCCGGTGGGCGGCTTCCGCTACCGCGCGGACCAGGTCGTCGCGGGCCCGGTCCGCACGCGTACGTGGACCGCCCTCGCGGGGGCGTGGGAGCTGGTCCTGCCCGGGTGAGCCGATCTGAGCATGTGGCGGGGGCTGCGGGTGGACCCGGCAGGCGAGCGGGCTCAGCCGGGCGGGAGAGGCGTGGCAGGCCCGGCGTGCTTCGGCGGGTTCAGCGGGTTCAGCGGGTTCAGCGGGGTGGGATCGGCGGGAGGTCCAGGGTCGTGCGGTGCTCGCGCCAGCGGTCCATCAACTGGGACAGCTCGCCGTGCAGGAACGCGAAGAACGCGGCCGTCTCCGCCATCCGCGCCCCGGCCGCCGTGTCCGGGCCGCCCGCGCTCGCGACGCCGTCCTTCATGACCTGCTCCCAGCGGGTCAGGATCCGGTCCCGGTTGGTGAAGGTCTCGTACCAGAGCTCGTTGTGCAGGACGTACCGGTCGCGCCGGGAGCCGGGCTCGCGCTCGCGGCCGACCATGTTGACCTGGGAGAGGTAGCGGACCGCGCCCGAGACGGCGGCCGGGCTGATCCGAAGCGCCGAAGCCAGTTCCGCCGAGGTCATCGAGCCGGTCTCGGAGACGAGCAGCGCCGCGAAGACGCGGGCCGCCATCCGCTGCATGCCCGCTTCGGTGAGCTCGGAGGCGAACCGTTCGACGAACCGGCCCACCGCGTCCTCGTCCCGCCCGTCCGCCACCTCTTGCTCCCTGTCCACGCTGCTCATGCCCTCATCGTCTCCCCTCCCCGGCCCGCCCCGGTTCCGCCGACGACTTTATACGCTTCCCAAACTTCACAACTTCGTGAAAACACTGTACGTTCAAAAACATGACGAAGGCAATCACGGTCGCCGGACTGCACAAGTCGTTCGGGCGCACGCACGCCCTCGACGGTCTCGACCTCGCCGTCGAGACCGGTGAGGTCCACGGCTTCCTCGGCCCCAACGGCGCCGGGAAGTCCACCGCCATCCGGGTCCTGCTCGGACTGCTGCGCGCCGACTCCGGCGCGGCCCGGCTGCTCGGCCGCGACCCGTGGGCCGACGCAGTCGAGCTGCACCGGCACGTGGCGTACGTACCGGGTGACGTGACCCTGTGGCGCAACCTCTCCGGCGGTGAAGTCATCGACCTGTACGGCAGGTTGAGGGGCGGGCGCCTCGACAGGTCCCGGCGCTACGACCTCATCGAGCGGTTCGAACTCGACCCCACGAAGAAGGGCCGCACCTACTCCAAGGGCAACCGGCAGAAGGTCGCCCTGGTCGCCGCGTTCGCGTCCGACGTGGACGTACTGATCCTGGACGAGCCGACCTCCGGGCTCGACCCGCTGATGGAAGAGGTCTTCCAGAGTTGCGTGGAGGAAGAGCGCGATCGCGGCCGCACCGTGCTGCTCTCCTCGCACATCCTCAGCGAGGTGGAGAGCCTCTGCGACCGGGTCAGCATCATTCGCCGGGGCCGCACCGTGGAGACCGGCTCGCTCGCCGAGCTGCGCCATCTCACCCGTACGTCCGTCACGGCCGAACTCGCGGGCACGCCCAACGGGTTGGCGGGTCTGCCGGGCGTGTACGACGTGGACGTCCAGGGCCACCGGGTCAAGCTCCAGGTCGACACCGACAAGCTGGACGCGGTGCTGCGCTCGCTCACCGAGTCGGGCGTACGGTCCCTGACCTCCACCCCGCCGACGCTTGAGGAGCTGTTCCGGCGCCATTACACGGAGGCCGAAGGCGAGGCGGTGGCGCGATGACCACCATGGCCGTACCGATGCGCGGTTCGGACGAACTGGCGGGCACGCGCGCCCTGTTGAGGCTCGCACTGCGCCGCGACCGGGTGATGATCCCGGTGTGGGCGGTCGCGCTCGGCAGCATGATCGCGAGCGGTGCGAGCACCCTGGAGAAGGTGTACAGGACCGCCGCCGAACGCGCGGACGTGGCCCACTCGATGAACGGCAACGGATCACTGCGGGCGCTGTACGGGCCGGTCTTCGACGACTCGATCGGCGGTCTCACCGCGTGGCGGTTCGGCGGGTTCGGATACGTACTCGCGGCGGTGATGAGCCTGCTCATCGTCGTCCGGCACACGCGGGAGGAAGAGGAGACGGGCCGCCAGGAGTTGCTCTCCTCGGCGATGGTGGGGCGACGGGCCCCGCTGACATCGGCACTCCTCGCAGCGTTCGTGGCCAACGCGGCGGTGACCGTCATCATCGCGGCGGGTCTGGCCAAGTCCACGGGAAATACGGCGGGTTCGGCGGCGCTGGGCCTCACCACCGGGGCGATCGGGATGCTGTTCGCGGGCATGGCGGCGATCATGGCGCAGCTCACGGAGAGCGCCCGGCTCGCCAAGGGCCTCACGGGGGCGGTCCTCGGCGCGGCGTTCCTGCTGAGGGCGGCGGGCGACACCGCGACGCGTGACGCCTCCTCGGTACTCGACTGGCTCTCCCCGCTGGGCTGGGCCGAGCACGTGCGGCCGTACGCGGGCGAGCGGTGGTGGGCGCTGCTGCTGATCGTGGCGGCGGCTCTCGCGCAGGGGGCGGCGGCGTACGTCCTGGCCGGGCGGCGCGACATCGGGATGAGCTTCGTGCCGCCCCGGCCCGGGCCCGCCGAGGGGCGCGTCTCGACGGCGTACGGTCTGGCCTGGCGGTTGCAGCGGGGCGGTGTGATCGGCTGGACGGCCGGATTCGCCCTGGCCGGGCTGCTGTTCGGGAGGATGACCGACGGGGCGGTCGATCTGGTCGGCGACAACGCGCAGACCAAGGAGATCATCCAGCGGATGGGCGGCCAGTCGGGCCTGACCGACGCGTTCCTCGCGGCGATGGTCGGCATGCTGGGGATGGTCGCGGCGCTGTACGCCACCTCGTCCGTGCTGCGGCTGCACGGCGAGGAGACGGGACAGCGCGCCGAACCGGTCCTGGCGGCCTCGGTGGGCCGGGTGCGGTGGGCGGCCGGCCACCTGGTGATCGCGTTCGGCGGGGCGGCCCTGATCATGGTGGTCGGCGGGCTCGGCCTGGCGGCCGGCTACGGCGGGGAACCCGGCCCGATCCTGGGCGCGGCCCTGGTCCAACTCCCCGCGATCTGGATGCTGGCGGGCCTGGCGGTGCTGCTGTTCGGAGCGTTTCCGAAGCTCGCGCAGGCGGCGCTGGGCGTGGTGGGCCTGTGCCTGGCCCTGGGCTGGATCGGCCCCGCACTGAACCTGCCGCAGGCCGTCCTGGACGCCTCCCCCTTCGGCCACCTGCCGAAGCTGCCGGGCACGGAGATGGCATGGACACCGGTGGTGGTGTTGACGGTGGCCGCGGGGGTGCTGGTGGCGACGGGCCTCGGGGCGCTGCGGCGGCGGGATGTGGTGAGCTGAATTCCGCTGCCTCTCAGCACTCCACTTGAAGGCGAGTGAGACCCCGGATGACGAATCCGGGGCCCCACTCCGGCTCGGCGGCGAGCCGCAGCCCGGGTGCCTTCGTGAGCAACCGCCCGAAAGAAGCGCGGAGTTCGAGCCTGGCCAGCGGGGCACCCAGGCAGTAGTGAATACCGGCGCCGAAGGAGATGTGCGGGTTGTCGGCGCGGGCCAGATCGAGGGCGTCGGGGTCGGCGAACCGCGCGGGGTCGCGGTTGGCGGACCCGAAGAGAAGCGCGACCTCGCTGCCGCGCGGGAGCTTCTGCCCGGCGAACTCGATGTCTTCGAGCACCCAGCGCTCGAAGAGCTGGAGCGAGGTGTCGTAGCGCATCAACTCCTCGACGGCGGTGGGGAGCAGAGCGTCGGGCGCGGCCCTGAGGGCGGCGAGCTGGGCGGGGTGGCGCAGGAGCGTCCACCATCCGTTGGCGGTGGTGTTGACGGTGGCCTCGTGGCCGGCATTGAGGAGGAGTACGCAGGTGGAGATCATTTCCTGCTCGGTCAGCCGGGCCTTCGCGCCACCGCTCTCGTCGTCGTACGCCGCGATCAGCGCGGAGACGAGATCCTCGCCGGGGTTCTCGCGTCGCTCGACGATCAACTCCCTCAGATAGGCGCTGAATTCAAGGGACGCGCGTACGGCGTTGGCGGCGGTCTCCTCGTCCGGGTTGAGCTCGTACATGCCGCAGATCGCGGCGGACCAGGGGCGCAGGAGGGGGCGGTCCGCCTCGGGGATGCCGAGCATCTCGGCGATGACAGCGACGGGGAGGGGCTCGGCGACCTGGGCCAGCAGGTCGCCGCCGCCGGCCGCGCAGAAGTCGTCCACGAGGCGTTCCGCGAGGCGGTGCACGGTAGGGGCGAGCCGCTCGACCGTGCGCGGGGTGAACGCCTGCGAGACGAGCCTGCGGATGCGGGTGTGGTCCGGGGGTTCCAGGTCCAGCATGCCGTGGTCGTTGAGGGTGTGGAACGGTTCGTGCGCGGCGGGTGGGGGTGTCCGGCCGAACTCCTCGTGCGTGAACCGGTGTTGATAACTCCGGCCGAGCCGGCGGTCCCGCAGCAGGGCGGACACGTCTGCGTGGTGCGGGATGAGCCACTGCCCCGTGGGGGCGTAGTAGTGCACACGGCCCGCTGCTCGTAGCTCCGCGTACGCGGGGTAGGGGTCGGCGACGAAGTCGGCGGCGCCCGGGCGGAAGAGGGTGGTGGGGTCCATGGCCTCGACAATGCGGTGCCGCTGGCCGCGGATCAAGGGGGGTGGGGTTGGGGGTGGGGGCGTGTTGGGTGCGGCGGTGTGTGGCTTGGTGCGCAGTTCCCCGCGCCCCTAAACCCCGCTCTCGGACTCGGACCGTGCGTGGTGCTCGCCCAGTTCCTCGCGCCCCTGGCGGGGTGGGGTGCGGGCGCCTCTGGGCCGTGCCCCGGACCCTCGACGCCGTCAGCCTGCGGACCGTGGGTGGCTGGTCGCTCCCCCAAGTTCTCGGCTTCTCCCCCAAGTTCTCGGCTTCGCTCGAACAGGGGGGACCCCCATGAACAGG
>NZ_JBSFIE010000073.1:0-5064 GCF_053597395.1 Streptomyces sp. NPDC001415
CCCAGCACCACATGATCCGCCAGCCACGGATGCGAGGACACCGACAACCGCCCGGTGAACAACACCCCACCCGAGCCCGCCAGTTGAACCGCCGCGCCCAGCATCGGATGCCCCGCAGAATCCAGACCCGCAAACCGCACATCACCCGAACGCGCCACCCGACCCGACGGCCAGAACCGCTCACGCTGGAACGCATACGTCGGCAGATCCACCCACCGCGCACCCGAGCCGGCGAAGACGGCTGACCAGTCGACGGGCACGCCGCTGGCATGCAGACGTGCCACAGCCGTGAGGAGTGCCGGCGCCTCCTGCCGGTCCTTGCGCAGCAGGGGGGTAAGAACCGACTCGTCCGCCGCGGACTCCGCGGCGAGCGCGGAGAGGGCGCCGTCGGGGCCGAGTTCCAGGTACGCCGAGACGCCCTGCGCTTCCAGTGCGCCGACCCCGTCGGCGAAGCGCACTGCTGCACAGACGTGACCGATCCAGTATTCCGCGGAGCACAGTTGCTCCGGGGTGGCGGGTTCACCGGTGACGTTCGAGATCACGGGGATGCGCGGCGCGCTGTACGTCATGCGGTCGGCGACGGCGCGGAAGTCGGCCAGCATCGGTTCCATCAGCGGCGAGTGGAAGGCGTGCGAGACCCGCAGCCTGCTGGTCTCGCGGCCCTCCGCTGCGAAGTGCGCCGCGACGGCCGCTACCGCGTCCTCGACACCGGAGACCACCACCGACGACGGACCATTGACCGCCGCGATCGACACCCCACCCGTCAAGTGCGGAAGAACCTCCTCCTCCGCCGCCCTGATCGCCACCATCGCCCCACCAACGGGCAGTTGCTGCATCAACCGGCCCCGGGCCGCCACCAGCGCGCAGGCGTCCGGGAGGGAGAAGACGCCCGCCACGTGCGCCACGGCGACTTCACCGACGGAGTGCCCGAGCAGTTGGTCCGGGCGCACGCCCCACGACTCCAGCAGGCGGAACAGCGCCACCTCGATCGCGAACAGGGATGTCTGGGCGTACGCGGTCTGGTCCAGCAGCTCCGCGTCCTCACCCCACACCACGTCCCGCAGCGGACGGTCCAAGTGCTCGTCCAAGGAAGCGCACACCGCGTCGAACGCCGCCGCGAAAACCGGATAACGGCCGTACAACTCCCTCCCCATCCCCAGGCGTTGAGACCCCTGGCCCGAGAACAAGAAGGCGAGCTTGCCGGTGCGGGCCCGGTCCTGTGCCACGACGGCCGCCTCACTGCGGCCCTCGGCCAGGGCTGACAGCGAGCGCAGCAGCTCCTCCCGGTCCCCGGCCAGGATCACCGCGCGGTGCTCGAACACCGCGCGGCCCGTCGCCAGTGAGTAGGCGACATCCGTGACCCGCGGCGCCGGCTCACCGTCCAGTCGGGACAGCAACCGCCCTGCCTGGGCGCGCAGCGCCGACTCCGTCCGGCCGGACAACGGCACCAGCACCGGCAGCGCGGCCCCGGCCGTCTCGTCCTCGGCGGCGTCCGATGCATCGCCGGTGTTGGTGTCGGCGAGGTCGGGTTCGGGTTCGGGTTCGGGTTGTTCCAGGATCACGTGCGCGTTCGTACCGCTGATCCCGAAGGACGACACACCCGCACGACGCGGCCCGTCCCCCCGCTCCCACTCAACCGCAGACCTCAACAGCTCAACCGCACCCGCATCCCAGTCAACATGCGACGACGGCACATCCACATGCAACGTCCGCGGCAACACACCATGACGCATCGCCAACACCATCTTGATCACACCCGCAACACCCGAAGCCGCCTGCGCATGCCCAATATTCGACTTCACCGAACCCAACAACAACGGCCGACCCCCCGACCGCCCCTGACCATACGTCGCCAACAACGCCTGAGCCTCGATCGGATCACCGAGCGTCGTACCGGTGCCGTGCGCCTCCACGGCGTCGACGTCACCGGCGGCCAACTGGGCGTTGGCCAGGGCCTGCCGAATCACCCGCTGCTGCGACGGACCATTCGGCGCCGTCAAACCATTCGACGCACCATCCTGATTCACCGCACTACCCCGCACGGTCGCCAAGATCGGGTGCCCATTGCGGCGCGCATCCGACAAACGCTCCAACACCAGGATTCCGGCACCCTCGGCCCAACCCACACCATCAGCCCCATCACCGAACGCCTTGCAACGCCCATCCGAGGACAGCCCACCCTGACGGGAGAACTCCACGAACGTCGTCGGTGTGGACATCACCGTCGCACCGCCCGCCAGAGCCAGCGAGCACTCACCCAGGCGCAATGACTGTGCCGCCAGATGCAGGGCGACCAACGACGACGAACACGCCGTATCCACCGTCACCGCCGGACCCTCGAAACCGAAGGTGTACGACACCCGGCCCGAGGCGATACTGCCCGCGCTGCCGCTGCCCTGATAGCCCTCGAACTCGCGCCCGGACAGCAGCGTCGAGTAGTCGTGGTACATCACGCCGGCGAAGACGCCCGTACGGCTCCCGCGCAGGGTGGCCGGGTCCATACCGGCGCGCTCCAGCGCCTCCCAGGTCGTCTCCAGCAGCAGCCTCTGCTGGGCGTCGGTGGTCAGGGCCTCGCGGGGGCTCATCCCGAAGAACTCGGGGTCGAACTCCGCCGCGTCGTAGAGGAATCCACCGGAGCGGGTGGCGATGGCGCCCTCCCGCTCGGGGTCGTCGGTGTCCTCGATCTCCCAGCCTCGGTCGGTGGGGAAGTCCGAGACGGCGTCCACCCCCTCGGACACCAGCCGCCACAGGTCCTCGGGCGAGGCGACGCCGCCGGGGAAGCGGCAGCTCATGCCGACGATCACCACCGGGTCGTCCGTCAGGGACGGGAGAGCGGATACCGGGAGCGGCGTCTCGGTCTCCGTGCCGAACAGTTCGCCCAGGAGGTGGCCCGCCAGGGCGTCGGCCGTCGGGTAGTCGAACACGGTCGTCGCCGGGAGCCGCAGTCCGGTGGCCCGGCCCAGCAGGTTGCGTAGTTCGATGGCGGTCAGGGAGTCGAAGCCGAGGTCCTGGAAGGCCCGGTCCGGGTCGACCGTCTCCGGGCTCGCATGGCCCAGGACCACCGCTATTTGGGCGCGTACGACATCGAGCAGCGCCTCGCGCCGTTCCGTCGTGGAGAGCCCGGCCAGGCGCTGCGCGATGCCGGCTGCCGCGGCAGCGCCGGATCGGCGGATCCTCGTACGGATCAGGCCTCGCAGCAGCGGCTGGGGCTCGCCCTGCGCGCGGAGCGCCGCGAGGTCCAGGCGGACGGGCAGCGCCGTGGGCTCGGTCGATCCCAGCGCGGCATCGAAGAGGGCCAGGCCCTCCTCGGCGGAGAGCGGTGGCATGCCTGAGCGGGTCATGCGCTGGAGGTCGGCTTCGGTGAGGGTGCCGGTCATGCCACTGTCCTGAGACCACGGACCCCACGCCAGCGACACCGCGGGCAGACCCACCGCCCGACGATGGTGCGCCAACGCATCCAGGAAAGCGTTCCCCGCCGCGTAGTTGGCCTGACCCGCGCTGCCGAACGTGCCGGCCACGGACGAGAACACCACGAACGCGTCCAGATCCAGACCCCGGGTCGCCTCGTGCAGATTCCAGGCCCCGTCCACCTTCGGACGCAACACCGCCGCCAACCTCTCTGGCGTCAGCGACTCCACTACACCATCGTCCAGGACACCAGCCGTATGCACCACCGCCCTGATCCGATGCCGAGCCACCAACTCAGCCACAGCAACCGCGTCGGTCACATCACACGCCTCAACGACTGCTTCGACGCCGCCTTCCCGGAGTTCAGCCACCAACTCCTCGGCACCTTCGGCTGCCGGACCACTCCGGCTCACCAGCAGCAGACTCCGCGCCCCGTGTTCCACCGCCAAGTGACGCGCGATCACGCGCCCCAGACCACCAGTACCGCCAGTGACCAGCACCGCTCCCGACGGGTCCCAGGTCATCGCGTGTTGGGACTGAGTGCGGGCAAGCCGGGCGGCCAGCACCTCGCCGCCGCGCACCAGCAGTTCGGGCTCGTCGGTCGCGAGCCCTTGTGCCAGCACGGTCACATCGGAGTCGTCGGCCAGGTCCACCAGGCCGAAGCGGCTCGGGTTCTCCGACTGCGCCGACCGCACCAGGCCCCGCACGGCGGCGCCCGCGAGATCCTCGCCGGCGACGTCCCCGCGGGCGGCGCCCGCGAGATCCTCGCCGGCGACGTCCCCGCGGGTGACGAAGACCAGGCGCGAGGTGGCGAACCGGTCGTCGGCCAGCCAGGACTGCACCATCTCCAGTGCCCAGGCAGCCGCGCGGTGTACGGACTCCACCACTCCAGCCGCGTCGGCGGGCGGCGTGACCAGGACCGTACCGGGCACGGTCGCTCCGGCCAGGGACTCCAGGTCCGCGAGAGTTCGCCACGGTTCGCCCTCCGGACCGGTGCCGAGCTCGACACGCTCGTCCGTGAGCGGGAGGGGAACCCAGTCGACCTTGAAGAGGGCGTCACGGTCGGCGGCCTGCAACTGCCCGGCCGAGAGCGGACGCACCACCAGCGACTCCACGGAGGCGACCGGCGCACCGGAGGTGTCCGCCATCGCGACCGACATTCCGTTGGCCGTGCCCCGGATTCGGACGCGGAGGTGGGAGGCTCCGGAGGCGTGCAGGGACACTCCGGTCCACGAGAAGGGGACTCCGCCCGCTTCCACTCCGCCCCATGCCGCCGCGTGCAGGGCGGCGTCGAAGAGCGCGGGGTGCAGCCCGTAGGCGTGGCCGTCCGTGCCTTCCGGGAGCCCCACCTCGGCGTAGACGTCTTCGCCGAGCTTCCAGGCCGCGCGCAGGCCCCGGAACACCGGGCCGTACGTGAGCCCGGCATCGGCGAGTTCGTCGTAGCCGTCCGCCACGTCCACCGGCTCGGCGCCCTTCGGAGGCCATGTCGCGGTGTCGAAGGAGACCGCTTCGGCCCCCGTGGTCACCACACCGCTGGCGTGCAGCGTCCAGGGGCCCTCGGCCTCACGCGCATGCACCGACACCGGCCGGCGACCCCCGTCATCGGACTCACCCACCCATACCTGCACCTGGACCGCGCCGTCCGACGCAGGCAGC
>NZ_JBSFIE010000074.1:0-4997 GCF_053597395.1 Streptomyces sp. NPDC001415
AAGGCCGCCACCGAAGTCCGCGAAATCATCCGCCTCGTCCGCGGCACCCTCGAACTCAACGACGGCACCGCCCAGTCCACGCTGGCCAAGGCGAAGGCCGCCGTCGACGCCATCGGCTGAGCCACGCCACGTAAGCAAGGACAGTAAGGACAGCACGCGCGGCAGGTGCCGCTGGTGCAGCGAGTACTGCAACTCGCTGCACCCGCACGGCAGTTGAGCAGCAGGCAGGGAACGGGGGAGATTTCGTGTCGGCTTGGGACATCAAACCGTCCGGGGTTTCGGGCGTGTTGAAGAAGACGGCCACCGCGGCCGAGGCCATGTCGAAGGCCGGAACAGCGATGCAGGAAAGCCTGAAATCGGCGGCCACCTCGGCGGGCACGATCTCCGGCCCGTACTGCGGCGAGGCCCCCATCGGCCCGGTCGGCGGCGCACTCGGCGAATTCATGCAGCACAAAGCACAAGAACTCGGCTACATCGCCGTGCGCACCGAGCACTCCCTCAACGGCGCCTACGACGCGACGACGGAGTATGCCAAGGGTGATCTGGACATGGCGGCGAACAAGCAGAAGCAGGCCGTCAAGGAGCCCGTCATCAACGACAAGGGCCAGGAGGTCGGGGCGGACGGCAAGCCGGTCGAGAAGCCGGGCGACCAGGCGGGGGCGGGCAAGTGAGCGACAAGGATGTCATCGAGCCGGCCGGTATCCCGATGTTCACCGGCAACCTGGAGCAGCTGACCAAGGATGCGGCGGCGCTGACCAAGCAGGCGGGTGAGTTCCGGGACGGCGGGTCCAACGTCCACCAGGAGTTCCAGGGCCTGTCCGCCTGCTACCGGGCCCCCGAGGCCGACCAGCTGTTCGCGACCACGCTTCCGGTGAAGACGAAGGCGGACAATTTCGCGGACGATCTGGAGAAGGCGGCCGCGGCGCTGACCGAGTACGAGACCACGGTCCGGCCGCTGGTCGACAAGTTGAAGAGCCTGCGCACCGAAGCCTTCGCGTTCACCGACAGCATCGCCGGGGACGAGCACTGGCGGCGCGACCAGAAGAAGATCGACCACAACGAACGCCTGATGAGCGACGTCGGCGCGACCGTCTCCGCGTTCACCGACGCCGAACGCGCCTGCCACGACAAGATCACCGCGCTGGTCGGCGGCAGCAAGCTCACCGTGGACGACGGCAGCCACAAACCCGGCATGTACGGATACTCCGCGGACGCTCTCCAGCACGCCGAGGAGACTCCGTGGGGCGGCCACGCGGAACGCGAGTACACGGGTCTGGCCTGGGCCTGGCACCAGGTCAAAAGCTTCGTGTGGGACGGGTTCATCGTCGACGGGATCTGGGGCACCATCAAGGGCCTGGGCACCCTCGTCGGCACCGACGGCTGGGACAAGGCGGGGCAGGCCTGGACCGGCTTGGCGAAGCTGGCCACGGGTCTGGCGATCTCCTCCACCCCGTTCGCGGCGGCGTTCTGGGCCACCCCCGACAAGGACATGCCCAGCTGGCTCCGCGACTCGCGTACCGCGATGAAGGAGACCGGCAAAGCCCTCGTCGCCTGGGACGAATGGGGCAAAAATCCGGCCCGCGCCGCCGGCGGCGTCACCTTCAACGTCCTGACCACCGTCTTCACCGGCGGCGCCGGAAGCGCGGCCAAGGGCGGCGCCGTCGCCAAGGTCCTCTCCGTCACCGGCAAGGTCGCCAAAATCGTCGACCCCATGACCTACGTCGCCAAAGCCGGCAAATTCGGCATCATCAAAGTCGGCGACCTCTTCGGCAGCCTCAAAAACGTCACCTCCGGCGCCTACACCAACGTCCTCGCCGACGGCGGCCGCTTCAACCTCGACGGCACCCACCTCAAAAACCCCGACGTCCCCGTCGTCAAGGGCAACTACATCGAATGGCCCGGCGGCAGCCGCCTCAACCTCGACGACGGCAAGGTCTACAAACCGGACGGCACCGTATCGCCGGCCAAGGTCGAACTCAGCGCCGACGACATCACCCGCCTCAAGAGTTCACTGCCGCACGTGGATGAGCCGGTGCGGGTCGGTGCGGATGTGAAGGAACCGGCCATGGCCGGAGCCCACGACCCCGCCCGCACACCCGGCAGCACCGCCCACGACCCGGTTCGCACACCCAGCGGCACCGCCCACGACCTCGGCCCCTCCGCCAGTCACGAAACCCCGGGCGGGCCGTCGCACAACGCTGGCCCGGCGACGGGTGGTCACCACGAAACCCCGGGCTCCGGTCACGGCCAGGGCTCCGGCGTACCCCACACTCCCACCGGCCCGGGCCCCGGTCAGCCGCCCCATGGGGGCAGCGATCACGGTGGTACGCCGGGACACGGCGGCGATGAGGGCGCCGGAAGCGGTGGAGGCGGGCACGAGAACCCGGTCAACCACCATCCCCTGGGCTCTCCCGAGAACCCACACCCGGTTACCGAGGCCCAGCAGGCCGACTTCATGAAGAGCCAGAGTGAACTGGACGGGCTCAGCAGGAAGAAGCAAATCGACGCGGTCGGGCGTGGCATTGAAGTCAATGGTCAGAAATACAAACCGGAGGCACCCCTACTCAAGGGCGCAAAACACGGAATCGACTGGACCGAAGGACCGGCCCGTGCGAGTAAGGAAGCCAAGCCGCAAGGAAAGTTCGGGTCGCCGGCGGATGTCCACTACGCTACGGAGCGCGCAGCCGAGCTGGGGCCCGGAAAGACTGGATTCTTCAAGCTTCCCAAGGGTCATCACTGCATCGAGTACATGCCTGACGGTACGACGCGAACGCCGAATGCCCTCTTTGTCAAGGTGTACCCCAACGGCAAGGTGCACGCTTACCCGACCACGCGATAGGAACGACGATGAGTTTCTCGATCCAGGCAGGTTGCCCGACCGTTCGGAAGTGTGAATCCGCCGCCGACATGGCTGACGCCGTCGGCGAGATTTACTCCTCCGAGGCCGAGGATGCCATCCTCGTCTGGAACCTGGTGCCGGTCCGGCTTGCTTACGGCTATGACCTCGCCGCCCTTCTCGACGACCTGGTGCCCCTCCTTGAGGAAATTCAGCGGCCGGAATTCTCGGAAACCGAGGTCTTCTGGGGATCCGACACATTCTCGGCCGAATGGCGAATCGTCCGCGAGGGCGATTCGCTGAGAATTCAGGCGCGCTGGCACAGCACGCTCGGGAACTACGAGTCACTGCTGGCCGAGCGGGGCGATTCGGTGGTCAGCACACAAGTATTCGTCAGCGAGTGGGCGAAGGTTCTGCAGCGGATCGTGACCGATATCGAGGCGGCGTCCGTGGAGTTGGACGATGACGACATCTTCCTCCGAGCCAAGGCCCTGGTAGCGGTTTGAGCCACAGGCGTTTGGTCGATGCGGACGCGCGCCCCGCGGCACTTCATGAACGCGGGCACCTGGCTCCAGGCGTACTGGCTGCATCGGCCGGACCTCGGCGACAAGCTGGTCGCCGCCCAGGGCATGCCTACCCGGCGCTGCACAGAGCCTTGTCCACCAGGGCCTCTACTCGGGGCATCGCCTTGGGGTCGGTCGGCTGGAGGGTTACCGCCACGTTCGCGGCGCGGCCCTTGTCCGTGGCGCCGCCCCGGGTTTCGTAGCCCGGGAAGCTGCCGCCGTGGCCCCAGTAGACGCCGCCGCATGACAGCGGGGTGCTCAACAGGCCAAGCCCGTAACGGGTGTTGGGGCCGAACGGGGCTCCGGCGGGGACGGTCGTCCGCATCTCCTTGAGCTGGGCCGCAGGCAGGAGGCGGCCGTCTTCCAGGAGGGCGCTGAAGAAGCGGTTCAGGTCGGAGTTCGTGGAGATCAGCTGGCCTGCCGCTCCGGCCCAGGACGGGTCCATCTCCGTGACGTCCCGCAGGGGCGCGCCCGCCGCATCCTGGTAGTACCCCTGGGGGTGCGGCTCGCGGATCGTCGGGTCGCCGGGGGCGGGGAAGTACGTGTGCCGCAGGCCGATCTTCTTGATGATGCGCCGGTCTATCTCCGCGGCGAGGGGGCGGCCGGTCACCCGCTGGACGATCAGGCCCGCCACCACGTAATTCGTGTTGCTGTACCCCCACTTCTCGCCGGGGGCGAAGTCCGCCTTGTGCTTGAGGGCCCGGTCCAGCAGGTCGCGGGGTTCGTAGTAGCGGGGCTCCAGGTCCTCGTCGTCGGTGTAGCTGGGGAGTCCGCTGGTCTGCTGGAGGAGTTCGCGGACGGTGATGTGGCTTCCGTCGATGCCGTCGCCGCGTACGAGCCCGGGCAGATAGGTGTCGATCATGGCGTCGAGGCTGACCCTGCCCTCGCCCACGAGCTGGAGGACGACCACGGCCGTGAAGGTTTTGGTGTTGCTGCCGATTCTGACCTGGCCGTCGACCGGGACCTTCGCCTTGGTGGTTCGGTCGGCGACGCCTGCCGTGTAGTTACGGGTGTGGCCGCCTTTACGGTCCTGGATGGCGGCCAGGGCTGCGGGGAAGCCGTTGCTTGTGACCAGGCTGTTGAGGCTCCGCTGGATTTGGGGCGCCGCCGGCGCGGGGGGTGACGCCGGGGGCGGGGTGAAGGCGGTCAGCGTCATGATGCCGGCGGCCAGGGCGGCTGCGGCGGCCACTCCGCGCCTCGTGATCCGCTGCCGCGCTCTGTTCTGGCCGGGGTTCTGGCCGGGCCTGGGTGATGCCTGCTCACGCACGTGCGGACTCCTCCGGGGGCTGGGGTGTTTGCTGGGCCCAGCATTTCCGGAGGGGGTGGGTGGGGGCGATCCGGCCACCTACCCGTCCCGGGTGGGGCTAACCCCCGGCCCTGCCAGGGGGGTTGGGGGTTCGGTGCGTCCCGTCGACTCCTGGGGCTCCGCCCCAGACCCCGGGATGCCCCACCCCACCCCTTCCCGAAACCCGCCGGGGGTGGGTGGGGCCGACTGAGACCGTTTCCTGGGGCTCCGCCCCAGACCCCGTTCGCGCCTTAAGGGCGCTCGTCCTCAAACTCCCCCAAGGCCTTAAGGGCCAGGGGGACCCCCATGACGG
>NZ_JBSFIE010000075.1:0-4571 GCF_053597395.1 Streptomyces sp. NPDC001415
GACCGCGTCGTGTACCGGCCCGACGGACAGCTCGAATTCCTCGAACGGCTCGACCACCAGGTCAAAATCCGAGGCCGACGCATCGAACTCGGAGAAATCGAAGCCGCGCTGCGCGCCGTCGACGGCGTCACCGACGCGGCGGCCCAGGCCGTGCCCGGCAGCGCGGGCCGCAAGCGGCTCGTCGGCTACCTCGTCGGCCCCGCCACCGTCGAGCACGTACGGGCGGCGCTGGGGGAGGTGCTTCCCGCCTACATGGTGCCGGCCGAGTTCGTCGCCCTGGACGCCCTGCCGCTGACCCCCAACGGCAAGGTCGACCGCAAGGCGCTGCCCGCCCCGGCCTCCACCCAGGCGCCTGTCACGGGTGGCAGGGCTCCTCGCACACCGGCGGAGAAGGTGCTGTGCGCCGCCTTCGCCGAGGTCCTCAGCCTGCCCTCGGCCGCCGCCGACGACGACTTCTTCACCCTGGGCGGCGACAGCATCAGCTCGATTCAGCTCGTCAGTCGCGCTCGCGCCGCAGGGCTCGCGCTCACTCCGCGCGACGTCTTCACCCGCAAGACGCCCGCCGCCCTCGCCGCCGCCGCACAGCAGGTGCGGACCACGGCGACCGCCGGTACGGACGACGGTGTCGGAGAGCTCGAACTCCTGCCGATCGCCCACCAGTTGAAGGAGGACGGCGGCGCCGTCGCGGGCCCGGTCGGATCGTTCGCGCAGTACGTCGTCGTCCAAGTGCCGCACGACGTGGACGCCACACGACTGACCCTCGCGCTGCGAGCCGTGGTCGACCGGCACGACGCTCTGCGCATGCGGCTTGACGTGCCCGTCGAAGGGCTGTGGAACCTGCGCATCCGCCCGCAGGGCACGGTCGACGCCGCCCCGCTGGTGACGGAGGAAGTCGTGGCGGCCGACGTGAACGTGGCCGAACTCGCCGCCGCGGCCCAGGTCCGGCTCGACCCGACCGAAGGCACGCTGCTGCAGGCGGTGCTGCTCAAGGCCGGCGCGGGGCAGCCCCGTCGACTGCTGCTGATGGTGCATCACCTCGCGGTGGACGGCGTCTCCTGGCGCATCCTGCTGCCCGACCTCGCCGCCGCCTGGCAGGCCGTGGCGGCCGGCCGCGCCCCCGAACTCGCCCCCGTCGGCACCTCCTACCGCCGCTGGTCGCGCATGCTGGCCGACGAGGCGCGCGCCGCCTCCCGCACCAGGGAACTCCCGCTGTGGACCGAGGTCGCCCGCGGCCCCGAGCCGCTGCTCGGCACCCGCGGCCTCGACCCCGTACGCGACACCTACGGCACGGCCCGCCGACTGCGCCTCGTCCTGCCAACCGAGCAGACGTCGGCCCTGCTCACCGACGTGGCGGGGGCCTTCCACGCCGAGATCAACGACGTGCTGCTCACCGGTCTCGCCCTCGCGGTAGCCGACTGGCGGCGCCGCAAGGAAAACACCGGGCCGATCCCGGACACCCTGATCGAACTCGAAGGCCACGGCCGCGAACACCTCTCGGACGACGCCGATCTGTCGCGCACCGTCGG
The DNA here is from genome assembly GCF_053597395.1 of Streptomyces sp. NPDC001415. Classification (NCBI taxonomy): domain Bacteria; kingdom Bacillati; phylum Actinomycetota; class Actinomycetes; order Kitasatosporales; family Streptomycetaceae; genus Streptomyces; species Streptomyces sp. NPDC001415. The sequence continues at coordinate 1,527 of NZ_JBSFIE010000075.1, forward strand.
CTGGTTCACCAGCGCCTTCCCCGTCCGCCTCGCCCCCGGCACCCTCGACTGGGACGAGATCTGGGCGGGCGGCCCGGCCGTCGGCGCGGCCCTCAAGCGGATCAAGGAGCAACTGCGGGCCATCCCGGACCACGGCATCGGCCACGGCCTGCTGCGCCACCTCAACCCGCAGACCAGCACCCTGCTCGCCAAGTTCCCCCGGCCCCAGCTCGGCTTCAACTACATGGGCCGCTTCAGCGCCGCGGGAGCGGCCAACTGGACGCTCTCGGGGGACAGTTCGGCAGTCGGCACCGCCGCCGCCCCCGACATGCCGCTCCAGCACGTGCTTGAGGTGACCCCGGTCACCGAGGACCGCCCCGACGGTCCGCACCTCGTCGCCGACTGGCTGTGGGCCGGCGGCATCCTCTCCGACGAGGACGCCCGCGACCTCGCGCACACCTGGTTCCGCGCCCTGGAGCTGCTCGTCGCCCACGCGGCCCGGCCCGGCGCGGGCGGCAGGGTGCCGTCCGACCTTCCCCTCGTCTCCCTCACACAGGACGAACTCGACACGTACGAGAGCGAGGCGGGCCCCTCGGGGCTGCACGACGTACTGCCACTCGCCCCGCTCCAGAAGGGCCTGCTGTTCCTCTCCGAGTACGACCGGGAGGGCGTGGACGCCTACGTGCTCCAACTCGGCCTGGAACTGGGTGGGTCGCTCGACCCGGCGACCCTGCGCGCCGCGTGCGCGGCGCTGCTGCACCGCCACCCGAACCTCCGGGCCGCCTTCCGCCACCGCGAGGCGGGCGACCCCGTCCAGCTGATCCCGAACGCGGTCGACGTGCCCTGGCGCGAGCTCGACCTGACGGAAGCCGACGAGACCGCCTCCGATCGGCTCGCCGACGAGGAGCGCGAGCGCCGCTTCGACCTCTCCCGGGGCCCGCTGATGCGGTTCGTGCTCGCCCGCACGGGCACCGACCGCCACCGCTTCATCTGGACGATCCACCACAGCCTCGTCGACGGCTGGTCGATGCCGCTGCTCCTCAAGGAACTGTTCACCCTCTACGCGCACGGCGCCCGCGCCACCGAACTGCCCGACGTCGTTCCGTACCGCGACTACCTGGCCTTCCTGGACGCCCAGGACGCCGAGGCCGCGCGCGGCGCGTGGAAGGAGGCCCTGCTCGGCCTGGACGGGCCGACCCGCGTCGCCCCGGAGGCGGCCGGGCGGGCGGCGGTCGCGGCGGACACCGTCGAATCGGCCGTCCCCGAGCAGCTCGCCGACGGCCTCACCCGCTGGGCGCGGAGCCGGGGCATGACACTCAACACCGTCTTCCAGGGCTGCTGGGCCGTCCTGCTCGGCAGCCTCACCGGTCGCGATGACATCGTCTTCGGCGCCGTCACCTCCGGCCGCCCGGCGGAGATCCCCGGCATCGAGAACATGATCGGCCTGTTCCTCAACACGGTGCCGGTACGGGTCCGTACGCGCCCCGAACAGAGCCTCGCCGACCTGCTTGCGGGCATCCAGGGCCGGCAGTCGGAGCTGCTGCCGTACGAGCACATCGGTCTTGCCGAGATCCAGAACCAGGCCGGTCTCGGCGACCTCTTCGACACGGTCCTGCTCTTCGAGAACTTCCCCCTGGACGAGGCGAGCGTCCGCGACGCGGCCTCCGGCCTGGAACTCCTCGACGCCGAGGCCCGCGACGGCCGCCACTACCCGCTGAGCCTGGCGGTCCTGCCGGGACCCGGCGGCCGTCTCGGACTGCGCTTCGACTACGCGCCCGACCTGTTCGCGCGCGAGGACATCGAGCGGCTTGCCGACCGGCTGCTGCACCTCCTCGCCACCGTGATCACCTCCGCCGACAAGCCCCTGGCCGGAGTGGGTGTGCTGAGCGCGGCGGAGTCACGACGGCTGCTGGTGGAGTGGAACGACACCGAGCGCGGGGGCGGCTTCGCGGATGTCGTGGAGCGTGTACGGGATACGGCCGTGCGCCGTCCGGACGCGGTGGCTGTCGTTGACGGTGAAGTCACGGTCACATACGGGGAGTTGGCGCACTGGTCGGACCTTCTGGCCCAGCGCCTGGCATTCGCCGGAGTGGACACGGGCTCGCTCGTGGCGGTCCTCTCGGAGCCCGGTGCGCGGTACGTGGGCGGGGTGCTCGGCGTGCTGGCGGCCGGCGGGGCATGGCTCCCGCTGGACGTGGACGCACCGCTCGCCCGCCAGGAGGGCCTCCTGTCCGACAGCGGTGCGAGGGTCCTCCTTGTCGGCCCCGGGCAGCGGGAGCGGGCCGAAGAGATCGCGGCCGCGTACGACGGTGAGCTCCAACTGGTACTGCTGGACGGGGAGTTCGACAGCGACTCGACCGACCTGTCTGCTCTTGGTCCGCTGCGTGGCAGTGGTGATGACTTGGCGTATGTGATTTATACGTCTGGTTCGACGGGGCGTCCCAAGGGGGCGATGGTTCATCGCCGGGGCATGGTCAACCATCTTCTCGCGAAGGTGGAAGACCTGGGTCTGTCGTCGGCTGACTCTCTGATTCATAACGCGCCGGTGACGTTTGACATTTCGGTGTGGCAGATGTTGGCCGCGTTGATGGTGGGTGGTACGACGCGGGTGGTGGACCGGGCCACGGCGGGTGATCCTGATGCGCTGTTCGGGGTGGCAACTGCCGGGCGGGTCACGGTGCTTGAGGTGGTTCCTTCGCTTTTGCGGGCCGCGCTGGATGCGTGGGAGGCCACTGGTGGCTTCCCCGTGCTGTCGGACCTGCGTCACCTTGTGGTGACGGGTGAGGCGTTGCCGGCCGATGTGTGCCGCCGTTGGTTTGCCCGCTACCCCTGTATTCCGCTGGTCAATGCCTACGGTCCCACCGAGTGCTCCGACGATGTCACCCACGCCGTCCTGACCCCGGACAGTGAGCTGGGCACGCGTGTGCCCATCGGCCGAGTCGTGCGTAACACCCGCCTGTATGTCCTCGATGACGCGCTGCGTCTTGTGCCCGTCGGCACGCCGGGCGAACTGTATGTCGCGGGCACCGGCGTGGGTCGCGGATATCTGGGTGATCCGGGGCGTAC
>NZ_JBSFIE010000076.1:0-3454 GCF_053597395.1 Streptomyces sp. NPDC001415
GTGTTGCGTCCGAAGGTGGATGCGGCGTGGCATCTGCATGAGGCGACCCGGGGTCTGGATCTGGACGCGTTCGTGGTGTTCTCGTCCGTGGCCGGCACATTCGGCAGCGCGGGTCAGGGCAACTACGCCGCGGGTAATGCCTTCTTGGACGCGTTGGTGGGTCACCGTCGTGCGTTGGGTCTGCCGGGGGTGTCGCTGGCGTGGGGTCCTTGGTCCCAGGACAGTGGGATGACCGGTGGCCTCACCGATGTCGACCTCCAGCGGATCGCCAGGCAGGGCATGCCGCCGCTGTCCGTCGAGGAGGGCCTGGCTCTCTTCGACGCCGCGCTGGCTGCCGACGACGCCCAACTCCTGCCCGTACGCTTCGACTTGGCGACCTTACGTGAGCAAGGGGAGGTGCTTCCCCTGTTGCGCGGCCTGATCAGGACCCGCACCCGGCGCTCGGCGGTAGCCGGCTCGGCCGCCGTCTCCGGCCTGGTGAGTCGCCTGAGCGGACTGGGTACGGCGGAACGCCGCGAGGCGCTACTGGACTTGGTACGCGCCCAGATCGCGGTGGTTCTGGGCCATGCGAGTCCGGAGACGGTCGACCCGGACCGGGCCTTCCAGGACCTCGGCTTCGACTCCCTGACCGCGGTCGAGCTGCGCAATCGGCTCAACAAGGCCACGGACATGCGGCTTTCGTCCACCGCCGTCTTCGACTACCCCACGGCCGGCGCGCTCGTCGACTTTCTGCTGGACGAGCTGTTCGGCGGGCAGGAGGAGGTCGAGCTGCCGACGCGGGTGCCGTCATCGGCAGGGTCGGCCGACGACCCGGTGGTGATCGTCGGCATGAGCTGCCGCTTCCCCGGCGGCGTAACCTCGCCCGAGGACCTGTGGCGGCTGGTGTCCGAGGGCGTGGACGCGGTGTCCGGCTTCCCCACCGACCGCGGCTGGGACATGGAGGCCCTCCACGACCCGGACCCCGAGGCATTCGGTACCTCGTACACCCGCTCCGGTGGATTCCTCCACGAGGCGGCGGAGTTCGACCCCGAGTTCTTCGGGATGAGCCCCCGGGAAGCGCTGGCGACGGACTCGCAGCAGAGGCTGCTGCTGGAGACGGCCTGGGAGGCCATCGAGCGGACGGGCATAGACCCGACGTCACTGCGCGGCAGCCGGACCGGCGTCTTCGCGGGCGTGATGTACACCGATTACGAAGACCTCCTCGTCGGCGACCAGTTCGAGGGCTACCGCAGCAACGGCAGTGCGGCCAGTATCGCCTCGGGCCGGGTGTCGTACACGTTCGGTTTCGAGGGTCCGGCGGTGACGGTGGATACGGCGTGTTCGTCGTCGTTGGTGGCGTTGCATTTGGCGGCGCAGTCGCTGCGCCTGGGCGAGTGTTCGCTGGCTCTGGCGGGTGGTGTGACGGTGATGTCCACTCCGACGACGTTCGTGGAGTTCTCCCGTCAGGGTGGGTTGTCTTCGGATGGGCGTTGCAAGGCGTTCGGTGATGGGGCCGATGGTGTGGGTTGGGCCGAGGGCGCCGGGATGGTGGTGTTGGAGCGTTTGTCGGACGCGCGCCGTAACGGGCACCGGATCTTGGCAACCGTGCGGGGTAGTGCGGTGAATCAGGATGGTGCGTCGAATGGTTTGACGGCGCCGAATGGTCCGTCGCAGCAGCGGGTGATTCGGCAGGCGTTGGCGAGTGCGGGTCTGTCGGCGGCGGATGTGGATGTGGTGGAGGCGCACGGTACGGGTACGACGCTCGGTGATCCGATCGAGGCTCAGGCGTTGTTGGCGACGTATGGTCAGGGGCGGTCGGGGGGTCGGCCGTTGTTGTTGGGTTCGGTGAAGTCGAATATTGGTCATGCGCAGGCGGCTTCGGGTGTTGCGGGTGTGATCAAGATGGTGTTGGCGATGCGTCATGGTGTGTTGCCGCGGACGTTGCATGTGGATGTGCCGTCGTCGCATGTTGACTGGGGTGCGGGTGCGGTTGAGCTGTTGAGGTCTGCGGTTGAGTGGGAGCGGGGGGACGGGCCGCGTCGTGCGGGTGTGTCGTCGTTCGGGATCAGCGGTACGAACGCGCACGTGATCCTGGAACAACCCGAACCCGAACCCGACCTTGCCGACACCGAACCGGATACCCCGGTGATCGAGCCCGGCGCGCTGGCGTGGGTGCTCTCCGGCAAGAACGAGGCCGCGCTGCGTGGCCAGGCGGCACGCCTGCTGCCCCTCGTCGCCGGCCGCGACGGGCGGTCCGCGCGGGACATCGGCCACTCACTGGTGACAGGACGGTCGAGCTTCCCGCACCGCGCGGTGGTGTGGGGTGAGGACCGCGAAGCACTGGTGCTCGCCCTGTCCGCACTGGCCGCGGGCGAAGCCGACGCCGGACTTGCGGAAGGTATGTCCGGCGCGGGGAAGACGGCCTTCTTGTTCTCGGGCCAGGGGTCTCAACGCCTGGGGATGGGGAGGGAGTTGTACGGCCGTTATCCGGTTTTCGCGGCGGCGTTCGACGCGGTGTGCGCTTCTTTGGACGAGCACTTGGACCGTCCGCTGCGGGACGTGGTGTGGGGTGAGGACGCGGAGCTGCTGAACCGGACCGTGTACGCCCAGGCCGGGTTGTTCGCGATCGAGGTGGCGCTGTACCGGTTGGCGGAATCGTGGGGCGTGCGCGCCGATTTCGTGGCGGGGCATTCGATCGGTGAAGTCGCCGCGGCGCACGTGGCGGGCGTCTTCTCCCTCCCGGACGCCTGCGCGCTGGTGGCGGCCCGGGGCCGGTTGATGCAGCAACTGCCCGTTGGTGGGGCGATGGTGGCGATCAGGGCGACGGAGGAGGAGGTTCTTCCGCACTTGACGGGTGGGGTGTCGATCGCGGCGGTCAATGGTCCGTCGTCGGTGGTGGTCTCCGGTGTTGAGGACGCGGTGCTGGCCGTCGCGGCGCACTTCGCAGCGGAGGGCCGCAAGACCAGCAGGCTGCGGGTCTCGCACGCCTTCCACTCGCCGCTGATGGAACCGATGCTGGCCGACTTCCGCGCGGTGGTGGCACGGCTGTCCTTCGGCACGCCCACGATCCCCGTCGTGTCGAACCTGACGGGCCGACTCGCCGGGCCCGAACAGCTCGGCCAGGCCGACTACTGGGTCCAGCACGTCCGCGAAGCCGTGCGTTTCGCGGACGGCATACGGGCTCTGCACGCGGAAGGGGTGACGCGCTACCTCGAACTCGGCCCGGACGGTGTGCTGTCCGCGATGGCACAGGAGTCGCTACCGGACGACGCCGCGCTTGCTCCCGTACTGCGCAAGGACCGGCCGGAGGAGGCGGCGCTGCTGGGTGCCCTGGCGCAGCTGTACGTCCGGGGTGCGAGCGTGGACTGGGCGGCGCTGTACGCCGGCTCGGGTGCGCGGTGGGTGGATCTGCCGACGTATGCGTTCCAGCGTGAGCGGTTCTGGCCGTCGGGTCGGGTGGCGCGTTCGGGTGATG
>NZ_JBSFIE010000077.1:0-2391 GCF_053597395.1 Streptomyces sp. NPDC001415
AGGCGTGTGGTGAACAACACACAGTCACCGTCGGGTAGTTCCACGGCGGCGCTCAGCAGTGAGCCCTGGCGTGCGCGGCCCGCTTGCCTACGGAGCTCGACACACTGCGCCAACACTAGAAAATCCCGCATCATTTCGGGCCATAAAGTCCCGTCATGAACTCCCATTCCACGGCGGCGGTGCAAGCCGCCCGCCACCTCGCCGTATCGTTCGTGGCCGCCGTGTCGGCGGTGGGGCTCACCGCGCCCCACGCCTCGGCCGAGCCCCTCGCCGCGCCCGCCGGAGCAGCGCCCCGGCACGCGCCACGGACATCGCTCACCGCACCCGGCATTCCGTTCACCGACGCCAAGGTCACCCAGCGGCCGGACAGCTCGTTCGCCGTGTCCTGGAAAGCGCCCGCGGTCGGTTCGGTCACCGTCTACCTCGGGGACAGGATCGTTGCCTACGGCGGCGCCGAGGCCGACGTCACCGTACGTGGACTGCCCCCCGCCGACCGGCAGTGGTTCCGCCTCGTCCCCGACCAGGGCGACCCGCTCACCCTCGCCGACCGCTCGTTACACCTGGAGGGCGCGCCCAACTTCCGCGACGCGGGCGGCCACCGCACCGCCGACGGCCGGTGGGTGAAGATGGGCGTGCTGTACCGCACCAACGACCTGCACGCGCTCACCGACGCCGACCTGGCCAAGCTCCAGCGCCTGGGCATCCGTACGGACGTCGACCTGCGCATGCCGGGCGAACGCGCCGAGGACCCCGACCGCGTGCCCGCGGGCGCACGCTATGTCGCCGCCGATGTCTTCGGCGGCGACGTCAAGCGTGAAATGCCCGCCACGGCCGCCGCGTCCGAGCGGATGATGACCCGCTCCTACCGGTGGCTCGTCTCCAGGCCCTCCGCGCTCGACGCCTATCGTTCGCTGTTCAGTCTCGCCAACGCCCCCCGCTCCTCCCCGCTGGCCTACCACTGCGAGGGTGGCAGGGACCGTACGGGCTGGGCCACCGCCGCCCTGCTCACGGCCCTGGGCGTGGACCGCGACACGGTCCTGCGGGACTACCTGGCCACCAACGACTACCTCGCGGCGCGGAACGCCGCCACCCTCGCCAAGCAGACCCCCGAGATGGCCGCCCGCCTCAAGCCGATCCTGGACGCCAGGGCCGAGTACCTGAACACCTCCTTCGACGAGGTCAAGGCCCGCTTCGGCACCTTCGACGCCTATCTCCAGGACGGACTGGGACTGGGCAGGCAGTTCGTGGAGCGCCTGCGGGAGACCCTGCTCGTCGACTGACCGGCCTGCCGGCCGAGAAGCCCTGACGCACTGCACGAAAGAACGCCCCTCCCGGCGCGCGGCCGGGAGGGGCGTCGTGTGTGGTCCCTTCGGTTCAGGAGAGGCCGATTTCGTTGTCGAGGAGGTCGAACACCTCGTCGTCGGAGGCGGACTCGAAGTCGAAGTCCCCGTCGGAACGGGAGTCGTCGTGCCCGGCTGCCGCGGGGGTGTCCCGCAGGGCGTCCCACTTCGCCCTGAGGACCTCCAGGCGGCCGGCTATCTGCTCGTGGACCTCCTCCGTGACGTCGAGCCCGCCGAAGGTCTTCTCCAGCCTTTCGAGTTCGCCCAGGAGTGCCTCCGGTCCGGAGGGCGACTCGGGTGCGATCCGGGCGTGGAGGTGGTCGACGAGCTCCGCCGGCGTCGGGTAGTCGAAGAGCAGGGTCGCCGGCAGACGGATTCCGGTGAGGACACTCAGGCCGTTGCGGAGTTCGACCGCGGTCAGGGAGTCGAAGCCGAGGTCCAGGAAGGCGCGGTCCGGGTCGATCTCCGTGCCGCCGGCGTGCCCGAGGACCACCGCGACCTGGCCGCCCACGGCGTCCAGTACGACCTCGCGTCCCTCTGCCGTGGACAGGCCGGTCAGCCTCTGTGCGAAGGCAGCCGAGGCGTCGCCCTCCGTCGCGGCCGCCGCCGTGCGCCGGCTCGCGGTGCGGATCAGGCCGCGCAGCAGTGGCTGGGGCTCGCCCTGCGCGCGGAGCGCCGCGAGGTCCAGGCGGACGGGCAGCGCCGTGGGCTCGGTCGATCCCAGCGCGGCATCGAAGAGGGCCAGACCCTCCTCGACGGACAGCGGCGGCATACCCTGCCTGGCGATCCGCTGGACATCGACATCGGTCAGACCACCGGTCATCCCACTGTCCTGGGACCAAGGACCCCACGCCAGCGACACCCCCGGCAGACCCACCGCACGACGGTGACCCACCAACGCGTCCAAGAAAGCATTGCCCGCGGCGTAGTTGCCCTGACCCGCGCTGCCGAATGTACCGGCCACGGACGAGAACACCACGAACGCGTCCAGATCCAGACCCCGGGTCGCCTCATGCAGATGCCACGCCGCATCCACCTTCGGACGCAACAC
>NZ_JBSFIE010000078.1:0-2186 GCF_053597395.1 Streptomyces sp. NPDC001415
CGTCCAACTCAACGTCGCAATCGCCGGGGAGGGACCTGCTGTTCTCCTGCTGCACGGCTTCCCCCACACCTGGCAGCTCTGGAGCGGCATCATGGCCCGGCTGGCCGGGCAGTACCGGGTCATCGCCCCGGATCTGCGAGGCTTCGGTGCCAGTGCCCGTGCCGTCGAGGGTTACGACGCCGGCACCCTCGCCGCCGACGCCGAAGGGCTGCTCGACGCACTCGGCGAACCCACGGCAGCGGTGGTCGCCATCGACGCGGGCACCGCCCCCGCCGTCCTGCTCGCACTGCGCCGACCCGACCGCGTCCGGCGCCTGGTCGTCATGGATCTGCTGGCGATCGCGCGTGAGGCTCATGTCCCCGTGGACCTCGCCGACTTCGACACCTACAGCGCGCATACGCCGGTGATCACGGACCTGAAGCCGTTCGGCCGCCGCACGGCCGTCGACCTGGACCGGGCGGGCGGCACGGCGCTCGTCGCCCGGCGTCTCGTCGATGCGGGCCTCGTCGACGGGACCACGCCGACGGTCACTGGGCGCACTCTGGGCGAGGAGGCCGCAGAGGCCGAGGAGGATCCAGGTCAGGACGTCGTCGTGGAAGTGGCGCGTCCGCTGAGCCCGAACGGGGCTCTGCTGGTGCTGCGCGGCTCCCTGGCCCCCGAGGGCGCGGTGGTCAAGGCGACGTCGCACGTCCGTCCGGTGCACACCGGCCCGGCCCGGGTGTTCGACTGCGAGGAGGACGCCATGGCCGCCGTGCAGTCGGGCGCGATACGCCCGGGCGATGTGGTGGTGATCCGGTACGAGGGTCCGCGCGGTGGCCCCGGTATGCGGGAGATGCTCGGGGTGGCCGCGGCGATCGTGGGGCGCGGGCTGGGGGAGTCGGTGGCGCTGGTGACGGACGGGCGGTTCTCCGGAGCCACCCGGGGGCTGATGGTGGGGCACCTCGCGCCGGAGGCCGCCGTCGGAGGGCCGATCGCCCATGTCCGGGACGGGGATGTCATCACGCTTGATCTGCCTGGCCGCGGCGTCCGACTTGAGGTCGCAGAGGGGGAGTTGGTCGCGCGGGCGGCCGACTGGCGTGCACCGGAGCCCCGTTACCGGCACGGCGTGATGGCGAAGTACCGGTCACTGGTGGGATCGGCGGCTCATGGCGCGGTGACGGCGGTCCATGTCGTGGACGGCGAGAACGGCAAGGCCCGCGAGAACGGTGCGGACCGTGAGGACGAGAAGGAGAGCACGGATGCGTACTGACGGCAGCGCGGCCCACGGGACACTGGCCGGGAAGGCCTGCGTGATCACCGGCGCGGCGCACGGCATCGGAGAGGCGACGGCGGAGCTGTTCGCCCGGGAGAGCGCCCGGCTCGTGCTCACCGACCGGGACGCCGTGGCGCTCGACAAGGTGGTCGCCCGGTTGGCCGACGAGGGCTTCGAGGTGGCGGCCGTCACGGGTGACGTGTCGGTCCCCGAGGACGCCGGCGCCATGATCGCGGCGGCGGTCGACCAGTACGGACGGCTCGACGTCCTGGTGGCCAACGCCGGGATCATCCCGCTGCTCGACATCACCGAGGCCAGTGCGGATGACTGGGGCGAGGTGATGGCGATCGACGGCAAGGGCATGTTCCTGACCTGTAAGTATGCGATCGAGACGATGGCGTCGAACGGTGGTGGTGCCATTGTGTGCCTGTCCTCCATCTCCGGCCTGGCCGGACAGCGGGGTCAGAGTACATACGGCCCCGCCAAGTTCGTGGCGACCGGGCTGACCATGCACCTGGCTGTCGAGTGGGCGGCGCACGGGATCCGGGTCAACGCGGTGGCGCCGGGCACCGTGCGGACCGAGCGGGTGCGCAGGCTGCCGCAGGAACCCGGGGGTCCCGCGTACCTGGCGGCGATCGAGAGGATGCACCCGATGGGCCGGATCGGCGAACCGGCCGAGGTGGCCGCCGCGATCCGCTTCCTGGCCTGTGACGAGGCGTCGTTCATCACTGGGGCCGTACTGCCGGTGGACGGTGGCTATCTGGCCCAGTAGGTCCAGCTGGAGCTCGGACGGCTCCGCCCTGTCACCGTCCCGCAGGGGGTGAGAGCCTGTGTCTGAGCCCCGCCCGGGCCCGTGGCGTCTGGCACGCACTCCCCCAAGGCCTTAAGGGCCAGGGGGGACCCCCATGCCGCGTTGCCGAAACGCCCTAGTAGC
>NZ_JBSFIE010000079.1:0-2168 GCF_053597395.1 Streptomyces sp. NPDC001415
TGCCACACAGCGAAATCCGCATACTGAACCGGCAAACCAGCCCAACCACCCGACCCACCACCACACCGCACCCCATACGCCCGCGACAGATCACGGGCGAGCGGGGCGAGCGACCAGCCGTCGGCCGCGATGTGATGCAGCATCAGGAGCAGGACGTGCTCGTCGGTGGCGGTGCGGTGGAGGAAGGCGCGCAGGGGGATCTGCGAGGTCAGGTCGAAACCGCGGTCGGCCTCGGCCCGGGTCAGCTCGGCGAGCTGTTCCTCGGTCACCTCTTGGACGCGCAGTCCGCTCCACGCCTCACCGGCGTCGAGGACCACCTGGCGGGGCTCGCCGTCGACCTCGGGGAACACCGTCCGCAGGCTCTCGTGCCGCGCCACCACGTCGCCGAGCGCCGCGTCCAGGGCCGCCACGTCGAGGGCGCCGGTGAGACGGACGGCGAGCGGCATGTTGTAGGCGGCCGATTCCGGGTCGAGCCGGTTGAGGAACCACAGGCGGCTCTGGGCCGAGGAGAGCGGGAGGCCACTGGTGCGGGGGGCCGGGGCGAGCGCGGGCCTCGGCCGGCCGCCGGTCCTGGCCCGCAGGGCCAGTTCGGCGACGGTGGGCGCCTCGAAGACGTCCCGCACCGACAGGGCGGTGCGCAGCGCGGCGCGTGCCCGGCTGACGAGTTTGGTGGCGAGCAGGGAGTGCCCGCCGAGGTCGAAGAAGCTGTCGTCGACCCCGACCGTCTCCACGCCGAGGACCTGAGCGAAGAGCCCGCACAGGGCCTCCTCGACCGGGTCGCGCGGCTCGCGCGGAGCGGCCGTCGCGTCCAACTGCGGTGCCAGTACCGTCAGTTGGCCCGGCTCGTCGTGCCGTCCGGCCAGGACGAGCTGTCCGTCGGTGGTCCAGTGCGCCCGGTCGCCCGTCCGGTACATCCGGGCCCCGTCGGGTCCGACCGGGCAGGCCACGAAGCGCGAGGAGGTCTCGCCGGGCCGGGCCGCGTGGTCGCGGGCGAGTCCGGCACCGGTCAGATACAGCTCGCCCACGACACCCACCGGCACGGGCCGCATTCCCTCGTCGAGGACCAGGGCGCCGGTGTCGCGCACCGGGCGCCCGATCAGGACGTCCGTGCCGTGCTCGGTCCGGTCGCCGGGGGCCGCGACGGCGCCGGCCGCCGCGGATCCGTAGAAGGTGACGAGCCGTGCCGAGGGCAGACTGGTGCGGAACCGCTCGACGGCCGCCGCGTCCAGGCGCTGGTCGCCGCACATCCACACGGTGGCGTCCGTCATGCGGGGCAGTTCCTCGCTCGCGGCGAGGGCGCCGAGGCGGCCGGGGGCCACGGTGAGCCGCGCGATGCGGTGCCGGACCACGGTATCGGCGAGGGCGGACACGCTCTCCGTGACGCCCGGTGCGGCGAGGACCGTCGAGCCGCCGGACAGCAGCGGCGCGAGCAGTTCGGTGAGCCCGTCGATGCCGGTGGCGGGCGTGGTCGCGAGCACGGCCGCCGTGCGCTGCTCGGGGAACGCGTCGGCATACCAGGTGAGCCGGTTGACCAGCGCGCCGTGCACGCCGGTGACACCGGAGAGCAGATACGCGGGGTGGCCGGGCAGCAGCGGCGCGGCGCGGTCGCCGTCGTCGAGGTCGGCCCCGCTGTGCGCGGCGAGGGCCGTCACGGTGACCGGCTCGTCCAGGACAAGACGCGGCAGGGCTGCGTCCGGAAGCGTGCCGGCGGTGGCCGTGTCGGTGACCAGGAGTACGGCCCCGGCGAGGTGTGGCGGTTCGGCCGGCAGATAGGCGGCGCCGGACTTGAGCACCGCGAGCAGCGCCACGACCATCGCCTCACTGCGCGGCAGGGCGAGGGCCACCAGGCGCTCGGGTCCCGCGCCACGGGCGATCAGTTCACGGGCGAGCCGGTTGGCCCGCTCGTTCAGCTCCCGGTAGGTCAGCTCGGTGGCACCGGCCACCACGGCCACCGACTCGGGCGTCCGCGCCGCCTGGGACTCGAAGCAGGCGGGGACGGTGGTGTCGCCGAGGGCGGTGGCCGGGGCGCCGTTGGCGCCGGCGAGGGCGCGGCGCTCGCCGTCGGACAGCACGTCGATCGCGCCGACCGTCAACTCCGGTTCCTGGGCGACCTGTTCGAGCAGCCGCACCAGGCGGTCCGCCATCGATGCCACCGTGGACTCGTCGAA
>NZ_JBSFIE010000080.1:0-2023 GCF_053597395.1 Streptomyces sp. NPDC001415
CGCGAGCAGCGCGTCCGGATTGTTGAAGCGGAACATCAGAGCCGCGACCGGGGTCAGCGCGAGCACCGCGCCCGCGATCAGCCCCGCGGCCGGGCTGAACCGGCGCCGCACGGCCGCGTACAGCACGGCGACCGTGCCCACACCCATCAGCACCTCGGGCAGCAGGATCTGCCAGGAGCCGAGGCCGAAGAGGCGTACGGACAGGGCCATCGGCCACAGCGCGGCCGGGGGCTTGTCGACGGTGATGGCGTTGGCGGCGTCGAGCGAGCCGAAGAAGAAGGCCTTCCAGCTCTGGCTGCCCGCCTGGACGGCCGCCGAGTAGAAGGAGTTCGCGTACCCGGAGGCGCTGAGGTTCCACAGGTAGCCGGCGAAGGTGGCGGCGAGCACCGCGAGGAACGCGGGCCGCACCCAGGCCGGGTCGTCGGGGCGGCCGCGCCACAGCCGGCTCCCGGCGGCCCGGCGCCCGCGCGCCGCGACCCCCTCACACGGTTCGGCCTGGCAGGAGGTCGTGCTCATCATGCGTCGCCCTTCGGGTGATCGGGAGAAGTGGTGCGGTCCGGGAAGACCCAGGCGCGGAACAGCAGGAAGCGCAGGATCGTCGCCGCGAGGTTCGCCGCCACCAGGACGGCCACCTCGGTGGAGTGCGCGGCGTCCGGGGTGGCCGCGTCGAGGGCCGCGAGCGAGCCGCTGGTGAGCGCGAGGCCGATGGCGAAGACCGCGAGGCCCCGCGCCTGGTGACGTACCGCCCGGTCCCGGCCGCGTACCCCGAAGGTGAGCCTCCGATTGGCCGACACGTTCGCCACCGCCGACACCAACAGGGCCACGCCATTGGCGAGTTGGGGGCCCATCGCGATGCGCGAGACCGAGTACAGGGCGAGGTAGAAGAGCGTGGAGAGCGCGCCGACCACGCAGAACCCGACGACCTGGCGGGCCAGGCCCCCCGGCACCCCGCTGAGCTGCCGGTCCCTCGGGTCGTCGCCGAACGGCCGCGAGAGCCGGTCGAGCGGCAGCGCCCCGACGGCCAGCGCCCGCCCGACCCGCCACACCCCCTTGAGGTCGTCCATCGCCGTACTGACGATGTGCACGGTGCTGGCCGGGTCGTCGACCCAGTCCACCGGCACCTCGTGGATCCGCAGCCCGGCCCGCTCGGCGAGCACCAGCATCTCGGTGTCGAAGAACCAGCCGGTGTCCTCGACCATCGGCAGCAGCCGCTCGGCCACATCGCGCCGGATCGCCTTGAACCCGCACTGCGCGTCGGAGAACCGCGCCGCGAGCGAGCCGCGCAGGATCAGGTTGTACGTACGCGAGATGAACTCCCGCCTGGCGCCGCGCACCACCCGCGAGGAACGGGCCAGCCGCGAGCCGATGGCGAGGTCCGAATGCCCGGAGATGAGCGGCGCGACCAGCGGCAGCAGGGCGTTGAGGTCGGTGGACAGGTCCACGTCCATGTACGCGAGCACCGGCGCGTCCGAGGCCGACCACACGGCACGCAGCGCCCGCCCGCGCCCCTTCTCCTCAAGACGAAAGGCCCGCACCTCGGGAATCTCGCGCTCAAGTCTCTTGGAAATCAAGGGAGTCGAGTCGACGCTGGCATTGTCGGCGACCGTGATCCGGAAGCCGTACGGGAAGGTCCGCGCGAGGTGCTCGTGCAGCCGCCGTACGCAGCGCTCCAGGTCACGCTCCTCGTTGTACACGGGGATCGTCACGTCGAGCACGAGGGTGCCGGCCGGCTGGACGGGCAGGTGGCGGCGGGCCGGAAGGGCCGCCGGATGCGCCGGGTCCACCGTGTGAGGCGCGGTCGCGGCGCTCGGGGCGCACCCGGCACGGGCCGTACCGGCGGCGCTCGTGGCAGAGGGTTCGGTTCGCATACCGCGACCCTCGCCAGGGCCGCTGTCACACCTGTGTGGTCGGCCTGTCCCCAGCCTGTGAGAGCCTGTGTCTAAACCCCGCCCGGATCAGACCGCGGCGTCTGGTGCGTGCGATCGCAAGGCGCCGGAAGGCCCTCGATGGGGGTACCCCCTGG
>NZ_JBSFIE010000081.1:0-2015 GCF_053597395.1 Streptomyces sp. NPDC001415
AACGCGGCCTTCCCCGCCCCGTTGAACTTCCCCTCCAGCGGCTCCGCGGCCGCCACCAACTGCCGGATCAGCGTGCCCAGATCAGAACTCGAACCGTCCGTGCTCTTCCCCAGATCGGACAGAGTCGTGGACCCCATGTCGAACTTCACGCACACACCCCCGTGACAGACAGAACGAACACCACGCGCGCAACGCGGCGCGCCGTCCATGTGTACCCAATGCAGATTGCACGCGCAACGCGCAGCCGATCCCCTCGGACGTGCCCGGATCCCCGATTTCCCAGGTGTCCGGCGGACTCGGAGTTGATGCCGCATCGGCAACGGTTACGAAGTTGGAACAGCGGACATGAGGGCATTCGAGGCATAGCTTCGGTGTGCTGCCAAAAGCCCCAAATGGGGTTACGGGGAGGTCCGGTCGGCCGGACTCGAAAAGCGCTGGGCGCGGCGACCAGTCGGCGGTCGCCGGGTACAGCCGGGGGTCTGCAGCCCCCCGGGTGTTGGGTGATGCCATGTGCGGCCGGTCGGCCGACGGTGCGTGAGGTCGGTCTACCGGCGGATGGAGCGGTGGCTCAGCTCAGCCGGGCGTCGGCGTAGACGAGCATCGCGTCCCGCTGGTAGACGGCAAGACCGACGGCGATCTTGTCGTAGTTGGCGCGCATCTGGGGGTCGTCGACATAGGTGTGGGCGAGTCCCTTGTACGCGACGGCGTTCGGCGTCCAGAAGCGGCAGACGTTCTGGTAGTGGCCGTCGATCTCGGCTTGGACCGCGGGGTCGTCCACCGGGGTGCCGGCCACCATGAACTCCGCGATGCGGATCATCTGCGCCGTGACCTCCCGCTGCCACTGCTCGCTGTCCTCGGCGGTCATCGCCGCGACCGCCTGCTGGGACTGCTCCCACGCCTCGGGCCAGCGCTCGCGCACCTTCTCGTTCTGCTCGGCGGAGGGCTCGAACCCCTCGAACAGGTTCTCCGGCCGGTTGATCTTCGCCATGGCGTTGTTCTCCTCTGCTTCTTCCAGTTCGGCGATGGTGCGGTCGACGGTGCGGGCCAGGGTGCTGAGCCGGTCCCGCTCCGTCAGCAGCCGCCGGTGGTGCTCACGCAGTACGGCTACGCGGTCGACCTGGCTGTCGAGCACGGCCTGGATCTCGCGGAGCCCCAGGTCCAGCTCCCGCATGAGCAGGATCTGCTGCAGCCGCAACAGATCGGCCTCCTCGTAGTAGCGGTGCCCGTTGCTCCCGATCCAGGCCGGGGGCAGCAACCCGATCTCGTCGTAGTGCCGCAGAGTCCGGGACGTCACCCCGGACAGCCGAGCCACATCCGCGATCGACCAGGCCATGACCGTGTCTCCCATCGCCGGGCCGGAGTCCGTCTCCGGCCACAGAGACGACGTTAGGAGTTGACGCAGCGGCAACCGCAAGTCGAGCCGAAACGGGGGCTGGGGGGGCGAGCCCCTTCAAGGGGGGGGCGGGGAACTGAAGGGGTACGGGGAACTGCGCGACCAGCCACGGGCGCGGTCAGCAATCGAAGGACGGCACATCCGGGGGCCCTGGGGCCCGCCCCGTGAAGCGAGGGGGCTGGATGGAGTGCGGCAGCACCTCGTGTAATGTTCTCCGAGTTGTCACGCAGCCGGGATGGCTCCGAGGCAACCATTCGCCGCAGGTTCTGCGGCAACCCCAACTCAGCACGATCTCCCGACCGGGAGCGCTTTCGGCATGCCGAATTCAATTCCCGGTCGAACCGGAAGACTCGATTACGAATCGCCGGAAGGATCCGCTAGAGTTCGGGACGTCGGAACGGCCCAACAGCCGGGAAGACACCCCGATTTCGACCGGGAATCAGGACCGAAAGGATCTGATAGAGTCGGAGCCGCCGGAAAGGGAAACCCGAGAGGGAGAACCGGAAAGGCGCCGAGGAAATCGGACGCGAAAGAGTCTGATAGAGTCGGAACACGAAATACCGGAGGGAAGCGCCCGGAGGAAAGCCCGCGAGGGTGAGTACGAAGGAAGCGTCCGTTCCTT
>NZ_JBSFIE010000083.1:0-1569 GCF_053597395.1 Streptomyces sp. NPDC001415
CGAGTTGCCGAAACTCTGCTTCGCCTCGTTTCCGCTGAACGAAGTCGTGCCGCCGTGGTTCCCGATCGCCATGGCCGGGCCTGCCAGCATGGCGGAGGCACCGACGAGCGAAACGGTGGCAGCGGACGCGGCCATAACCTTCTTGAGCATGGACTTCTCTTTTCTTGACGGAGAGCACGTGCAGTACTGCATGGAGAGCACGTGCAGCGCTGCGCTCATATCTATTGCGCCGCACTGCCCACTGGTCAACTTCGCGGTACTGGTTTGGTTCCGACGCTTCACCCGAACGATTCCCCGGGAGACCGAAGGGACACCGAACAAAGCGGCCTGTAAGGCGGTTCGGCGTGCAGCATCGGATCTCCATATAATCCCAATCGGCAAACAGAGTTGAGACCTGATCAGTCTCATTTTTGTACGGCCGAAAGGGTGGTGGGCAGAAACCAATACACAGCGGTCCAGTTGGGCAGGTGGCTCTGTATGGGGCATCCACCAGAAAGGGACCAGCGTGATCAAGAAGGCTATGGCGGCAGCAGCCGTCGGCGTGTCCGTGGTCGGCGCGTCCGCCGCGATGGCGCCGCAGGCGATGGCGACCGGCAACGGCAGCGGCCCCACCTCGGTCAGCGGCAACGGCGCGATGCAGGCGTACGGGAACTCCTCCACCTACGGCAACATGAGCCCGCAGATCGGCTTGATCCAGGGCTCGTTCAACAGGCCCTGCATCGCCCTGCCGGCCAAGGCCAACCTCGCCTCGATCGCCGGCGTCGTGCCGGTCTCCGCCCTCCAGGACGTGCCGGTCCTCTCCGCGCCGCAGAACCAGCAGTGCACCGAGAACTCGACCCAGGCCAAGGGCGACGAGCCGCTCTCCCACGTCCTGGAGCACGTCCCGGTCCTCTCCGGCAACGGACGGGGCGGCCACTGAGCCCGGGTTCCCCAAGAGCAGCCGGACCGCTGCCAATCCCTTCGGCGGTCCGGAACCCTGCTCCCCACGGCCGGATCACCGGGGAATTCCGGGGGTCCGGTCTTTTGCCGTGCCCGGCGCCGGCGGCGGCGCAATACAAGAACACCGCGCTCAAGAAGGCCAGCAGAATCCGTTGACGAGCTGGTTCCATTCCCAATCGGGACGGCCCGGAACCGTACGCCCGTCACCGGCCCAGGAACGCACCAGGGACGCGTACAGGGGTTCGGCCGCCGCCTCGCTCTCGAATTGTCGCCGGGTGATCGGGATGAAAGTCTGCCGGCGCCAGGCATCCTGCGTCTCAGCCATGTTTCCTCACCATCGGTCGTGGTGACTGCGTATTACCACGGCCGGGCGGAGTTGAATTCCAGAATGCTCTGTCTGGGGGACAGGACGCAACCTAAAGAGATTCTTTCCGTTTCTCTTAACAGATCCCCGTCGGTGGAATCAGACCAGCAGGAGTAGACATGCAGAAGTTGTGGTCGGCCGCGGCCGTCGCCGCAGCAGTGTCCGGTGTCGCGATGGTGGCCGCGCCGCAGGCGATGGCGATCGGGAACCACGGCAGCACGAAGTCGCTCAGTGGCAACGGTGCCAAGCAGAGCTTCGGCAACTCC
>NZ_JBSFIE010000084.1:0-1436 GCF_053597395.1 Streptomyces sp. NPDC001415
CTGAGACCTGATGCCGAGCCGATTGTGGTGAAGTGGATGATCCTATGCTGTCGAGAAAAGCCTCTAGCGAGTTTCATGGCGGCCCGTACCCTAAACCGACTCAGGTGGTCAGGTAGAGAATACCGAGGCGTTCGGGTGAACTATGGTTAAGGAACTCGGCAAAATGCCCCCGTAACTTCGGGAGAAGGGGGGCCACGTCTGGTGATGAGTCTTGCACTCTGAGCTGGGGGTGGCCGCAGAGACCAGCGAGAAGCGACTGTTTACTAAAAACACAGGTCCGTGCGAAGCCGTAAGGCGATGTATACGGACTGACGCCTGCCCGGTGCTGGAACGTTAAGGGGACCGGTTAGTGCGCTTTCGGGCGTGCGAAGCTGAGAACTTAAGCGCCAGTAAACGGCGGTGGTAACTATAACCATCCTAAGGTAGCGAAATTCCTTGTCGGGTAAGTTCCGACCTGCACGAATGGCGTAACGACTTCTCGACTGTCTCAACCATAGGCCCGGTGAAATTGCACTACGAGTAAAGATGCTCGTTTCGCGCAGCAGGACGGAAAGACCCCGGGACCTTTACTACAGTTTGATATTGGTGTTCGGTTCGGCTTGTGTAGGATAGGTGGGAGACTGTGAAGCGGCCACGCCAGTGGTTGTGGAGTCGTCGTTGAAATACCACTCTGGTCGTGCTGGATGTCTAACCTCGGTCCGTGATCCGGATCAGGGACAGTGTCTGATGGGTAGTTTAACTGGGGCGGTTGCCTCCTAAAGAGTAACGGAGGCGCCCAAAGGTTCCCTCAGCCTGGTTGGCAATCAGGTGTTGAGTGTAAGTGCACAAGGGAGCTTGACTGTGAGACCGACGGGTCGAGCAGGGACGAAAGTCGGGACTAGTGATCCGGCGGTGGCTTGTGGAAGCGCCGTCGCTCAACGGATAAAAGGTACCCCGGGGATAACAGGCTGATCTTCCCCAAGAGTCCATATCGACGGGATGGTTTGGCACCTCGATGTCGGCTCGTCGCATCCTGGGGCTGGAGTCGGTCCCAAGGGTTGGGCTGTTCGCCCATTAAAGCGGTACGCGAGCTGGGTTTAGAACGTCGTGAGACAGTTCGGTCCCTATCCGCTGCGCGCGCAGGAACATTGAGAAGGGCTGTCCCTAGTACGAGAGGACCGGGACGGACGAACCTCTGGTGTGCCAGTTGTCCTGCCAAGGGCATGGCTGGTTGGCTACGTTCGGAAAGGATAACCGCTGAAAGCATCTAAGCGGGAAGCCTGCTTCGAGATGAGTGTTCCCACCTCCTTGAGAGGGTAAGGCTCCCAGTAGACGACTGGGTTGATAGGCCAGATGTGGAAGCCCGGTAACGGGTGGAGCTGACTGGTACTAATAGGCCGAGGGCTTGTCCTCAGTTGCTCGCGTCCACTGTGTTTGTTCTGAAGCAGCGAACTCCC
>NZ_JBSFIE010000085.1:0-1315 GCF_053597395.1 Streptomyces sp. NPDC001415
GCTGCCTGCGTCGGACGGCGCGGTCCAGGTGCAGGTATGGGTGGGTGAGTCCGATGACGGGGGTCGCCGGCCGGTGTCGGTGCATGCGCGTGAGGGTGAGGGCCCCTGGACGCTGCACGCCAGCGGTGTCCTGGCCCCGGTTGTCGAGGCGCCGTCGTTCGATGCCGCGGTGTGGCCGCCGCAGGGCGCCGAGCCGCTCGACGTGGCGGGCTGCTACGAGCGGTTCGCGGACGCCGGGTTCGCTTACGGTCCGGTGTTCCAGGGCCTGCGGGCGGCCTGGAAGGCGGGCGATGACTTCTATGCCGAGGTCGGGCTTCCCGACGGCATGAACGGCGACGCCTACGGGCTGCACCCGGCACTCTTCGACGCGTCGCTGCATGCGGCGCTACTGGGTGGCGAAGGACCGGACGAGAGGGGTGTTCCCTTCTCGTGGAGCGGGGTGACCCTGCACGCGTCCGGTGCCTCCCGGGTGCGGGTCCGCATTCGTGTCACCGGGAACGACAGGTCGATCGCGATCGCGGACACCACCGGCGCGCCGGTGGCCTCGGTACGGTCCCTGACCGTGCGTCCGATCAGCGCCGGGCAGTTGCAGGCCGGCGATTCCCTCTTCAAGGTCGACTGGACCGGCATCCACCTCGCTGGCGAGCCTGTGGGCTCCCTCACCATGCTGGGCAAGGACGCCGAAGGCATCCTCGACGGACTCGCGCTCCAGTCCCACACGGATCTCGACGACATCGCGGAAGCGGGCGCCCACGAGATCGTGCTCGTCCCGCCGGCCATCGGAGCCGCCGGAACGGTGGAGTCGGTGCATGCCGCGGTGGCGGGGGCGTTGGGTGTGATCCAGTCGTGGTTGGCGGAGGGTCGGTTCGCCAGCTCGCGTTTGGTGTTTGTGACGCGGGGTGCGGTGTCGGGTGTGGATCTTGCGGGTGCGGCGGTGTGGGGTCTGGTGCGGTCGGCGCAGTCGGAGCATCCGGGCCGTTTCGGTCTGGTGGATGTGGAGGACGGTGGTGAAGTAGCGCTCATTCCGGGGGTGTTGGCATCGGGCGAGCCCGAACTGCTGGTGCGCGGTGGTGAGGTGCTGGTACCGCGGTTGGCTCGTGCCCGGGCGCAGCAGACCCTCGCCTGGGATCCGTCCGGTACGGTCCTGATCACGGGCGGTACGGGTGGTCTGGGGCGGATCGTTGCTCGGCATTTGGTGGTGGTGCATGGGGTGCGGAGTGTGTTGTTGGTGAGTCGGCGTGGTCCGGCTGCGGAGGGTGTCGGGGAGTTTGTTGCCGAACTCGCGCAGCTTGGCGCGGAGGCTGTTGTCGAGGCG
>NZ_JBSFIE010000086.1:0-1081 GCF_053597395.1 Streptomyces sp. NPDC001415
GCGAACAAGCAGAAGCAGGCCGTCAAGGAGCCCGTCATCAACGACAAGGGCCAGGAGGTCGGGGCGGACGGCAAGCCGGTCGAGAAGCCGGGCGATAAGGCGGGGGCGGGCAAGTGAGCGACAAGGACGTCATCGAGCCCGCCGGGATCCCGATGTTCACCGGCAACCTGGAGCAGCTGACCAAGGATGCGGCGGCGCTGACCAAGCAGGCGGGTGAGTTCCGCGACGGCGGGTCCAACGTCCACCAGGAGTTCCAGGGCCTGTCCGCCTGCTACCACGCCCCCGAGGCCGACCAGCTGTTCGCCACCACCTTGCCCGTCAAGACCAAGGCCGACGACTTCGCGGACGATCTGGAGAAGGCGGCCGCGGCGCTGACCGAGTACGAGACCACGGTCCGGCCGCTGGTCGACAAGTTGAAGAGCCTGCGCACCGAAGCGTTCGCGTTCACCGACAGCATCGCCGGCGACGATCACTGGCGGCGCGACCAGAAGAAGATCGACCACAACGAACGCCTGATGAGCGACGTCGGCGCGACCGTCTCCGCGTTCACCGACGCCGAGCGCGCCTGCCACGACAAGATCACCGCGCTGGTCGGCGGCAGCAAGCTCACCGTGGATGACGGCAGCCACAAACCCGGCATGTACGGATACTCCGCGGACGCTCTCCAGCACGCCGAGGAGACTCCGTGGGGCGGCCACGCGGAACGCGAGTACACCGGCCTGGCCTGGGCCTGGCACCAGGTCAAAAGCTTCGTCTGGGACGGGTTCATCGTCGACGGCATCTGGGGCACCATCAAGGGCCTCGGCACCCTCGTCGGCACCGACGGCTGGGACAAGGCGGGGCAGGCCTGGACCGGCTTGGCGAAGCTGGCCACGGGTCTGGCGATCTCCTCCACCCCCTTCGCCGCCGCGTTCTGGGCCACCCCCGACAAGGACATGCCCAGCTGGCTCCGCGACTCCCGCACCGCGATGAAGGAGACCGGCAAGGCCCTCGTCGCCTGGGACGAATGGGGCAAAAATCCGGCCCGCGCCGCCGGCGGCGTCACCTTCAACGTCCTGACCACCGTCTTCACCGGCGGCGC